>CAZHUW010000016.1:10424-29984 GCA_964535295.1 uncultured Bacteroidota bacterium
AGTCGATCCATAAAACGAGATCAATTACGTTGATCTCGTTTTTGTTTGTTTAACGTTCATTCATAGCAATACATTTCGAATAAAAGGAGTACCCATGGCCGCGAAGTTCAAAGGCGTTGATTATATCGAGATCGATTCTTTATTGTCCGACGAGGAAAAATTGACGCGCGACACCGTACGCGAATTCGTTGATAACAAGATCCTGCCCGTGATCGAAGAACACAACCGTAATTGTACATTTCCGATGGATCTGGTCGGACAGATGGCGGAGTTGGGCGTATTCGGTGCCAATTTGCCTGAGCAATACGGCTGCGCCGGTATGAATAATGTGGCTTACGGCCTGATCATGCAGGAGTTGGAACGCGGCGATAGCGGAGTACGAAGTTTTGCCTCGGTGCAAGGCGCATTGGTCATGTACCCAATATTTGCATACGGCACGGAAAAGCAAAAACAATATTGGTTGCCGCAGCTTGCGGCCGGCGAGAAGATCGGTTGCTTCGGTCTTACGGAACCGGATAATGGATCGGATCCCGGCGGAATGAAAACGCGCGCTGTCAAAGACGGGAAACATTATATCCTGAACGGCGCCAAGATGTGGATCACCAACGGCACGATCGCCGATGTGGCAGTGGTATGGGCCAAACTGGACGGCGAGATCCGAGGCTTTCTAGTTGAAAAAGGAACACCCGGTTTTACCGCGCCGGAAATGAAAGGTAAATTCTCACTTCGCGCATCGATCACAAGCGAATTGGTTCTGCAGGATGTAAAAATCCCTGAAGAGAATATCCTTCCTCACGGTTCAGGGCTCAAAGCGCCATTGGGATGCCTCACTCAGGCGCGTTACGGGATCGCTTGGGGCGCACTGGGCGCAGCTATGGCCTGTTACGATGCGTCTTTAAATTATTCGATCAACCGTATTCAGTTCGACAAACCCATTGCCGGTTTCCAGTTGATCCAGGAAAAACTGGCTTACATGATCACCGAGATCACCAAAGGACAATTGCTCGTTCTTCAATTGGGGCGTCTGAAAGACAAAGGAACGATGAAATTCAATCAGGTCTCCATGTCCAAACGAAATAACGTTTACATTGCTCTTGAGATCGCCCGTATGGCGCGCGACATTCACGGAGCGAACGGCATCATTGACGAGTACCCGGTGATCCGTCATATGATGAATCTTGAATCGGTAAAAACGTACGAAGGGACGCATGACATTCATACGCTGATCATCGGCGAGAGCGTCACCGGTATCCCGGCTTACAAATAAAGCAACTTAAGATGCTTCGGCAACGTAGTACCTTTGCATAGCTGAATCAACGGTTTTCTGGCAATAAAACTGCAAAGATCTTCTTATGAAAATGTGCCCGACCTGCACAACGAATAATGTGGATGAGGCTGAACAATGCGAGCGTTGCGGGTACGTATTTCCGGCGCCTAAACGGACTTATAATTATCCAAAAGATATCATCACGCACGCAAAGGATCATCCGCCGTCGACACGCGCTAAAATAGCTATGTCGCTTGGTGTTGCCGGTATGGCATCGGTTTTTTTTGTAGTCTTTTGTGCCCCGGTCCCGGGGATCATGGCAATCATTTTCGGAAATCAGGAATTAAAAGCGTTGAAAAAAGCGCCATATTCTTCGAAGGGCGAAACGTATGCAAATATCGGCGTGTGGGGAGGATGGATTTCGACAACGATAGGATTACTGATGATCGGATTGGGTACCACAGTGACGCTGTGGTTCTATAATTGGTTCAAAGAAACTTTTATCTATTAGTTGACGCTCTCATTAATACGACTCATTTTCTCCAGGAAAAGATCCCCGTTTCACATCCTCCCGGTATTTCGTAAATGCGTGACGCATAATCTTTCCTAATTCCGCATACCGCCTTACAAACCGAGGATGAAATTTTTCATACAATCCCAGCATATCGTGCGATACGAGGATCTGCCCGTCACAAAACGCGCCCGCGCCGATGCCGATCGTCGGAACTGAAATGGATTTCGATATCTTTTTTGCTAAGGAGGCCGGTATCTTCTCCAGCACCAGCGCGAATATCCCTGCCTGCTCTAATGCCTTAGCGTCTTTTACGATCTTCTCTGCTTCGGCTTTTTCTGTTCCCCGTGTGCGGTAGGTGCCGAATTTATGGATTGACTGCGGCGTCAATCCCAGATGCCCCATGACCGGTATGCCGATTTCAACCAACCGTTTGATGGTTGGAAGGAACTCGATGCCGCCTTCCAGTTTAACCGCCTCAGCATGGCTTTCTTTCATAAAACGGCCCGCGTTGCGGATCGCTTCTTCAATACTTACATGGTAGCTCATGAACGGCATATCGGCGACGACCAGCGCACGTGTGACCGACTTCGTTACCACCCGTACATGATACAGCATTTCCTCCATGGTCATAGGCAGCGTCGTCGCATTACCTGCAAACACCGTACTAGCCGAATCGCCGACGAGGATCACATCGATCTCCGCCGCATCCAGTAAATTTGCCATGATATGATCGTATGCAGTCAGCGCAGTAATTTTTTCGCCGGCCTGTTTCATTTTACGCAGCTGTTCTGTCGTGATTTTTGATATAGTCTTGTGTGTAGACATCAATACCCCTAAAAAATTAAAAGCGAAGTTGGCCTTCGCTTTTATGTTTGATAAAGTAGTTTCTTTTTATTATACCAATTCCGGAATTTGTTTTAATATTTTATCAATAATACCGCCGCCCAGAACCTCATCTTCATGATAGAAGACCACGGACTGACCCGGTGTGATCGCATGCTGAGCTTCATCAAATTCGACCTGGACCTCGCCGTTCTCGTTTACCGATAGGGTACCCGCATGTCCGATGTCGTTATACCGGATCTTCGCGGTCACCCGAATTTTGCCGTCAATTTTTTCATGACGGATCAGATTAACTTCCGAGGCGGTCAATCCGTCTGCAAGAAGATCCTTCTTTGAACCGACATAAATGATATTGTTTTTGGCGCTGATCTCGGTCACGTACACCGGTGAATTCATGGCCACGCCAACACCGCGACGCTGGCCTATCGTGTAAAAAGCATATCCGTCATGTTCCCCGACCACCTCACCGCTCTCCGTCATGATCTTGCCGTGCGCCAGTTTGTTCTCGAGGCCATCAACTTTTTCTTTAAGAAAACGATTGTAATTGTTGTCCGTGATAAAACATATCTCCTGGCTTTCTTTCTTCTTTGCGGTTCGCAATCCCGCTTTGGCGGCATATTCGCGAACTTCATCCTTGGTCATTTCACCGATCGGAAACAATGTCATCGCCAGCGCGTTTTGCCGTATACCCCATAATGCATATGACTGGTCTTTTTTCAGATTGTAACTTTTCCTTAAAGTGTATTTTCCGGTGGTTTCATCGAAAACCGAGCGCGCATAATGGCCGGTGGCCACATAATCGGCGCCAAGATGTTTGGCTTTGGTCAGGAAAGTTCCCCATTTGATATGTTTATTGCACATGACGCAAGGATTGGGTGTCCGCCCTTCAAGATATTCATTCACAAAATTATCGATGACGGCCTTGCCGAATTCTTCGCTCAGATCCCACACAAAATGCGGCGCACCTATCTGCTCGCAAACGACTCGGGCGTCATGAACGGTATCGATCGAACAGCATCCGCTTTCCCGGTTCACTCCGCCGATATCGTCATAGTTCCACAATTTCATCGTGACACCGATGATGTCATATCCTTGTTCTTTCAGCAGAGCCGCCGATACGGAACTGTCGACGCCGCCGCTCATGGCAACGACAACCGTTTTTTTATTTTTAATAAGTATCTCCATTGTCTATTTCTAGAAATTCATGTGGAAGCCGAGCTGGAAATTATCAAACTTTTTTCTGAGACCTAAATGATGCTCAAATCTCAAAAATTGATATTTCAGATCGAGCCCATAAGCGCTTTGTCCCGGCTTTCCAAAATCAGCGCCAAATCCTATCGAACCCGTTGGGGCAAATTGACTCGTATTTAAATCAAAATTGGTAATACTATCCAGCTTGGATCTCTTAATGTCACCGTCCAAATACCAAGCTTTTACTGCTCCAACAGATAAACTGATAAACGGGCGCAACGTATTTGAGATACTCTCACCAAGAATTCTTCTCTTAATGCTAAATTGTAAAGGCAAAACAAGGATGGTCTCGGAATTTATCGTAACAGGAAATCCCGTAACAGGGTCAATGGCCTGTTGTTCGTCCTTGCCCCGCACCCAAAACATGTCGAGAGAAGTAGTAAAAAACGTGTATTTTGCGATCTTATAATTGTACAAACCCCCAAGAATAAAACCTTCTGAAGAAATCTGCACATTAAATCCCCAGCCGCCGCGAATCTTCTGTTCACCCGATTCATAATTTTGTTCGTACGGGTCCGATTCGGCTTCGGCCTGCGAAAAAATCTGCCCTGATACACACGCTAAAAACACGACACTTAAAAGATATTTTTTCATTAACAACACCTTCTTTAAGGTTTTATGAATGTTTTATTTTTTTGATGATCTTGACTTCCGTACCAAATTCGCTGACTTGAAACTGAACGTCATCCATAATGGATTTCAAAATAAATATACCCCGTCCGCTTTCTTTCAGCAGGTTTTCAGGATCGAGAGGGTTGCCGATGGCGAGCGGATCAAAACCGGGACCCTGATCCTTTATATATACACATATTTCATTATCATCAAAATAAAAACTGATCGTAACCTTTTTCTTGTGATCGAATTTGTTGCCGTGAATGATCGCATTGTTCGTCAACTCCGTAATGGCGATCGCCAGGTTGTCCTTGTCATCCTCGAGAATATCGTGCTGTTCGGCTACTTTTTCAGTTAGCTCTTCAACTTCGCTGAGTTTTTCAAGTAAACTCGGTATGACAAGCTGATAGTCGGGTGCTCTTTTTTGATCCTTCGGTATATGATTCACGGATAAATCCTTATTTTGTTCCATACAACCTGTCTCCTGCATCACCCAAACCCGGAACGATATATCCGTGTTCATTCAGTTTCCGATCGACACCTGCCGTGTAGATCATGACATCGGGATGGTCTTCCTGCATTTTTTTTATTCCCTCCGGAGCGGAAACAAGCGAGAGGCACTTTAATTTTTTAGCGTTCCGTTTTTTGAGTAACGTAATAGCTGCGGAAGAACTTCCGCCCGTTGCCACCATGGGATCCAGCATGATCACGATCGCTTCCGGCATTACCGGCGGAAACTTAGCATAGTATTCAACAGGTTGCAGTGTTTTTTCATCGCGATAAAGTCCGATATGACCGACTTTGGCGTTGGGAATAAGATCCAACGCGCCGTCCAGCATGCCCAAACCGGCACGGAGCACCGGAACTAATACCACATAGTCTTTCAATACTTTGGATGTGGTTCTCTCCAGCGGCGTTTCTACATCCACATCTTTTGTGAGAAGATCTTCGGTTATTTCAAATAACATCAGCGCCGTGATCTCGCTCAAAAGCTTGCGAAATTCACGAGTACTCGTATTCTTATCACGCAGATAGGTCAACTTCTGCTGAACAAGCGGATGCGTGATCACTTTGACATTTTGAAAATTCTGCATGCTTAATTCCGATATGACGTGTATTCTTTTTTATCGATCCATTGGTTCATGGCTAATTGCATTTTTTCGGAAACCGACGCCCGCTTATACATGGCTTCGAAGATCGGGAAACGCGCCTTCAGGTCATATCCTGCTTTACCCGCCATTCGTCCGATCTCGGTCAGCTTGGGAAAAGGTTTGGATCGATCGATCCCATCCGTTCCTTCAAAAACATGTCCCAAATCATCGACACCTGAAATATGGGAATCCAGCCACGGCCACGCCGATTGAATCGGTACGCTTACCGCAACTTCAGGCATGATTTTTTTACAATAATTGATCAACAACTGCATTTCTTCGTTTGCAATCGCAGAGACCTGGAAACGCCCGTCAGAAATAACAGGCTGAAATACAACCGATTGAATATGTCCGTATTTTTCATGAATCTCTTCGATAGCCCCCAATGTCGCAAATCCATCGTCAATGGTTTCTCCTGCCCCAACAAGTAATCCGGTTGTAATCGGAATGTTTAGTAAACCGGCATCGGACATACACTCTAATTTTTCGTCAATACTTTTTCCTTCCTGAATGGTCACCACAAAATCATTATTAATATTTTCGAGCAGCAAGGTCACAGAACTTATATAAGGCGCCAACATTTCAAGCTGAGCAGCGCTCAGCGGACCTATATCCAAGGACGGAAGCAATCCGTTTTCAAGTATCAGATGGCAAATATCTCTTACGTATTCTGTAAAAGCAGTATAACCTAATCTGCTTAATTTTTCAGTGACTTCAGGCAGTTTACCAAGTGACTGTCCTGAAGCAACAACAACTTCACAAATCCCAGAAGACGCATGCGCCTCAAGGTATTTTTCCATCTCGTCAAACGTCATCAATAGCCCGTCGTTCTGTTTAAACGTACAATAGTTGCAATGTATTCCGCACGAACGGGTCAGCGGTAACAGAAGGCTGTGTGAATACGTCAATACCGATTTCTGCATTATGATACGAATTCTCTTTCTTTAAGATGAAACCCCGCCCGGCGTATGATGCATTGGTATGATCAGATGGATGGAAGTTCCCGTATTGGGTCCATCGCTTTCTGCCCAGATCTTCCCGTTATGTTCTTCCATCGTGCCCCTTACGATCGTGAGGCCGAGACCGCTGCCGCCGCCCATAAATTTGTGTTTGCTCGTTCGATGCTGATCGGCGTCGCCAAGCTGATAAAATTTCTCAAATATTTTTTCCAGTTCACCCTTAGGGATACCGATCCCGTTGTCCCTGCAGATCATATGGAATGCTCCGTTCTCAACCTGGCCTTTGAATTCGATCGTTGCGCCGTCTTTGGAATATTTCATGGCATTGCTTAACAGATTAATGATCGCCTGATACATACGGTTACGATCGGCTTCCAGCTCAATCGCTGAAATATTATTAACGACCGTTTGTTTACGTTCATTGATAAATATTTTAAGGGCTCCGATGCTTTCGTCGATAAGTTCGCGCATGTTGAACGTACTGATGTTCAGTTTCAGTTTGTGTGAATCAATACGAAGAACCGAAAGTACGTCTTCGATAAGGTCAATCAATCTTGCAGTACCTTTGTACGCATTTTCAATGATCTCTTTCTGATCTTTTTGAAAGTCTCCCATGGCGCCGGACATCAAAAGTTCCAGATTCCCTGAAATGATCGATGCCGGTGTTCGTAATTCATGGCTCGAAATCACCATGAATCGGGTCTTAAGTTCATCCAGGCGTTTTAATTCTTTGTAACTATTTTCAAGTTGCTCGTTTTTAACTTTTAATTCTTCAAGCAAACGAAAATTGTGTTTGGTCGTTTCATAATGTTCCACGGCGCGCTTGACCGTCATTACGATTTCTTCTCGGCTCCATGGTTTGGTCACATACCGGTACACGTGCCCCATATTGATCGCATCCACAAGCGCGTTGATATCGGTATACCCTGTGAGCAGGATTCGGATCGTGTAAGGATATTTTTCCCTGGCCCGTTGCAACAATTCCACACCGGTCATTTCCGGCATACGTTGGTCGCTGACGATCACGGCAAACTCCTGATTCTCAAGCAATCGAAGCGCTTCCTGCGCACTGTTAGCCGTGTGAACATTATACTCACGGCGGAACGTACGTTTAAGAAGGTCCAGATTATCGACCTCGTCATCGACTACTAATATATCCTGCAACGCCTTTTGACCATCACCGGGCGCAGGTGCCGTCATCGATTCCGTCACTTTGCATTCCTTTTATGTGTAGCTGTTATTCGTATCTCACTGACTGATTAAAATTTCACCATTGAACTCGCCAAGACAAGTACACGGTATTCATTTCAGGGTCATAAGCCAAGTCCATTTTATCATTAAAATTATATAAATGCGCATCCACATAAGCATCCACCATGCCGAGTAAATGCGATATAGCAAAAAGCCAACCGTACAGATTGCGGTCATTCAGTGCGCCGTCTAAACTTCCCGTCAGATTGTTATAACGGCTTCGCAAGATCCGCTTTTGTTCGTCTGTCAAAAAAGGATCCTTTTTAATCTGACGGTCGATTTGTTTTCTCTGGTTTTCAATGCGGCGGACTTTCCTGTTTTTGACCACGTAAATACTCATCATCGATACATCACCAATCACGAAAACCGGTACTTTCCATTGGCTGTCATTATACCATTGTCCCCACCCCGGAATCAAGAAAGAACGTCCGACCGCGCCCCACGGCGAACGGTATAACGTATCCACAGAAAACGCGCGGTTTTGCGAACCGGAAGTACTCAGGCTGTCGGTGACAGCCTGTGCACGAAGTTCAAAGAACACGAGTGAATTTAATAAGCCCGCTATAAAAATACAGATCGCTGATTTTAGAAGACTGTTCAGAATAACATTAATCATGCAGCAGAACCTGTATATGCGCGCAAACGGAATCAGCGAGAGCTTCCAAATCATATCCTCCCTCCAGAACTGAAACGATGCGCCCGTTACAGCACCTGCCGGCGACGTCTTTTACAAGTTGCGTCAATTCGGCAAAACCGTTGCTGCTCACATTCATTTGCGCCAAAGGATCATCTCTGTGAGCATCAAATCCGGCCGAAATCATGATCAGATCCGGCTGAAAAGAACTAATCGATTCCTGAAATTCTATTTGAATTACCTTCCGATAATCATCATCTCCGGATCCGGCAGGAAGAGGAACATTGCGCGTAAACCCATTGCCACGGTTCCTGCCGGTCTCTTCCCTGTGCCCCGTACCGGGGTACAGAGGAAATTGATGAATACTGAAATAAAATACCGTCTCGTCTTCGTAAAAAATTTCTTGGGTTCCGTTGCCGTGATGTACATCCCAATCAAGAACAAATATCTTTTTCAGCCCATGAATCCGCTGCGCATACCGGGCGCCAACGGCGATATTGTTCAACAAACAAAAACCCATTGCGCGGTCGGATTCCGCATGATGTCCCGGCGGCCGCACTGCACAAAAAACATTGTCACATTCCGCATCCGCAACCGCATCAATACCCGCCATGACCCCGCCGCACGCCCTGAACGCCGCTTCAGCGGAAGCCTGATGGACGAAAGTATCTGCATCCAAATAACAAGGAGCATTTTCTCCGGCTCTCCTGATCCTCTCCAGGTGATCATGCGTGTGGCAATGCAATACTATCTCATCTTCCGCCATACGCGCAGGTAAAGGAATGAGTTGATTCGTCAATCCCTTTTCATTCAAACCGCCTATGATCCTCTGAAGCCTCTCAGGGCATTCAGGATGCGATCCGCTCTCATTCCTGTGCAACAGGTATGTGGGATCGGTTACCAGACCGGTACGCAATCAAGAACGCTTTTTTTATGATTCATGAAAACTTTTGACGGCCGCATCGATCGTATCAAAAGTTTTAAAAATTTTCAACAGCTGCGTAATGATCAACAGACTCTCAACTTTTTCTGCAACGGAAGAAAGTTTCAGATCGCCCCCGGCATTTCGAATGGTCGTCATACTGGACATCAGCGCTCCGAGGCCGGAACTGTTCATCCATTTGACGCCACCGAGGTCCAGCACAATGCGCTTGACGCCAACCTGCGCCAATTCTTTGACACGGTCATGAATTTCTGCGGTTTCTGAACCGCCCATCAGTTTTCCCTTGATAGCCAGGACGTAAACATCTCCATGCACTTCTTCTTTGTAACTCATAACTCCTCACCCTTTTTGTGGTTGAACATCAGGTTTATTCTTACGTGAAATTTTTAAATCCTAACTTCGATTTGATCAGTAACAGAATGCCGATGACCATCAGTATTAGGCCTATCAGAAATACTGCCCAAATCAGGCTTTCTTCCCGCACGATCGAGCTTCTCGCTTCCATGGTAAATGATGTATGCTTGAACAGCTGCTCGATGTCGTATGTCCAGCGCGCCTCATCCTTATCGAAATCGCCGGCATTTACGCTTAATATCCGACCCGGTAACTTAGCCACAAAATCAAACCGCGTATCCGCCAGTAAAACTTTTGCGGTCGCTTCGTCATTCCTTAGGTCCGATTTCTCAACCTCTTCTTGAAGAATTGCGCTGAAAAATTCCTCGTGATATAGAAATTCGTCCCCTGCCCTGCGAACCGAAATGGAACTGATCCCATCTGAAAAAACATTCTCATTCTTACTGAAAGCCCCGGTAGCTTTTGTCGCCACCAGATAATAACTGCTGTCCGTTGATCTTTCGTAAACATCGTAACCGTTCTCAGAAAGAAAAGTCTTTTTGAATTGAATGCCTTCTTTGATATCCGGATTTAGTCCAAGCTCAACTCTGCGGGAGATCGAACCATCCTCGTACACGGTCGTTCGGACCAGCGCTTTGTATCCGGACAATGACGTTTCATGACCCGATTGTAAAAGAACAATAAAAAAGGACCAAACGATCAGGATACTGTACACGATAATTTTTCATCCTTTGTCAAAAATGGATAGGAGAAATATATACTTATTAAAACAATAAATCAATTTTAAATACTGACTTATGCTTGCTTAGAAATAGTTTGACATTTTTTGGCTTTTGCCCTATATTGCCCCAGTTTAAAAAGAAAGCGTTTCATATGTCCGTCACCTTGGACGATGTCAAGAAGATCGCGACCCTTGCTAATTTAGAATTTAATGACACCGATCTCCAAAGATACACGTATCAACTAAACGGGATCTTGGAATATGTTGATAAATTGAACGAGATCGATACGTCCTCTGTGGAAGAAACCCATCACCCGATCCGTTATGACAACGTGTTTCGGAGTGACGAAATCGGGGAAAGCCTTCCAATTGACAAAGTCCTTCAGAATGCACCGGAAAAAACATGGCAATATTTCACGGTACCAAAAGTTATCGGATCGTAAAGACTGAGGAGACACAACCCGTGTCTCCTTTTTTTATATAATTTTTAAATTAAAACCCCAAATTCATGGCAAGCTCTAAGAATACCAAAAGGCGTACAAAATATATTTTCGTCACGGGCGGCGTCATTTCATCTTTAGGCAAAGGCATTGCTGCGGCCAGTTTGGGTATGCTCCTCAAAACCCGCGGTTTTAGTGTGTCCATCCAAAAATTTGATCCGTATATCAACGTGGACCCGGGCACCATGAGCCCCTATCAGCACGGGGAAGTTTTTGTTACTGACGACGGTGCAGAAACCGATCTGGATCTCGGCCACTATGAGCGATTTATCGACGTCAATATGACAACACGAAACAGCCACACCACCGGCAAGGTTTACAAAACCGTTATTGACCGTGAACGCAAGGGTGACTACCTCGGCGCAACCGTACAGGTCATTCCCCACATCACGGATGAGATCAAGCATCGGATTTCCAGCCTTTCCGCTGAAGGATATGACATCATCATTACGGAAATCGGCGGCACGGTCGGTGATATAGAAAGCCTCCCATTCCTTGAGGCCATACGTCAATTTTGCCTCGAAGGCAGCCCGCGCGATACAATCAATATTCATGTCACACTGGTTCCCTTTATCAAAGCAGCGGATGAACTCAAAACAAAACCTACCCAACACAGTGTGATGAAATTGCGCGAGATCGGTATCCAGCCCGATATCCTGTTATGCCGTTCGGAGAAAAAACTTTCACGTGAACTGCGCGCAAAGATCGGACTTTTTTGTAATGTCAATACCGATGCCGTGATTGAAGCTTCCGATGTGTCTTCAATTTATGAAGTGCCGCTGATCATGCATCAAAACGGACTGGATACACTCGTCCTCAAACAACTAAATCTCCGAGGTAAAGACATTTCACTTCCTCAATGGACCAACCTTGTTGATAAGATCTATCACCCGGAAAATCATGTTCGAATTGCCATTTGCGGGAAGTATACGGGTTTACCGGATGCCTATAAGAGCATCCTTGAATCGTTCATCCATGCGGGTGTCGAGAATAACGCCAAAGTGGATGTGCAATGGATCGACTCGGTCTGGCTGGAAGACGGCGATCCCGGAAAGATCTTCGACGGAGTCGACGGCGTTTTGGTTCCCGGCGGCTTCGGTGAGCGCGGGATCGAAGGCATGATCAAAGCCGTTCAGTATGCGCGTGAACATAAACTCCCTTTCTTCGGAATTTGCCTTGGGATGCAATGCGCAAGTATCGAGTTTGCCAGGAATGTATGTAAATATCCGGGAGCCAACAGCAGCGAATTCTCCAAACGCACTAAATTTCCCGTCATCGATCTCATGGAATCGCAAAAAAACATTAAAGAGATGGGCGCCAGTATGCGCTTGGGCGCTTATCCGTGCGTTCTTAAGAAGAACAGTAAAGCCTTCGCGGCCTATCAATCCGATCTGATCAGCGAACGGCACCGTCACCGTTTTGAATTTAACAATCAATTCATTGAAACCTTTGAATCGAACGGCCTGAGTTTTTCAGGCATGTCACCGGACGGCAAACTGGTTGAGATCATCGAGATCAAAGATCATCCGTGGTTTGTGGGCGTTCAATTCCATCCCGAGCTCAAGTCACGCGCGATCAAAGCGCACCCGTTATTCCGTGAATTTGTCAAAGCGGCATTGGCCCATCAAAAATCCTATTCCGATCACAACGGCCATTCCAAAAGCGAAACGCTCTATCCTAAAGAAATGGTAGTCGCTTAATCATCCAAATTATGGCAAGTACAACCGATTTCCTTGTTATCGGTACTGGCATCGCCGGTTATTCTGCGGCGCTTAAATGTGCGCAGGTTGGCCGCGTCGCCGTGATAACAAAGAAAAGCCACAGTGAAAGCAACACAAATTACGCACAAGGAGGAATTGCGTCGGTCATTGCGGCCGAAGATTCATTTGACATGCATATCCATGACACCCTCAAAGCCGGTGCCGGATTGTGCCACCGCGATGCGGTCGAACTCATCGTACACAACGGTCCTTCGGCGATACGGGAGCTTATGGAGATCGGTGTTAAGTTCACGGAAAAGTCAGGCCATCTGGATCTCGGAAGAGAGGGCGGACATTCGAAGAACCGGATTGTTCACTCAAAAGATCTTACCGGGCGTGAGATCGAACGCGCACTCATTGAGGCCGTTAAAAACAACCCGAACATACAAGTCTTCGAAGATCATATTGCCATCGAAGTTATCACAGAACACCATCTGAAAAAGACCGTTACAAATACTGCGGATATCCATTGTTATGGCGCTTATGCACTGGATATTAGAAATAATATTGTAAAGAAATTCCTCTCCAAAATCACTATTCTCGCTTCCGGCGGGTGCGGCCAGGTGTATAAACATACGACCAATCCAAAGATCGCAACCGGCGACGGCATTGCGATGGCTTATCGTGCAGGCGCCCGTGTGGGAAACCTGGAATTCATGCAGTTTCATCCTACTTCTTTATATCATCCGGAAGCACAGTCCTTTTTAATCAGCGAAGCGGTGCGCGGATTTGGCGCATATCTTATCAATGCTGGGGGTGAACGTTTTATGGAAAGGTATTCTCCACAGAAGGAGCTTGCACCTCGGGATATCGTAGCACGTGCAATCGATGCGGAAATTAAAAAACGAGGAGAACCTTGTGTATTTCTTGACCTGCGCCATATAGATGCTCAGAAAACAATCGAACATTTTCCGCATATTTATGAGAGCTGTCTTAAGTTCAAGATCGATATTACCGAAGAACCCATACCTGTGGTACCGGCGGCGCATTATATGTGCGGAGGCGTACAAACGAATATCCACGGCCAAACGGATATTCAGCGGTTGTATGCCTGTGGAGAAGTGGCGCTTACCGGGGTGCATGGCGCAAATCGATTGGCCAGCAATTCGTTATTGGAAGCGGTCGTATTCGCCAATCAGGTGTATGAACATGCAAGCAAACTTCTTGCAGCGAATAAATTGGACATACCTGAATTTCCCGAATGGGATGAGAGTGGAACATTCAGCACGGAAGAATGGATCCTGATCGAACACAACCGCGAAGAAATTCAACAGATCATGTGGGATTACGTCGGCATTGTCCGTTCTAATTTACGGCTGGAGCGTGCCGAGCGGCGCATTACTTTGATCAGCGAAGAGATCGAGAATTTTTATAAGGGAACAAAAGTTACGGAGGCATTGATCGAATTGCGAAATCTGGCCAAACTGGCCCGGCTTATCATCCGCTGCGCCAAACTGCGTCACGAGAGCCGCGGTCTTCATTATACGACCGATTATTTGCAAACCGATGAGGTTCACGGAATGGCCGACACCGTCATTAGTACTTTTAAATAAAAAACCCGCTTATTCAGCGGGTTTTTTATTACCTCTCTTTATTTACTGCTTACAATATTCATCTTGCTTTCCCGCTCTTTCGCCTTGGCATCCCACTGCGGTATTATTTCTTTGATGAATTTTTCTTTTTCAGCGTTGAGTTGTTTTAAGTCAAGACCGATATAGGCTTGAGCTTTTTCTTTCGTGGACAGATCCGGCATTTGCACCGGAAGTTTGACGTTGTGCTTCAGCAGAACTTCCGCCAGTAAAACACGAGCTCCTTGCGCTTTTTCGATCCCGTCACCAATAACACGGGCGGTCTCCAGCGGCGCATGAAATGAACCGCCGTGGCTTGCCGCCGAATAGTCCCAGCGCCATTGAGCCTGCCGGATCAGTTGTAATATCGGCTTCATCTCATCGTCTTTAGCGCCGTTGTCCCAAGCCGTTTTCGCCTCAATATGCGCTTTCACCAGCGCTTCCTCCAGCCGGCCGCGGATATCAATGACCTTATCCTGCCGATCGTATACATTTTTCTTCAGCGTTTCTTCCGTTTCACGATGGCATACCTGGCACGCATTCGCCATATTATTCAACGGGCTTTGTATCTTATGATCGGTAAATTTGACACCGCCTTCGCTCCGGTACGGCATGTGGCAGTCCGCACAGGAGATCCCGCGTTCTGCGTGAATACCGGTCTTGAATATTTCATAATCGGGGTGCTGCGCCTTCAGCATAGGCGTTTTGCTGAGTTTATGAACCCAATCGACGTGTTGGATCTTGTCATAATAGGTTTCCATATCCTCCGCACGAAAACCGTTATCCCACGGGAAGGTAAGATACTTTTCTTCTTTGCCTTTAAAATAGTATTCCACGTGGCATTGCGCGCATACCAGCGATCGCATTTCCTGATGTGTAGCTTGTTTAATGTCTTTTCCTTGCCGTGCCAAAGCTTCAATCATGGCCGGACGTGTGATCCGCAAATTCATCGTTTTCGGATCATGACAATCCTGACAGCCGATTGGATTTACGATCTCCTCGCCTAAATGGATCCATTTATCTTTGTAAAATTCGGCAACGCCTTTTTCATTCATCATTCTCGGTACATCAGTGCTTTTGCAGGTCCAACAGGTGGCTGGTTGTAGCGGAACGGTTCGTAAGGTGTTTCGGATATCTTTGATCGCATTATAATGTCCGCGCGCCTGATTGAAGTCCGTGGAAAAAGCATAACCGGCCCATAAAACAACCAAGCTGGGGTACTCTTTGAGCATGTCAATCGTTGCGCTTCCGCCGTGTTTACTTCGAAAGCTCGTATCGGCCGTCGCGCGATAGGTCTCGAATTCACGCGGGAAATTTTCACCCCACACTTCATTGCGCGGCTCCCAATCGGCAATGGGCTTTTCTATACGAAACATCATTTTCTCTTCCGTACGCCTCTCCATGATTGAATTGGCAAAAAGTCCGATCAAAAAAACGATGACTACCGTGGCCATGAACAAAACCCAGCCAAGCCATGGTTTTTCCTGAACGATCTGAATGATATTTTTCATAAGGTCTCCTAGACGCAAAGAAGCACGATTGCCTCTTAGACGCTCAATTTATTTTTTCTCTTTTAGAAATTGTTCGATCCATTGAGGGATAACGGACGATAGTCTGGGTACCCGCGCGTAGGGAACGGAAGCCAGGCTATTGACCCGCCCGTGCGGCGTCTCGCGATGGCATTGCCAGCAAAGACGCCCTTCCCCGTTCAGGTAGTTATCGCCCGTGACTTTGTGAGCCGAAACGTCATTGACCAGAGAACTGTGGCAACGAATACAGTTTTCCTGCACCACTTTTACTCCGGCTTCTTTGATGTGAATGACCTGCGGTTCCAGTCTGAGCGTGAACATCGTTGCGTGCCGTAGGCCATCCTGAGCCTTGAAAGCATATTTTCTAAAGAAATTATCGTGCGGTACATGGCAGTCATTACATACCGTAACCCGCGCATGACTGCTGCGCTGCCAGGTTGCATATTGCGGCGCCATCACGTGGCAATTCATACACGTTTCAGGCCTGTCGGAAAGATAAGACGGCGCATTTGAAATGTATACCGCTAGAAATCCGATCCCGATGAATATTGCCAACAGAAGGTTGACCACTAGACGCCATTCATCCGGCGGTTTAAAAAATCTTAATATCGTTTTCATTTATTTAAGATAATATTGTCTGGAATAAAAGCAATGGTTTTTTTATTGGCGATAAACCGTCTCAGCCATTTTTTGGAAATAGCTTCTGTCTTTTCTGACCGATTCGTACGAAAAAAAAGAGATGCCCGGCATTCCATATTTTCTGCAAATCTCGATCTTCTCGTTCATAGCTGCAGAAGTCTGATTGTACATAGAAATACCCATAATAACTTTTTTGTAAAAAACACTGTCCGGTAGCGCTGATTGCGCATCTTTAATCCGTCTTTCAAATACATTATTATCCGTTGCATAATTCATTGGAACGGCAAGATCAATGTATCCTTTTTTAAGCCACTCCGTCCAATCCTGGAAAAGTTCGTTTTTTGCCATATTCAGATCCGCCCAAACGGCCGCGGAAACTCGTATATTCGAACTCTTTGAGACAACTTGGGTGTGAACGTTAGAAACAAACGTGGTAAGTTCTTTCCGTCTGAATTCGGCCCATGCGTTATCAAACCACGTTTTTTTTCCGTCTAAATTGATTCGTTTTATCATTTGCAGAGGATCCGAATGATAACTTAAGATAAATTTTGAGCGCATGGCTTCGGAATAATCGTATTCTGCGCCGGCATATCGGATATAATCGAGATGGATCCCGTCTATTTTATAACGGCTGACAATCTCATCGATCACTTTAAGGAAATATTCTTGAAAATCTGAGTTAGCTGGGGATATAAAATATCCTTCCTTATTTTTTTCCTTAAGACTTTTCAAGCCTTCCTCAATCATTGAGATACCGGAGCTGGATACAGCGCTCCATTGAGCACGCGTAAATAACAAATGTTCTTTTGACGACGGACCCGTTTCCGACGACCAAAGATAGAAGACATTTAACCAGGCATGAACTTTGAATTTGCTGGATCGGGCCAACAAGTATTCAAGCGGATCAAAAGAACCATCCAGCCCGTCGGCCATTGGAACAAGATCGCTTTTGTAATAGGCATCGGCGCGCCCCCGAACCTGAACGAAAAGATCGGTTATATGAGCCTTTTCCGCATCCGCTAACATTTTTTGAATATCAGATTTGGATTTTAGGACATCTCTGACAACCCACAGACCCTTTACTGCTTTGGGGTTTTCAGCAAAGGCTCCCGTGGTATGCAAGAGAGACAATATGATAATGGAAAGTGTTGAAGAGCGCATACAATTTAGAAGGATTGGTTTTTACAATAAACTAAACATAAATAAAAAAGGCAACCATTTTCATGATTGCCTTACGTTTTCGAAGATCGATTGTCACTATGCAGAATAAGCGGTTTCTTCATACATATCGCAGCGTCTTTTCTTGCCAATGCGCACGGTAGCGAGGCGTCCTTGGGCTATTGATTTCGCACTGCACTTATGTGAGTCAAGCTGCAAATTCGCACAAATTAATTTTTTATTTCCGTTGAAACACTGAATTTTAGGCAACACGGTATCGGATACCGACGCAGCAGTTTGTTTTTTCTTCGATGTTTTTGCCTCGGCATCTTCAGCAATTTCTTTATTCTTACGCGGCATATAAAAATCCCTTACGATTAAAATTTATTTGGAGGCCTGGATCTCTTCTTTTTTCGCTTTGATACGTTCGGCCAGTGTCATTTTCCGTTTGGCTTTGTTTTCCTTTTCAGAGATCGACGTGTTTTGTTTTTCGATCTGAACATTTTCGTAGCCTACGATCTCCAACACGGCCAGTTCCGCCGCATCGCCTTTTCGCTTACCCAAGCGCATGATACGTGTATATCCGCCGCCGGTATAGTTCGGATTGGCCGATTTACGTTTTTCATCCATCTCTTTCAGCTTGGGCGCAATATCGTCCATCAATTCCTGGATAACGGTCTTATTTGCAAGTTTCTTATCCGCGGTATCCTTCACCGGCGTCAAAAGAACGCGGTAATTCCCTAAACGGCTCAGCAGCACCCGGCGAGCGCCGAGGTCGCCTTTTTTCGCATAACTCAGCAATCGTTCTGCGGTCGGCTGTGCGGCCTTGGCTTTGGTAATTGTGGTGGTGATGCGTTTATGTCTGAAAAGTTCATTGCAAAGATTTTTGATCAGCGCTTTGCGATGGCTGGCGGTCTTGCTCAGCTTAAATCCTTTTTTGCCGTGTCTCATCGTTCCTCTATAATTCTATCAAAAGTTATGGTTTTATTCGTCGCCGTTGTAATACTTGGTAACATCCATCCCGAAGTGCATGCCGCGTTCTTCGAGAATTTTATTGAGTTCGGTCAGCGATTTACGCCCGAAATTACGATACTTGAGCATTTCTGATTCATCCTTGCTTACCAGATCACCGATCGTTTTGATTCCGGCGGCGCGCAGACAGTTATGCGAACGCACCGAGAGTTCCAACTCATCCACACTCATCTTGAGAAGCTGACGGATGCGGATGATCTCCTGATCTTCGATTTCTCCGTTGTCGCCTTCTTCTTCCACTTCAAAGTTAATAAACAATTGAATGTGGTCTCTCAATAGCCGGGCACTGATCGTCAACGCATCATCCGGTGTGATACTTCCATCCGTGGTAATCTCCAGGATCAGCTTCTCAAAATCTGTATGCTGTCCGACACGCGTACTTTCAATGGAATAACGAACGTTTTTTACCGGATTGTAGATTGAGTCAATGGGTATAGTACCTATTGGCATATCTGGAAATTTGTTTTCTTCTGCAGAAACCCAACCTTTTCCCCGTCCGATCCTCAATTCGATATCAAAATTCGTTTCTTTGCCGAGCGTTGCGATATGATGTTCCGGGTTAAGAATCTCAAAATCTGCGCCGTTGGACGCCTTTTGAATCGACGCCGCCGTGAACTCGCCGGCACCTTTGAAATGAACAACCACTTTATCAGGCTTTTTGTTGTGCAATTTAAACCGCACGCCTTTGAGGTTGAGTATCATTTCAGAAACGTCTTCGGTCACACCCGGGATCGTCGAAAACTCGTGTAACACGCCTTCTACTTTGATGGACGAGATCGCTGCGCCCGGTAAAGACGACAAAAGAACCCGACGGATCGAGTTCCCGATAGTTACGCCGAAACCTCTCTCCAGAGGCTGTATGATGAATCGTCCA
>CAZHUW010000017.1:0-29458 GCA_964535295.1 uncultured Bacteroidota bacterium
TAACGCTTTTTCTTGCGAAATTCAACAAGTCAAATCGTACGCTGACCTATACCAACGCCGGGCATAATCCGCCGCTGCTTTTAAGGAACGACCATGAGGCATTGTGGCTGAGGCCAACCGGCGCGGCAGTAGGGCTCATCGAAAATTCAGAATTCCAGTCCGCCACCGTACAGCTGCGTCCCGGCGATCTTCTTGTATTTTATACCGACGGCGTCACGGAAACGCACAACGCCGAAGAAGATGAATTCGGGGATGAACGTCTTCTTCAGATCGCCAAAGATCACATTAATGCCGCTCCTCAGGAATTGGTCAGGGTCCTTCGTGACCGGTTGAGAGAATTCGGGGGCACTAAACGCCCGGAAGATGATACGACCCTCATGGTCATACGTGTTCAGTGATTTTCCGTCAGCGTCGTCGATAATCGGTGACCATAGTATTGTTGCAGCTTAAATCACATCTGTAAATCCTTTCTACGTTGTCTTTTACAACATTTTATTTAAATCCCATAACATGACGTAGGTCATGTTTTTTTTTGGTTTGATTCATTAAATTCTATTGCTAAAAACGTTACAGAAGCGAACTTTTTCTGTTCTTTTACATTCAACAACTAATACTATTCTAAACTGACTTTTGACGCTTTCGGATGCTGTTCTGAAAATCCAAGGTTGCCACTTCGTGGTGACTACTGAAGAAACTTTTTTGAACAGTTACGACTGCAGGAGGAATATCATGATCAAGGATCAAGAAGCCCTCGATTATCACAAGATGGGGCGAAAAGGAAAAATTGAAGTTATACCGACGAAACCGTGTACCACCCAGCGGGATCTTTCATTAGCTTATAGTCCCGGCGTAGCGATACCCTGTTTACATATCGAAAAAAATCCCGAAGACGCTTACCTTTATACCGCTAAAGGTAATCTTGTTGCGGTCGTCTCAAACGGCACCGCGGTACTGGGCCTCGGCGATATCGGCGCACTGGGCGGCAAGCCGGTGATGGAAGGTAAAGGCGTGCTGTTCAAACGCTTTGCCGACATCGACGTTTTTGATATCGAACTGGATACGCATAATGCGGATGAAATTATCAAAACGGTGCAGTTGCTTGAACCCACTTTCGGCGGCATCAATCTTGAAGATATCAAAGCGCCGGAATGTTTCTATATCGAAGAAGAATTAAAAAAGACGATGAAGATCCCCGTATTCCATGACGATCAGCACGGAACGGCCATTATCTCCGGCGCCGCGCTGATGAACGCGATGGAAATTGTCGGCAAAAAACTGGATAAGATCAAAGTTGTGGTCAACGGCGCCGGCGCTTCCGGCATTGCCTGCGCCAATTTTTATATCAGCCTCGGCGTGAAAAAAGAAAATCTGATCTTGTGCGACACCAAAGGCGTGATCTACAAAGGCCGTACCACGGGCATGAACCCATACAAAGAAGCGCTTGCAAATGATACCAAAGCCAGGACGTTGGCGGAAGCTATGGTTGGTTGCGATGTATTTGCAGGGCTGTCTGTAGCCGATTGTGTGACCAAAGAAATGGTTAAATCGATGGGCAAAGATCCGCTTATCATGGCGATGGCCAACCCTGATCCGGAAATTACCTATGACGATGCCATGGAAGCGCGCCCGGATGCAATGATGGGAACCGGCCGTTCCGACTATCCGAATCAGATCAATAATGTGCTTGGATTCCCCTTCATTTTCCGCGGCGCATTGGACGTACGCGCGACGGCGATCAATGAAGAAATGAAACGCGCGGCAGCATTTGCTCTGGCTGAATTAGCGAAAGAAGATGTGCCGGATTCCGTTTCCAAAGCGTACGGAAATCAGCGAATGCATTTTGGCAGAGATTATCTGATCCCGAAACCGTTCGATTACCGCGTATTGATATGGGAAGCGGCAGCCGTTGCTAAAGCCGCCATAGACAGCGGCGTTGCGCGCGTCCAGATCGATATCGAACAGTATAAAGAACAATTAGAGAACCGTCTCGGTAAGTCCCGCGAAGTGATGCGCACGGTGATCAACCGCGCCAAACGCAACCCGAAACGAATCGTGTATCCGGAAGGCGCGGACGAAAAAGTTCTGCGTGCGGCAGTGATCGTACAGGACGAAGGCATTGCGAAACCCGTATTGCTGGGATCGGAAGCTAAGATCAAGAGTGTGGCCAAGGAATTGGATCTCGACCTCAAGGGTATACAGATCCTGGATCCTGAAACGTCAAAGCGTTTGGAGTCCTATGCCAAAGAATATTACTCTCTGCGCCAGCGCAAGGGCGTGACGGAAGGTGATTCCTTAGCGCACATGCATGACACGACGCATTATGCGTCGATGATGGTGCGTATGGACGATGCGGACGGCATGGTTGCCGGACTGAGCCAGCATTATCCCGAAACATTGAGACCCGCACTGCAGATCATTCAGACGGAGGAAGGCATCAGCAGCGTTTCCAGCGTATATATGCTGATCATCAAAGACAGAATATATTTCTGCGCCGATTCCACGGTGAATATCATGCCGACGGCGGAGGAACTTGCCGAGATAGCGATCATGAGCGCCGACGTGGCAAAACGTTTCAATATCGAACCGCGGGTCGCGATGATCTCGTATTCCAATTTCGGCAGCGTCAAGAGTGACGACGGCGACCGTATCCGCGAAGCGCTGAAGATCGTGCGCAAACGCCGGCCCGATCTGATGATCGACGGCGAAATGCAGGCCGATACGGCTGTGGTGCCCGAGATCATCGATGAATATTATCCGTTCAGTTCTCTCAAAGGCGGCGCGAACGTGCTCGTGTTTCCGGAACTGCAATCGGCGAATGCGTCGGTGAAATTGCTCACGCGGCTCGGCGGCGCGGAAGCGATCGGCCCGATCCTGGTCGGTATGCGCAGTCCCGTTCACTTACTGCAAAAAGGCAGCGAGGTGAAGGATATCGTCAATATCACGGCGATCGCGGTGGTCGAAGCGCAGGAGAAGTAATTGACAACAGTGAATGTAAAAGGGCGAAGAGGATTCTTCGCCCTTTTTTGATTAATATGAATCCTCCGATTAAAATACTTACGAATTCCGGTCTTCTATCATTTGTTTTTTTTATATTTTCCTGCGCTTCATCGCGCCATGTTGACATCGGCGCAAAAGCTGAACCCATTGTTCCCATAGAGATCGCCTCGCCGATCGTGTTGATGAGTGACAGCACGAAGTTATTTTTTGATAGGATAAGGGTAACTCCGGATTTGGTCTATGGGCAATGGGATGGAGTAAATACGGATACGATCATTAGTACAGGGTCGATCAAAGAAATACGTTTCAAAAATTTATCCAAAGGCATGTTCGCGGGTTTCCTTATAGGCCTTTCTCCTGGAGTTATCACTTATTCCACAGCCGGATTCGGGAAGAAGGAAAATGAGGATCAACGGAGAACTCAAGGAATATGGCTCGGCATCATTGGGGCTTTGGTCGCGGTTGGATTCAGCCACGATGCGGCGCCGACGGATACGATCGTTTTTGGAAAAGCGCCGGTCAAACAGAACACTGATGACGCGGATCAGACTGATTAAGGCAAAATTACTTATTTTTAAATAATCGTGTGATGGTTTTTCTCTGCGTAAATCGGTTAGATCCGTTTCATCCTGTTCAATTTTCCATGATGATATAATGAGAAAAAAGGTGATATAAATGTCCCACTCCATTCGAAATCGTCAAAAGCATGAGATCAGCCGCCTGCCAAATATAGGTAAGGTCATGGCGGAAAAATTGAAACGCGCTGACATTCATTCTTATCACGAACTGAAGAAGATCGGCGCCGAAAAAGCATTTCTCAGGCTTAAAATGGAGGATGAGGGAGCGTGTTTGAGCGCCCTATGCGCGCTGGAAGGCGCGATCGAGGGTATCCGGTGGCACGATCTGCCGAAAGAGAGGCGGGAAGAATTGAAAAAATTTTTTGAAGGTCTGAAAAATTCCAAATTCCAAAAGACAAATCACAAATAAATTCCAAATAATCAATGACCTGAAGCTATTTTTTTGAAGTTTTGTGTTTTTGGGATTTGAGGCTTGTTTGTTATGTGGTGTTTGGGATTTGGACTGGCGCCCTCGGCAGACTCGTTATAAATCAAAAATTGTTGATTTTTTCATCATAACATGACAAAAATCATGTTTTATAATGACCAATGTCTTAGCTTAATTATATCAGATAACTTACATTTCATTAATTCAAGAATGTCTCATAAGTAGGAGTTAAGTGTAGTATGGCAAAGAAACCTAAAAGCAAGCCCAGTAAAACCACGTCCAAGAAGATGGTTTATACCTTTGGCAATGGAAAAGCCGAAGGCAAAGCCGATATGAAGAACCTGCTCGGAGGCAAAGGCGCAAACCTTGCCGAAATGGCCAATATCGGTATCCCCGTTCCCGCCGGATTTACGATCACTACGGAAGTCTGTACCTATTATTATAAGAATAAAAGAAAATTCCCTCCTGAAGTAAAAGCTCAGGTTGAAAAAGCCATGGTTTTCGTCGAGAAGATCATGGGAGCCAAATTTGACGATAAGCAAAATCCTTTGCTGGTATCCGTTCGCTCCGGCGCGCGCCGCTCGCTTCCTGGCATGATGGAGACCGTGTTGAACGTCGGGTTGAATGACGTCACCTGCAAGGGCCTGATCGAGAAAACTCAGAATCCGAGGTTTGTGTACGACGCGTACCGGCGGTTGATCCAGATGTATTCCGATGTCGTAATGGAAAAAGCCGCCGGTATCGAGCCAAAGGACGGGCACGGAATCCGTCATTTGCTTGAAGGCGATCTCAATAAACTGAAAGCGGACCGCGGCGTGAAACAAGATACCGACCTGAAAGCCGACGATCTCAAAGAGCTTATTGCAACATATAAAAAACGCGTTCATGAAGTATTAGGCAAACCTTTCCCGGAAGATCCGATGGAACAGCTCTGGGGCGCTATCGGCGCCGTGTTTGCCAGCTGGGTCGGCAAGCGCGCCATTGCATATCGTAAGATCGAAGGCATTCCGGATGAATGGGGAACGGCGGTCAACGTGCAGGCGATGGTATACGGAAACATGGGCAATTCATCCGCCACCGGCGTAGCCTTTACGCGTAATCCCGCTACGGGCGATAATCATTTTTACGGCGAATGGCTAGCCAATGCGCAAGGCGAAGACGTTGTTGCCGGCATCCGCACGCCGAATCCGCTAAATGAAATTGGAAAGAATCCGCACAACGAGCATCTTTCGTCTCTTGAAACGGCCATGCCGGGCGCCTACAAACAACTGCATGTGATCGAAAGAAAACTGGAAAAACATTATCGCGACATGCTCGATATCGAATTTACGATCCAGGAAGGCAAGTTGTGGATGCTTCAGTGCCGCGTCGGAAAACGCAACGGCCCGTCGGCTGTGAAAATGGCGCTGGATATGTTCAAAGAAAAACTGATCAACAGAGAAGAAGTTATCATGCGCGTTACCCCCGCGCAGTTAGAAGAACTCCTGCATCCTATTATTGATCCTGCTGCGGAGATTAAAATGACACCGATCGCCAAAGGGTTGCCCGCAGGCCCCGGCGGTGCGGCAGGCCAGGCCGTTTTTTCGGCAGCCGATGCTGTGGCGTGGTACAAACAAGGTAAAAAAGTGGTGCTCGTGCGCGATGAGACCAATCCGGAAGACGTCGAAGGTATGCGGGCGGCTGAAGGCATTCTTACTGCCCGCGGCGGTATGACCAGCCATGCGGCGCTGGTTGCCCGCGGATGGGGCAAATGCTGTATCGTAGGCGCCGGCGAGATCGAGATCCATCTTCATGAGAAATATTTTATGGTCAATGGCCATAAGATCAAAGAAGGCGACTGGATCACGCTCAACGGCACGGCCGGTCACGTG
Organism: uncultured Bacteroidota bacterium; assembly: GCA_964535295.1. Classification (GTDB taxonomy): domain Bacteria; phylum CLD3; class CLD3; order SB21; family SB21; genus SB21. The sequence continues at coordinate 5,874 of CAZHUW010000017.1, forward strand.
TATGAAGGCTCACTTCCGATGATCAAAGCGGCTGAAGATAATCCGAATTTTACCGAATTCATGAAAATATGTGATCAGGTTCGACGATTGAAAGTTCGCACCAACGCCGACACACCGGAAGATGCCGCCAAGGGACGCGCTTTCGGAGCCGAAGGCATCGGGTTATTCAGAACGGAACATATGTTCTACGGCAAGCATTCCGAACAACCTCTCTTCCTTCTGCGCAAGATGATCGTTTCCAAGAATGAGGAAGAACGCCGCGCCGCATTGAACGAGCTTTTCCCGTACGTCAAATCGGATATCAAAGGCACGCTCGCCGCGATGGACGGACATGCGGTCACGATCCGGACGTTGGATCCGCCGTTGCATGAATTCGTTCCTCAGCATGAAGAAGAACGCAATAAATTGTCATCAAGCCTCGGCATTACGGCAGAACAGTTCAATAAACGCGCCGAAGACCTGCATGAGAATAATCCGATGATGGGTCACCGCGGTGTTCGTCTCGGCGTGACCTATCCGGAAGTAACGGAAATGCAGATCCGTGCGATCTTCGAAGCGGCAGCGGAACTGCTTAAAGAAGGCAAGAAAGTATTTCCCGAGATCATGATCCCCGTAGTCGCGGCCAATACGGAATTGAAGAATCAAAAAGCCGTGGTTGAAAAAGTTTATCAGGAAGTCCTCGAAAAATTCGGTATGAAAAAGATCCCGCATCTGGTTGGAACGATGATCGAGATACCGCGCGCCTGCTTGACGGCGGATAAGGTTGCAGAAGATGCCGAGTTCTTCTCTTTCGGAACGAATGACCTTACGCAGATGACGTTCGGGTTCTCCCGCGACGATATCGGCGGGTTCCTTCCGGAATATCTCGATAAGAAACTTCTACCGGTGGATCCTTTCCAGGTCATCGATCAGAACTCGATCGGCATCCTGATGAAGATGGCAATCGAAAAAGGCCGAAAAGTCCGCAAAGACCTCAAGATCGGTATCTGCGGGGAGCACGGCGGGGAACCTGAGTCAGTAGAATTCTGTCACGGGATCGGCCTCAATTACGTAAGCTGTTCGCCTTTCCGCGTACCTATTGCGCGGTTAGCGGCGGCCCAAGCAGTCATTAATGAGAAAGTAAAAAAATAAAAAGCTTCTGAGTCCCTGCCCCATCCGGGGCGGGGATTCTACTACCGCAACCATACCCCCTACTTTATAACGGCAGAGAAACGGGAATCCTCATTAGCCCGGCCCTCTCTGCCTTTTTTTTTCTCAAATCAATTTGTCCACAGTTTAATTCTTCAACGAAATTGAATAATCGTCATTTATTTCACAAATAATTGTGAAAAAATGATCAAAAAAACAATACCATATATTTAATACCTTGTATTTTTTTACTTTAAAGCAATTTAATAAATGTGTAAAAATTTATAAAAAAACGCCAAAAAACTCAATTTTTTACAAAAACATGACGAAAGTCATTGTTTAAAAACACTACATAGTTTATCTTTCACTGTAATGATTTTGTATGTTTTTAGTATGTTTTTTGTCAAAGTTGAAATTAAAAATCTCCCAAGTTACTCAAAAACCTAATTTAACGCTAATCGCGGAGGGTAAAATGAAGAACGCATTTCGATTTTTAGCTGTTATGGTACTGCCCCTTGCAGTATTGGTCATGATCAGCTGCGAAGGTCCGAGAGGTCCTGCGGGCGCCGACGGCACGAACGGCATCAACGGTATTAACGGCATTAATGGCGTCAATGCAGCAGAAACCTGTAAAGATTGTCATAGTCCGGCTTCTGTTGATCAACTGGCACTTGAATTTGAATTTTCGAAACACTATTACGGCGAAGCGGCTTTTGAAGAAGCCGGCAACACGGGTTGCACGCCTTGCCATGCGCAGGAAGCTTTCCTGTATGTTGTAGCAAATCCAACTGTTGCTACCGGTCAATTCACGCTGAATACGGCTACCCCTCCGAAATATGCTTTACAGTATTCCACGACCGCGGATAAGGCCCTCGGCGAAATTCGCTGCGGAACCTGCCACTCAGCGCTGCATACGACCTATACGGCTGCTGACGCTGCTCTGACGACAACGGCGGCTGTTCCCATGGTCATGTGGGGTGCATCCAAGACGATCAATCTGACGGCCGATGGCGGAAAATCCAATCTTTGCGCAAAATGCCATCAACCTCGTCCACTGACCTATAGCTCAAGCTATACCAATGGCAACCGTGTTCAATATGATTCTCTCGTACTGTCACCGGCCACCGTACTGTATGATTCAGCGGTAGGTAATGCTTATCCTAACAAGATCATCCCGAGCTACAGAACGCATGTTCATTACGGCGTTGTAGGTGCGGTTTATGCTGGTCAGGGCGGTGTTCAGTTTGCCGGTTCCGAAAGCTATGCCAATTCTACGCATACATCGGTTGCATCTTGCCAGGATTGCCATATGGCAAACCGTTCCGGCAGATCAGGGGGTCATACTTTCATGGTCGCAGGAAATTTCAATGGTTGCAATACGTCCGGATGCCACACAGGGATCACATCCAGCAATGCGTCTTACTGGACTACACCGCGTAATACGATCAAAGGGCTGCTCAATACGCTGGCAACCAAGATCAACGCAGCGGGCGGCGGTACTGATATTCTTCATACCGAATCAGATGCAGAACTCAATTTGTGGGCCGGTTTAACGACCAACAATTATGACGGCTATCTGAATATTTATGATGCCAGTTCTAATCCGAACGGATATTGGAGAAACCCTGCGGTTAATACGTCAACAAACAATGCTAAACCGAAATTTCCGTCACTGACAGCGTTGCAGATCGGTGCTATGATCAACTTCCAGTTCTGCTTAAGAGAAGCCAGCTTAGGTATTCATAACTACGATTACTCACATGCTCTGTTACAGAATACGATCGAAGCCATGACGGCTGCCGGTTTCTAATATTCATCTTGTTTTTCTCTGAGAATCGTACTAATAAAAAAGCGCCCCGCCACACGGCGGGACGCTTTTTTATGATTAACTAAAAAAAAAATCAAAAAAAAGAATTGGATTTTTACAATTTTTTTACACAATTTTAGGCTGTAGTAATATCTACTTATCTAACTCTACCTGTAATGAAGAGGTCACAATGAAATCGAAATTGTTTTTCGTGTTGACTTTCTTGTTCTTACCCGCACTGTTGCAAGCGCAGACTTTGAATGCACGGTTTTCCACGTCGGTTTATTCCTGGGAGAATCAGTTTGCCGATTCGACGACTTCGAAAAGCTTCCGGGGTTACCAGACCGCCATTATTCACGCAAACGGCGTAGGCTTGCCGAACTTATCGTTTCACACATACTTCCGCGGTTCGTATGATATGGGCGCCAAGACGACGGAGAATCCGGAATACCGTATCTACAGCATGTATGCGCAGTGGAAGAACACGGATCAAAAAACACATAAACTGGACCTGCGCGTAGGGCGGCAACAGGTTCTGACCGGCCTGCGAAGCCCGACGATCGATGGTATTCGTGCCGATTACTCCAATGCGGGTCAATACCAGGCGTCTGCCTATTTCGGCACACTGCCTCCGGAGGACGGCTCGGTCGCCATGCTGAATCCGTATGAACGCCATGCACTCGGAGCGAAAGTATCGACTTCGAAATTCCTGCAAACCAACGCCGCATTGACCTTTGTTGATAAAGGAAGGGAAGGGCGTTATGCGTACGTGCAGAATGTTCTGGGCGGCGACAGTCTGATCCAGCGCTCGAATATGGAAGAACGCCTGATCGGGTTTGATCTGAACCGCATGTTCTTCGGAAAGGTCAACTGGTTCTATCACGCTGAATACGACATGCACCGGAGTAATATCCGCAGGATCTCTACCGATGTGCAGTACCATCATAACAAAGATCTTTTTGTTGGCGTCGAATACATTTACCGAAGGCCGTATCTGCCGTACAGCAATAGTTTCATCAATATCGACGAAATGCACACCAATCAGGAGATCTGGCTCAGAAGTAATTACCGTATCAACGATCTATGGTCGGTCAATGCAGAATACGCTAACGTGTTCTACGATCTCAAGGACGCATGGCGGTATGGTTTAGGCGTAGGATTTTGGCGAACGAACCTGAATTATCAGTATCGATTGGGCTACGGCGGGACGATCAACATGATCAGCGCGTCGGCCTATTATCCTGTTAATGACAAACTGAGAACGGATTGCTCCATATCTTACGCGCGATTCGATCTGGCCGATGATATCAGCAAGAAAAGTTTTGGTCCGGTCGATCCATTTTGGGATCCAAACAATCTGGAACGCCAGGTGTTGAGCGAGACCAATACCAGCCTCACAGCAACGGCACGGGTCAATTACGAGATCCTTCGTTCATTGAACGTGGATGTGGAAGGACAATTCTTATCGCAGAATATCAAGACCTCGCCGATCTATGCGGGCAGCAAATACGATCTCCGGCTTTTTGTCAGAGCCAATTATTGGATTTTTCATAAACTCTAACGGGTGAAAGAACATGAAAAACAAAACTTCTTTATTACTCATCATTCCCTTTATAGGTTTGATCCTTTCGATGATCTCTTTATCCGGCGTCGGAAGTGAGGCGGTCTCGGGTTTATTTTTAAAATCCCAGTTGGTTCAGAAAATGTTCGGACACAAGTATCACGACATTTACAAAGAAGAGGATCGCAGCCAGCTGATCAAATTCAGCCATAAATTTCATATGACCGACGCCGGCGCGGAATGCGCGCAGTGCCACTCAGGAGTTGAAAAAAGCGAGAAATCTTCGGATAATAATTTGGGTAAAATGGATCAGTGTTATACCTGTCATGATCAGAAGACGACCGACTGCAAAACATGCCATCTTGAAAAGGCCGAACCTTATTCCGCCTTTGAGAATCCCAAACGCGAACTGGTATTTTCCCACAAACTGCACATGTCCGCACAGGGTATGAAATGCGAGTCCTGTCATACCGATGTAGCGCAAAAAGATTACGTTAACGTCAGCGCGCTGCCTAAAATGGAATCGTGCATGGGTTGTCATGACGGTGAAAAAGCCGGCAATGATTGCCGCACGTGCCATACGGATATCCGGTTCATCAAACCGGCCGATCACAGTATGGATTTTGTGCGCACGCACAAGCAAGTTGTTGCGGCTGCTGGAACGGCAAATTGCCAGATGTGTCACGAGGAAGAGAGTTGTTCCGAATGCCATGAAAGCGGCAATCTCCAGAAGTTCAAGAACAAAGGCGAATTAAAATCGTCTATGTCTCCTTCGGGCACCGGCGGGAACAACACGATGATCCTTGAAAAATCGCATGCGCTGGATTACGTCTTTACGCACCGTTTTGATGCCAAGGCCAAGACCACGGAATGCCAGAGCTGTCATGAGGAAGAGTCCTTCTGCAGGCAATGCCATGGCGAAAGCAACAAGGTCATGAAACCGGCGTGGCATGCGGTCCCGAATTTCAAGAATACCACGGACGGCGGTATGCACGCGAAGCTGGGGAGAAAAGATCTTCAGAACTGTACGTCGTGTCATGAACTTGAAAATGCAAACCCGTCCTGTGTTACTTCAGGATGCCATTCGTTTTAAAAATTGAAATAATGAGAATTTTATCGAAAAGATAGGATATCATCATGAAAATCGTCATCACATTTTTATCGGTTACTATTGCCCTTGTTGCGTTATTCATAAGCGGATGCAGCGATCGGGCAGACATTACGGCCAGTTACAAAGAAAGGCCGCCGACTCCTTTGACTTATACAACCGACATCAAACCGTTCCTTGACGCCAACTGTGCATCGTCCTGTCACTCGGCCGGCTTGAAACTCGGCAATTATGATCTCAGCACTTACGCTGGAGTTTTGGGAAACGGTTCCGACGCAACAGCCAATGTCATTCCGGGAGACGCGAATAGTCGTCTGATTACCAAACTAGCCGAAGGGCATATGAGTGTCAGTCAGGCAAATCAAGATTTGATATATGAATGGATTGTCACGTATATGGCCGATGAGAACTAAGTCGTCATTTAACCAAATATCAAGGAGGAAACATTGAAAACAACATTCGTATTAACCGTCGTTGCATTGTTCCTGATCTCTTTCAACGTAAAGAATCATATTGAACCTTCCACGGAAACGAACGGACTGACCGGCGATGAGCCGCAGAGAACTTTCGTCGGCGCCGACAAGTGTAAGCCTTGCCACATGTCGGATAAAAAAGGCGCTCAATATAAGAGCTGGAAAGAATCCAAACATGCGGGCGCTTTTGCAACTTTAGCAACCGATAAGGCCAAAGAGTTTGGCGCCAAAGTTGGCGTCACCAATCCTCAGGAGGATGCCAAATGCGTGAAATGCCATATCGATGCATTCGGCGTGGATGCGAAGTTCCTCGGTGAGAAATATAAGAAAGAAGACGGCGTGGGCTGCGAATCGTGTCACGGCGCCGGCGGCGATTATTGGACGAAACAGGTCATGACGGATGTTTACACCAAGAAGATCGATGGCGCGACAGTGGGTCTGGTAAAACCGGATGAAGCGACCTGCAAAAAATGTCACAATGAAGAATCGCCGACATTCGCCGGATTCAATTTTGAAGAAATGTCCAAGAAGATCGCTCATCCAATGCCCAAATAATTAGTAGCGGTCCATATTTCTTTTGGTTATTTTTTAAATCATAAAATGTTCCAGTGAATGTGGTAAAAACCATTTTGCTGGAACATTTTGTTTTTTAATTGCTTACACATCCAATTCAGCTGCTCCTGCCACACTTTGATTTTGCTACACACGTATGCAGCTGATTTTATGACAAAAGTCATAGAATCATATGACATCGGTCGTTGTTAAATACCTAATAAATTAGTATCTTAACTTAAGATTTCATCATACATACAGGTATTAAAAATGACTAAAAAAATAAAAGTATTTTGGGTGTTGGTCACCGTGGGTATGGCCGGTTTCTTTTCGCAAAGCGGATATGGCCAAACAGATGTTGATGCCAAGGACATTTTTTTAGCTGAAAAGTGCCAACGCTGCCATTCGATCGAAGAATTGAACATCACGAACACGGGACAAAAGGACATTTCTGATCTCTCGGCTGTGGGATCCAAACGCACGGCGGAATGGCTGGTAAAATATTTGCGAAGAGAAGAAGCCATTAACGGGAAGAAACATTTGAAGAATCTGAAGACCTCCGGGGCGGATATCGAAAAGCTCGCGAGCTGGCTCGCCACGCTCAAAGGGAAATGACCCGGCAGGAGCTCTGTTTTTTGATTTATTGATGGCCGTCAATTTCGATCCTGTTTGGATTGGCGGCTTTTTTATAATGATACTTATCGCATAAGGATACCGATGATGACACGCGCCAAATTTATTTTTGTTCTGCTCTTGACCGTGAGTGCCAGGCTGATCGCTCAAAGCAATCAGGCCTGTCTGGAATGCCATAACGACAAATCGCTGACCATGACCAAGAACAAAAAGGAAGTTTCTCTTTTTGTGGACGATAAAGTGCTTGGCCATTCGACGCATGCCAAAGTTGCCTGCGTGGGATGTCACACCGGTTTCGACCCGGACAATGTTCCACATAAAGAACCGATGACCGCGGTCAATTGTTTATCCTGTCACAACAAAGCGCTGACCAAACACGCATTTCATATCAACATGGTCAAAGCTTCAGGAACCGGCGGTTCTAAGGATGTAGACTGCAAAGGATGTCACGGTACCCATGAAGTTCAGTCGCCGAAGATCGAGGGAACCAAGTTCAGCAAAGGCAATCTGATTCAGTCATGCGGTAAATGTCATAACGAAGTCACTGAGAAATTCACCAGTTCCGAACACCACAAGGCGGCTCAAAAGGGAATCAAAGAGGCGCCTATGTGCCTCGATTGCCACCAAAGCAACATAACACGCGTGACCGCCGCACTGGACTCTGTCCAGCTTAAACTGGCCCAAGAGAAGGTATGCGTATCCTGCCATCTCGATAATCCCGATGTTGCTGATAAGACCGTACGGGGAACTAAATTCATCGCTGCCTACGACAAAAGTATTCACGGTACGGCTTTACGCAGCGGGAATGCCAAAGCGGCTAATTGCGTAAGTTGTCACGGGAGCCACGAGATGAACAAAAGCATCTCGGAAAAATCCCGAGTCAACAAGATGAATATCGAAAGCGTTTGTTCCCAATGTCATGCTAAGGTCGAAAAAGAATTCTCAACAAGCGTACATGCGGCCGCGGTGCTTAAAGGCAATAAAGATGCGCCGGTTTGTACGGATTGCCACGGGGAACATGATATCCTGAAGCACACTGATCCGAATTCTCCTGTATCTGCAAAGAACGTTTCGCAAAAAGTCTGCGGAACCTGCCATGAATCGGTAAAAATGTCCCAGAAATACGGACTCTCGACAGAACGATTCAAGAGTTTCTCGGACAGTTACCACGGCCTTTCAGTTCGTGGAGGCGCGATTGAGATCATCAACTGTGCCAGTTGTCATGGGGCTCACAATATCAAACCTTCGAGTGATTCAACATCGACCGTCAACAAAGAAAATCTCGTAAAGACGTGCGGCAAATGCCACCCGGGCGCCAATACCCGTTTTACAATAGGCTCTGTTCATTCTACCACCGCATCGAAGGAAGAAGACCCCATTCTGTACTGGGTAGCCAACTTATATCTATGGCTGATCGTGGTTCTGATCGGCGGTATGGGGCTACACAATCTCGTCGATTTTGTCAAAAAAGTACGTAGGAAACTCAAGATCCATCAGGGTTTACTAAAACCGGAAGAGATTGATCACCGGATGTATGAACGTATGACGCTCAATGAAAGGCTCCAGCACGGCGCTTTGGTCATCAGTTTCATACTACTTGTGATCACCGGATTCATGCTGCGTTATCCGGAAGCCTGGTGGGTAGTAGCCATACGAAATCTGAGCGATTATGCATTTGAATTCCGCAGTTGGATCCACCGTATAGCCGGTGTGACGATGGTGCTGGCCAGCCTGTATCACATCTATTATATTTTCTTTAATCCACGCGGACGTCAGCTGGTCAAAGATCTTCTGCCGAGGCCCAAGGATCTCACCGATGTCATGGGGGCGCTGCGATATTACGCCGGGGTTAATAAAGAAAAGCCACAGTTCGGTCGATTCAGTTATATCGAAAAAAGCGAGTACTGGGCGTTGGTGTGGGGAACGATCGTTATGGCTATTACCGGCGTCATCATGTGGTTTGAAAATACGTCAATGGGCATGTTGTCAAAATTAGGCTGGGATATTGCCCGGACGATCCATTTCTACGAAGCGATTCTGGCCACGCTGGCCATCATCGTATGGCATTTTTATTTTGTGATCTTCAATCCCGATGTATATCCCATGAGTCTGGCGTGGCTGACGGGAAAAGTCTCGGAGGAAGAAATGCACGATGAACACCCATTAGAATTACACGAGATCAAAAAACGGGAATTCGAAGAATCCCAGAAAAATAAATGAGACCGTTGCGTCATAAATGACTATCACTATGAAAAAAAAATTCAGACAACATATATCATTCAGTTCATTGTGCGCAACAATATTCTTTGCGGTACTGTGGTGCACTTCGGGACTGCGTGCGCAGGAAAACGGCGACTGCTTTGACTGCCATGACGACATCACGCTAACCGTTAAACGCAACAACAAAGAAGTTTCCTTGTATGTCAGCAAGAAAAAATTCGGTTTTTCAGCACATAGGGATGTGAAGTGTGTGGGTTGTCATGCCGAACTGGCCGGAAAAGAAATGCCGCATGAGGAATTCGTTTCCAAAGCGCAATGCGGATCGTGTCATACCAGCGCGCAGAAATTCTATGACGAAGGGCTTCACGGCCAGGCGTTCAAAGCGGGGGATCCGTTGGCTCCGACCTGTACAACCTGTCATGGCGCTCCGCATGACATCATTTCCAAGTACAGTCCGAATTCACCCGTAACCGCGATCAAAATCCCGGAACTCTGCGGACGCTGTCATCATGAGGGTTCGCCCGTTCAGATCAAGTACGATATCCCGCAATCGCACATACTTGAGAATTATTCCGAGAGTATTCACGGCGAAGGTCTGCTCAAGAAAGGTCTCGCGGTCAGCGCGAACTGTGCATCGTGTCATACATCCCACCGGATTCTGCCGCATACCGATAATCGTTCATCCATTGCACGTTCGAATATCGCCAAGACCTGTACCAAATGTCACCAGGCCATCGAAGCCGTACATCAGAAGATCATCAAGGGTGAATTGTGGGAAAAAGAAGCCAACGTACTTCCGGCGTGCGTGGATTGTCATCAGCCGCATAAAGCGCGAAAAGTTTTTTACGAACAGGGAATGGCCAATTCCGACTGTATGATATGCCACGATAAAAAAGACCTTAAATCCAAAGACGGACGCGCTATGTATGTGAATGAGCGCGAGGTCAACGGTTCTATGCATTACAAAGTGGCCTGCAGTCAATGCCATACCGGCGTGACGCCCGTGAATAAAGAACGTCCGTGCGAAACACTGACCCTGAAAGTAGATTGCGCATCCTGCCATGCGAAAGTGGGTGAAGATTACAAACAGAGTACTCACGGCATCATGCATGCAAAGAACGATTCCAACGCGCCCGTTTGTTCCGAATGCCACGGCACGCATGGTGTGCTGGGGAAATTGAACCCGGTATCGCCGATATTTCCGACCAATATACCCGCGCTCTGCGCGCAATGTCATCGTGAGGGCCAGAAGGCTGCCGTGCGTTACAAAGGCGAACAACATAATATCATTGAACATTACGAGGAAAGTATTCATGGCAAGGGCTTGCTCAAAAGCGGCTTGCTTGTTACGGCGAAATGTACGGACTGTCATTCTTCCCACCGGGAACTTCCTGCTTCGGATTCCACATCCAGCGTAAATTACAGGAATATTCCGGAAACGTGCGGCAAATGCCATAGCGGTGTGGAAGATACGTTCAACAAAAGCATCCATGCGCGAGGCGTTTCCACTTCCGACAAAGAATTGCCGGTTTGCAATGACTGCCATACCGCGCATACCATTCGCCGGACGGATGAAACCGGATTCAAACTTGCGATCACCGGCACCTGCGGCAAATGCCACGAAGACATTACAAAAACGTATTTTGATACTTATCACGGGAAAGTATCACAATTGGGATATACCAAAACGGCAAAGTGTTATGATTGCCACGGGGCTCATGATATACTCCCCACTTCCGATCCCAAATCGCATCTCAGCCGCGAGAACGTGGTAGAAACGTGCCAGAAATGTCATCCGGAGGCGAATCGCCGTTTTGCAGGTTACCTGACGCATGCGACGCATCATGATCCGGATAAATATCCAGCACTGTTCTGGGTATTCTGGGGCATGACGGGGCTGCTTGTTACAACCTTTTTCTTCGGTGGATTGCACACGTTGCTTTGGTTGCCCCGCGCTCTTCAAATGCGGAATGCGCATAAAGAATACGCCGTGGACCCGAACGAAAAACAATATCAGCGCTTCACGCGTCTGAATCGGATCCTTCATATTGTCATGATCGTCAGCTTTATTAGTTTAGCACTGACCGGGCTCACGCTCAAGTTCTCGAATACCGGCTGGGCTCGTTTCTTATCCGGCCTCTTCGGCGGGTTCGAATCGGCAGGTTATATACATCGTCTTGCGGGTGTATTTATGTTCATTATTTTTGGGACGCACCTTTTCGATCTGGCCAAACGCAAACGACGTGAGTTCAAGAGTTGGAAGGATATGATCTTCAACCCGGGTTCTCTCATGTTCAATAAAAAAGATCTTCAGGATTTTATCGGTTCTATCAAATGGTTCTTAGGCATTGGCAAACGGCCGAACTATGGGCGGTGGACCTATTGGGAAAAATTCGATTACTTTGCCGTATTCTGGGGCGTAGCGGTTATCGGTTCAACAGGACTTATGTTATGGTTCCCGGAATTCTTTACGAACCTGCTGCCGGGCTGGGCGATCAATATTGCAACGATCGTACATTCCGATGAAGCGTTGCTTGCTGTGGGCTTCATCTTTACCGTTCACTTTTTCAATACGCATCTGCGCCCGGAAAAATTTCCGATGGATATCGTTGTATTCACGGGGCGTATGCCGGTCGAGGAATTCAAACGCGATAAACCGGCCGAATACGAAGCGATGGTGGCCAGCGGCGAATTGGAAAAATACCTGGTTGAGCCGTATCAGCCGATTGTGATCAAAGCAATCCGCATTTTCGGATGGACCGCGCTTACCATAGGATTCAGCATTGTGATCTGGATCATTTACGCCATGCTGTTTTCGTACAATTAGCCATGGCCGCAGGGCTTTGTTCGTGGTGAAATAATCATGCATTTTCTTGTCCAGCGGTTTTCCGCCGTTGAGAATTAGTTTTGTTCCATACTTTACTTATATTCATTCATGTACCTTGAATACCGAAGGAAAGCGAGCTTATGAAACGTATATTCCCTGCGTCGTTCTATAACATCCGTTCCCTGTTAGGGGCCGGTTTGGCTTTATTGAGCTTTGGCTTGATCGTCTTCCTTTTTGTTCTCGAGATATTTGCGACGCATCCCAAGGCGTATATGGGAGTGGTCATATTTGTCATCCTGCCCGGGTTCCTGGTCATGGGTCTTTGCATTGTCGCATGGGGCATCTGGCGCGAACATAAGCTCAAACTCGCGGGAAAGACAACCGAAGAGCATTTGCCGGTCATTGATCTGAATAATCCCCGCCATCGAACGGCATTTGTATTCATATCGGTCGGCACTATCCTTTTTCTGGCATTGTCGGCATTCGGGAGTTTCAAAGCGTATGAATATACGGATTCCGATCAATTCTGCGGTGAGATGTGCCACTCGGTGATGCATCCGGAATATACGGCCTATCAGAATTCACCTCACGCGCGTGTAGGCTGCGCTCAGTGTCACATTGGATCGGGGGCGGAATGGTTTGTTAAAGCAAAGATTTCAGGTTCCTATCAGGTCTATTCGGTTCTTTTTAATAAATATTCAAAACCCATCCCAACGCCTATAGAGAATTTGCGTCCGGCCCAGCAGACATGCGAACAATGCCACTGGCCGAAACATTTCTTCAGCGAAAAACAGCAGGTCAAAGACTACTATATTTCGGATGAAAAAAATACTAAATGGCGCCTGAACCTACTCATGAAGATCGGCGGCGGGAATATTGATCACGGTCCGCAGAACGGGATCCATTGGCATATGAATATCAACAATGAGATTACGTATGCGCCCATTGACAGAGAACGCCTGGTGATACCATGGGTAAAAGCAAAGAGCCGTGACGGGAAAGTAACGGTATATCGTAGTACGGAAGTGAAAATCACGGATGAGCAATTAAATGATGTCGAGAAGCGCAGAATGGACTGTATTGATTGCCATAACCGGCCCACCCATATCTATCACCATCCTTCGGAGTCGGTTAATCAGTCCATCACGGCCGGCGGGATTGATATAGGTTTGCCTTTCATAAAAAATGTTGCCGTGAAATCATTGCAAATGCCATACGGTTCCACGACCGGGGCCATGGATAGTATTCGATCGCTCATGACCGCATTCTACGCAACGAATTATCCAGAAGTCTCTAAAACCAAAAAAAGCAATATTGAGCAAGCGATCACGGAGGTTCAGGGAATATACAGCCGGAATTTCTTTCCCGAGATGGGCGTGACGTGGCGGAAATTCAATGACAACATCGGGCACATGTATTACCCCGGCTGTTTCCGTTGTCACGACGGTAAACATGTGAATGAAGAAGGGAAAGTGCTTTCCAGAGACTGTAATGTATGCCATACGTTGCTTGCTCAGACATTTGAGAATGATCCTCCGGAAATGTCTTTGAAAGGCGTGGAATACCGGCACCCGGTCGAAGTTGACAAAGCATGGCAGGAAATGAATTGCTGGGATTGCCATACCGAAAAACGGTAGTCTTTTTTACCCAATGTTTTGCCCGGTTTCTGTCTGCAAAATTAGCAGACAGGAACCGGGTTTTTCATTTATTGTATATTTTTTCTACACTACAGAGCAGTATTTTTTATTGTTCAAACATGACCAATGTCATTGTTTTTCGCAGTGAATCGGATATATTAATTACGTGTATGTATAGAGACTTAGGAGCATAAAAGGCTCAAATAAAGCAGCGCAGAACAATATCAAAATCAACCATTCCAGAGGGGACCAGAAGGCCATGATTAAAAAAACAACGGTCAAACAACACATCATCGAAATAGTCAGTGACTCCGGTGAAGGCGCCCAAAAAGCCGGTCAAAGCTTAGGCATGATATCGGCAAAAATGGGTAACGGCGTATGGACCGTAGAGATCATTCCGGCTGAGATCCAACCGCCGGCCCGATCCAAAGCGGGCGCATCGGGTATCCGTATCCGTATTGGTTCCAAAAAAGTGACCAATATGGGTGATGAGGCCGATCTGGTCGTAGCCATGAATGAACAGGTTCTGTACGGTCGTATTGACCAGAAAGCATTCAGACCCGGAACGGTTATCCTTCTGGACAACAAATGGGCAAATCATGAAGTTGTGGCAATACGAAATGAATATGCCGCTTCATTAAAAGATCTGAAAGAAAGAGGCTACAAGGTTATCGAGATCCCTCTGGAAGCCGAGGCAACCAAATATATTCCCGATCCGCGTAAAGGCAAAAACATGTGGGTTCTCGGCATGCTGAGTTTCATCTATTCACGCGATATGGAAAAAGCGGAAGCGCAGATCAAACATATCTTCCGTAAGAAAAAACAAGATGTGGTCGACGTTAATCTGAAATTATTGCATGGGGGATATGGGTGGGCCAAAACCAATCTGGACTTCCAATACGAGATTCCCGCGATGGATACGAAAGAAGAGTTTGTAGTGATGAACGGGAACGAAGCCATCAGCCTCGGCACGTTGGCTTCCGGTATTGAATTATGCGCGATGTATCCCATCACGCCGGCGACATCGGCCTCGCATCATCTGGCAGAATGTTTTGAAGCGGCGGGCGGTTTGATCCATCAGGCGGAAGACGAGATTGCCGCGATCGGTTTTGCTATCGGCGCTTCATATGCCGGTAAAACGGCGATCACGATCACTTCCGGTCCCGGTATGGCGCTGAAAACTGAATTCATCGGTTTCGCCGTTATGGCGGAAGTTCCTCTTGTCATTGTCAACGTTCAGCGCGGCGGGCCCTCGACAGGATTGCCAACAAAAGTTGAACAGGGCGACCTGTTGTATTCTATTTTCGGGCAGCCAGGCGATTCGCCAAAAATCGTTTTAGCCGCGGCCACCATCGAAGAATGTTTTCATTTTGTCATATTAGCGCGCCGTCTTGCAGAAGCATTCCGCATGCCGGTCATATTATTAACCGATGCGAATCTCGCTACCGGCGTTCAGCCGTTCCCGCGCCCCAAAGTTGATACCGAATCGTTTGCCGCGCCGATCGACCAGAGTCCGTGGAAAGAAGGCACGCCGGCATTTGACTGGGATGAAGAGACCGGATTGAGCCGCAGGCCGATACCGGGACAAAAAGGCGGCATGTATACGCTGACCGGCCTTGCGCACGATCAGTGGAGCCATGTGGCGTATGAAGCGTCGATCAATCAGATCGGGTGTGACCGCAGAAGCCGTAAGCTTGCCGCATTCCTGCAGTCACTGAAAGCGCCTGAAATTCACGGCGATGCGGAAGGCGACTTGCTGGTGGTTGGCTGGGGTTCGACGCTGGGAGCCATCGAAGAAGCGGTTGACCGCGCGCGGGAAGCAGGAGGAAAAGTATCCTCCCTGCATCTTCGTTTCCTTTCTCCGCTTGAACCGGGACTCCAGGAAATATTCAAACGATTCAAGAAAATCATCACCGTCGAGATCAATTATTCCGACGATATCAACAGCCCGCTCATCACGCCCGAGAACCGGAGACTTTCACAGCTCGCCTGGTATCTTCGCGCGAGCACGCTGACCGAAGTGGATTGTTTCTCGAACGTGCACGGACAGCCGATCCGCCCCGGATCGATCTTCGACATGATAAAAAAAGAATTGAATCTGTCCGAGGTCAAAGAAACGGTTTTGGCCTGACAACCTAGTCATTATAAAATGTTTAAATAAGGAGAACTAAAGTGTTTGGATTAAAATCAGATTGTATCCTCGAAATACCTGAAGAATACTACACACTGGCCGATTATGAAAGCGCGCTGGCGCGCTGGTGCCCGGGCTGCGGCGATCACGGTATTTTGACCTCCGTGCAGAGACTCTGCAGTGAAAAACAATTACCTCCGGAAAAGACCGTGTTCGTTTCCGGCATCGGCTGTTCAAGCCGTTTTCCGCATTATATGAAGACCTACGGTTTTCACGGACTTCACGGCCGCGCATTGCCCGTGGCCAACGGCATCAAATTCCGCCGTCCTGATCTGCATGTATTCGTAGCTACCGGCGACGGCGATTGCTGTTCGATCGGCACGGCGCATTGGATTCATGCCATTCGCTATAATATGAATATTACGGTGATGCTTCTAGATAATGAGATCTACGGATTGACCAAAGGCCAGACGTCGCCTACATCGAATAAAGGAACGATCTCCAACACCAATCCGCGCGGTTCGATCCTTCCGCCGATCAACCCTATTCAGACGACGCTCGGTGTTTCCAATGTATCTTTTGTTGCTCAGACCGTGGACTGGAATCCCGCGCATTTGTATGCCACGCTTGAAGCTGCGTACGAGCATCCGGGGTTATCTTTTGTACGTATTCTTCAGCGCTGCCCGGTATTTCAGAAAGATCTTTTCCAGGAACCTATTACCAATCCGAACATGATCACTCTGCTTACGCATAAGAACGGCATTCATGTCGATGAGCAGATCGCCAAAATGTACAAGAACGTCGTTGAACACGATCCCATGAATATGAATGAAGCGCGTGAACTCGCCGAGGTCCATGACCGGCAGGTGATCGGCCTCTTGTATCAGGACAAAACGAAACCAAGATATGATGATTACGGAGCGCACAATATGGGTATTTCGTCTGAGGATAAGAAGCGCGCCATTAATAAAGAATTAGATAAATTTGCCGTGTAAAAGAAAAACGATCGCCGAGAGAGGGTCCCGATGGCCAATGCATTAAAGAAAATAGCGGAACTGGATGCCGTGCTGAAAAAACAAACAACCCGTCCGCGTGATAATCATAATAGTGAGTCCGCCAGCGAAAAGAAGATCGAGCCGGTTAAAGTTATCCCAAAATTACCCGACGTGAAACCTTCAGGCGATGAAGAGATGTCGGCGTTTTGGCGGAAGATGCGATCCTTTTATCGGGAAGGGCAAGGCGGAGGTATCTTAGGTTCCGACAAACAGCCGGTCCTTTATCCCGCGCTTTTGTCTCCGTACCGTGATATGCGCCGTGTGCGTTTTGATTACCCGGTTTGGATAGCAGACGAATCGAATGCGGAAGGCGACGTGGTGATCAGTCTGACCCGGCTTCTTGAAAAAGCCGTCGTCACATTTGCTCCGGCGCCGCAGGATGCAAAAATTCTCAAAGACAACATGGCCAGGCTGGAAATGATCGTCAGAGAAAATATGGATGTGACCGTGTGCGCATTTTCAAGCCTTATGGATGCGGCGCTTCAGAAACTGGAATCTCACCTGAAGATCAAAGGCGCAGAAGCCAAAAACTTTTCAGACGATATTCAAAAGCTAAAAAATAATCTGCCGACATCGGGATACCTGATCGCTTTCTCGCATGAAACGCCATTCCGCCTGATGGCCGCGGCTATTCGTTCGAATTGCATCCGCTCGAAACGGCATGTGAAAGATGACGCGGAGGCCCTGCGAAGCAAATTAGAAGAATTAATCCGTGTGGAATCCCAGAAAGGACCCGGCGCCAAAGCTCCGGATAAATTAAAAGGCGAATACGGGTATGGGGCATCTTTCATTGATTTCAATAAATTCTCCAGCGTGATACCCGACGCGGCGACGGAAATGATGCCCGCTGAAAGGCTGGCGCGTATTGAAAAAGCGGCCGAGATACTTCGCGGCGTAGACGGATATTTTAATTACGACTGCGTTGCGGTAGTGGAACAGGGTTTCAATGGAATGAAAACTGAAGACTGGGCGAAGTTATTTTCGCATGCAAATATACAAATTTCCGACAAACGCATATTATGTTCCGAAGCGCAGAATGCTTTTGAGACCCATATGGCTTCGATGGCGGAATTGCTCGGCGCGTTGCGTATTGCACGCCTGGAGTGCGAAGACCATTATCAGGCGGATATTCACGATGCCTATTTTGCCGGTTTTGACTGGCGTTCTTTTTCTGAAGAAGAAATGGCGTTGTGTCCGCCGGTCATCATGATCACGCCGGTCAATGAGTTGGTACATCATGATCTGACGGAATTCTCACGTATGCTGGCATCCCATAAGCCGATCAAAACGATGGTCATCAAATCGGATGCGCAGGTCATCCATACCGCGCAATCGAATGCACAACCGCACTTTTCTTTTTCGCAGGAGCTTGGAGCAATGGCCGTCTCGCACCGGAACGCGTATGTATTCCAGTCGACCGCGATTCACCCGGATCATCTATTCAACGGATTCTCCCAGGGTATTTCGGGTTCTTCCCCGGCCCTTTTTTATATATTGTCGCCGAAAGAGAGTACGCATACCAATCCGTATGTGTGGTCGGGCGCTGCGCTGGAAAGCCGGGTGTTTCCTGAATTCACTTACGACCAGAAACAAGGCGTGCAGTGGGGCAGCCGGTTTAATGTCGAAAAAAATCCGCAAGCCGGGCAAGACTGGCCGTTGTACGAATTAGAGATCGCCGAAACACAGGCTCAGAAATCGCCCATGTCCATTCCTTTTACTTTTGCGGATTTTGCGGCTCAGGATATCCATTTTACCGAACATTTTCTGAACATCCCGCCGGAATACTGGACGGACGATCTGGTCCCGTTTTCAGAATATTTGAAGATGTCACCGACGGAAGCGTATTCGAAAATACCTTACGTGTGGATGGTTGATAAAGATAACGTACTGCACAAAGCGGCCGTGACCCATTATCTCGCGCTGGTGGCGCAGGAACGGCTTGACTTCTGGCATTTCATTCAGGAATTCGGCGGGATCAACAGTTATCATGTTGAGCGTGCCATTGAAAAAGTGAAACAGGACATGCTGGAAGAAAAGAAAAAAGAGATCGCCGCGATCGAAGAAAAGCATGCCCGCGAGATAGAAGAGGTTCGCGCGTCCACGGCACGTGAAGCGATGGAAAAATTATCGGGTATTCTGCTCGATCTGGATACGCTGCCGTCGCTCGCAACACGGTCGGCTGAAAAATCGGTACCATCGGAAACCGCGGCTACTGTTGCTCCTGAAAAAATTCAAGAGCCTGAAGTAAAAAAAGAAGCTGAAGAAGAAGCGGTCGTGTCTTCGGAGCCGTGGCTGGAATCGTTCCGCTGCACCAGCTGCAATGAATGCATCAATGTGAATCCCAATATGTTCAAATATAATTCCACCAAGCAGGCGTTCATTGCGGATGCGAAAAGCGGTACGTATGCGCAGTTGGTCAAGGCGGCTGAAAAATGCCCGGCGAAATGCATTCATCCCGGCATGCCGTTGAATTCCGCTGAAGCGGGGCTAGAAGAATTGATCAAACGCGCGGCATCGTTTAACTAATTGTTTGAAGGCTCTGCCTTATTGAGGCATCCTCGAAGTCAGGATCCATCGTGGTTTCAGATATCATCACAGCAGTCATTATCATGGTCGGCCTCGGATTGTTCTTTGCGGTTGTTCTGGCGGTTGCTTATAAAAAGCTTCGTGTTTATGAAGACCCGCGTATCGAACAGGTCGAATCCATGCTGCCCGGATCCAATTGCGGCGCCTGCGGAAGGCCCGGATGTCATGCATTTGCTGAGAGCCTGATCAGCGGCGAGAACAAGCCGGGCAAATGTTCTGTCAGTTCGCCTTCCGGAGTTGAAGCCATAGCCGCTTTTCTCGGCGTCAATGCCGGTTTCGAAGAGAAACGCGTCGCGCGGTTGCTCTGCGCCGGCGGAAAACAAGAGAGCCACAATCAGGCTGACTATTACGGTATGAGAACGTGCCGGAGCGTTTCCATGGTAACCGGAGGCCCGAAAGATTGCGTCTGGGGATGTCTGGGCCTTGGTGACTGCGAAAGAGTTTGTGCTTTTCATGCCATCTCGATGAACGAAGACGGATTGCCCGTTGTGACACCGGAATTATGCACCGCATGCAACGATTGCGTGGATATCTGCCCAAAGAATCTTTTTACCTGTATGCCCATCAGCCAGAAACTTATTGTTCAATGCCGTTCACTCCTGGAAGGAGACATCGCGCTCGAGCGCTGTTCCGTCGCATGTAACGCATGTACGCGCTGCGTATCCGATGCCGCGCCGGGGCTCATTCAAATGAAAAATAATCTGCCGGTCATTGATTACGGCAAGAATGAATTAGCAACTCCGGATGCGACGCGGCGGTGTCCGACGAATGCGATCGTTTGGATCGACGGACAACAGTTCAAGAAAAAACATGCGGCGACATTACCGGTCGGCCGCGTAGAAGTTATACCTGAGGAAGAAATATAATGCGTCAACCGGAAACTTTAGAACAGATATTAGGAAAAGAGACCGTTCTGACCGCGGCATCGGCGATCCGCATCCTGGAGTCGGCCGTTAGTGAAGGGTTGTCCGTTCCGCTTTCCGAAATCCGTGAGAATATATTCGGACGTCCGTTGATCGGAAACCTGCGTGAAGTCGGAGACCTTTCTTTTATGATGGGACTTTCGTCATCCGGAATACGTGCCGGCGGGCCTTTGAATGGCAAAGATCTAATTAGAAACGCAGAAGCATTACGCGAATCCGTGCGGCGTCATTTAGCTTACGTTATTGAAGTCTCTGACGGCTCGCAAACGACCGATCACCGTGCCTATCATGCCGTAGCAGATTCGGGGTGCGTTCAATTCTTCGCATCCGGCGTACAGGAAGCCGTCGATCTCTCTATTATTGCACATAAGGTCGCGGAACTTTCGTTGAACCCTGCATTGGTCGCGATCGAGAACTCAGACACTTGTGCTGAAAAAATAGCCGTTCCGACACTGGAAGTATTGAAGCAATTCCTTGGCGATGCGGATGATCTTATCGAATGCCCCACGCCGGCACAAAAAATGATATTCGGCAAATCGCGGCGCCGGATCCCGAACTGGTTCCATTTCGACCTGCCCACGATCAGCGGCATTACCAAATCCGGGCATGCTCATACGGACGAAGCGGCAGCGCAACAAGTTTATTTCGGTCAAGCTGTTTCCGGCATCGCAGAAAAAGTTTTTGAAGAGTATGAAAAATTAACAGGGCGAAATTATTCGCCTTTTGCCTCTTATAAGATCGAAGACGCAGAATACGTGGTGCTGGTTCAGGGATGCTTGTTCCATCGTGCCGCCGCAGTTGTGGATCATCTTAGGTCGAAGAAGATCAAAGCCGGCTGTCTCCATATACGTATGATGCGGCCGTTCCCGGGAAAAGAATTATGTGACCTTATCAGTGGAAAGAAAGCCTTGACGATTCTGGAAAGAGTGGGGCAGCCTCTAAATGTCGATGCTCCAATATATTCTGAGGCGCTTTCAGCTTTAGACAAAGCGGTGCAGAATTCTTCCAGGAAAAAATCATCGGTTTATCCTGGTTATCCGGCTATGAAAGACAGCCAGCGGCCCGTACTGTATTCCGGGCGATGCGGTGCAGATCATGATTCGCCGAGTTTTGCCGATATTTCTGCCGTTTTTGAAAATATGATCAGCGGCGGCCGGCGTACATTTTTCGCAGGTATTGCTTTTACCAACAAGTCCTCAGCCTATCCAAAACAACAGATATTGCTGCAGAACCTGAATCGCGATTATCCGGAGCTGGCCGAACAAACGCTGCAAATTGATTCAAATAATATTCCTGGGGCAGGACAAACCTATGCTATTCGGTGGCGTCTTAATGATACGCCGATTCTGCCCGAATCTTTAGCCGGAATGTTTGCGTCGCGGTGGAACGCACGGGTACATACAAATGTGTGCGCGATCAATGAAAATATGCCCTGCGATGAACTGAATATCAGCCGTCAGCCCTGGCCTTATCCATTGACCAAAGATCACGATATTGATTGTCTGATAACCGACGCCGTATCGTTGAATTCCGTCTCCATCTTTGACGGTTTGAAAAAAGAAGCGGACATTGTTATTATCACCGGCTCCACAGACGAGACGATCCTATTATCGCAGTCCGTGAAAGAGCGTATGATCTCTATGCAATTAAAGCTTCATCGCCTGACGGCTACGTCGCTAGATTTATCACTGCTGTACGGCGCCATGCTGCATTTTACATCGCGTTTCTTTGATGAAAACGAGGCCGCCGATAAAGAAGTGTCCATCATTGAAAAATATTGTAAAGACACATCAGGTGTTGTTTTATCCGACGATCAAAAGGCGGCCGTTCTGAATGGTTTTAACAAAATAGAAAAATCGTTGGACATCCGCGCGCTGACTGCAGACGAAAAACCTCCAAAAGAAGTGCCTTTGTCTCTGAGAAAATATGAAGATCATGGGCCGGCATATTCAAGGATCTCGCAATTCTACGACCGCACGGCTATTTTTTATGAGCAGGGCGCAGTGAACGAGATCGTAGCCGATCCTTTCCAAAGTTTACCCGTGATACCTGCTGCGACTGCCAACTTTATTCAGGCCGGCATTGCACGGGAATTCATTCCTGAATTCGATCCTTCAAAATGTACTGGCTGCGCTCAATGCTCCGTGTATTGTCCGGAATCGGCCATGCCGCCGATCGTTATTTCTGCAGAATCGATGATCCGATCGGCTGTTGAAAAAGTACAAGTCGGCGGGATCGCCATAACGCAATTAACTCCACCGGTCATTAAGAATTTAGCTAAACTCGTAAATCAAGGTCTGTCCGCTCCTGCGGAAAAAATAAATCCATTTGGCGATGTGCTACCTCAGGCGTTTGACAAGTTGGCCGTTCAGATGAAAACGGATGGCGAACGCCTTCAGACAATGACGAAAGAATTTCAGACCATCCTGCCGTCTCTCAGTCGGTTGCCGGTTGCGCTTACGAACGTGTTCTTTAAAGTACCGGAATCGCAGATGAAAGGCAGTGGGAGTTTGTTCTCAGTGGCGATCAATACGCAGGCCTGTACCGGCTGCGGAGTTTGCGTTAACGTGTGTAAAGACGACGCCTTGACTTTGGTCCCGCAGCGCACCGAGTTGACGAAGAAACATCAGGCCGCATTTCGCATTTGGGAAGAAATGCCCGACACGCCGGCAGATATGATTCAGAAAATGGTTCAGGATGATGCGTACGATCCGTTTGCGGCGATCGCCTTGAGTCGTAATTATTATATGTCCGTAGCCGGGGGCGTTGCGGCACATCGCGGTATTTCCGAAAAGATCATGACGCATCTGATCGCCTCGACGGCGGAATCCTTTCTTCAGTCGGAAACCAATAAGCAGTTGAAAGAGATCGAGCGTTATATACAGGGCCTTAACGAAAAAATTCAGAACAAAATGAAAGAGGCTCTGCCGACGGGAAATTACGA
>CAZHUW010000018.1:0-29435 GCA_964535295.1 uncultured Bacteroidota bacterium
TACATCTAATATCCCAAGCGGGAGCACGCCTCCATCGATACTTTTTATCTTATCGGCAATGCGCCTTGCTAAATATTCTCCTCTTGTGCGCACTCCTATAAGGGCTAATTGCTCCGTTCCCTTGTTGTTTTCGATCATTTCATGAGCCATACGGCTCACAATTCTGCCCAGGTCGGCTTCGTCCAACAATCGTGTTTTCAGTTTGTCAGGAAGTTTTTTTTCCAACATATATAACCTCAAAATTGTATCTGAGAACAAATGATCTAATTCTAATAATATAAAACTTTAGAGTGATTACTCTGTTTTATGATTAAACCGGTGGCTTTGGGAAATAGTTGTCTCAACTATTAGCAACATCAAAACACCAAAGATGAGCCACTTCCACAATTCAGTACCGTATCTGGATTGCAGGATGACGTTCTCGACATTATCTGTATTCCCTACAACAATATAATCCATTGAAACGAACAAATCATCCAATTTCTTTTCACTGATTCGCCTGAAAAGCATATCAACAGCATCAAGATTTACGTCTATCATCGACTTAATTTCACCGCGCTGCGTCAGGTAATATATACCCGGCAATTCTGCTGTCGGAATAGTTATTAATACATCTTCACCTAATTGCCTTACTTTTGGGATCAGCTCAATGCCATTCGGATCATTAACCGCAATCTCATTACCCGAGGCAGAATTGATCCGAATGTCAACGGGCTTACCGGTCTTATAAGATCTGTTTGCATCGGAATTCTTAGCGTACAAGTAATGAATCGACCGATTGAGCAGGGGAACAAAAAGACCTTTAATTGGCCAATTGCTCCAGGTTAAATCCGCAGCACTGGTAAAAAACAATGCATTATAATTTTTTAATGAAGTTTCTTCCATAAATGGTGCATTATTGGAATACGCTATCAAGGTCTGAGATGTGCCTGTTCGTTCTGTTAAAAAGAACTTCATAAAATCCGGAGATTCCATGGATCTGTCCATGAGCGCTTTCCCGTCATAAATACCGCTAATGATAGGATGTGAGTAATCAACTCTCCCAAAACCCGTTGATGCATCGCTCTTTGTCGATCGGTCGATTATACCAACAATTTTTCCAAAACCGATCTTGGAAAGAACACTATTATAATTTGTCACTTCTGCATCTGTTCCCGGGATGATCAAAAAACCATTACCTGAACTCAGAAATACTTCTATTTTCCTCATCAAAGCATCATCTATGCGAGGTATATTGGACAAAATAACCACACTGTACTCACTGAAGTTTTCAACGGCAAGTTGCCTGACGTTGACGGTTTTAACTTTGATAGGAATATTACGCAGCGGTTCCGGGTTTAGGGCCAGCTTTATAAATTCCGTATCGCGCGAACTATTTCCGGCTAAAAGAACATGTATTTGTTGCGGTATGAATAAATGAAAATATCGCTTGTTATCAGCGGCAAAAAGATCGTCATCTATCTCAACCGAACCTTGTATAAAGCCTGTTTTGGAAGATACAATCTTCATATCAACTACCGCCTCATCCTCTCCACTGATCGTAACGGTTGATTGCCCTACTCGCTTACCGTCTAAATAAACACTTACTATGAGATCCTGAACTCGTTCTTTAGAGAAATTTTTTACAACTGCACGCAATTCTACGGGTTTATTAATCTCGATGATCTTACTTATAATCTCTACGCTTTGCACTCCAACATTATTAAATGTCTTTACAGAGCAGTCAACAAAAATCAATTTAACTCCCTTTTGCTCCGGTATTCTTTCGTCATTAAAACCGGATTCGAAAAACGGCGTTAACACATATATCTCGCGGTTTACGTTACTCGCGGTTTCCAGCGCATTGAGGGCCAAATAAATTGCATCGTTGATGTTTGAGCGTGTATATTGGTAATTGAGTTGTTGTGTCAACGCCTTGAGTTCTGAAAAATTTTGAGTGAATGCTAAATCTTGAGTTCTCAAATTTCCGGCAGCCGCAATTATGAGCGCTTCATCGCCTTCCTTAAGATAATTGAGAATTTGCTTTGTTTTTAGCTTGATCTCATCCAAGATCATTCCATTTTCTGATAAATAGGATGTTGCAACGTTATTATCTATAACTATTACCACAGAGGTTTTCGTGTGAGCATCAATGGCAGTTGTTTCTTGTATTTTTGATACGGGTCTTGCAAAAGCCATTACAGCCAGCAACAAAATAGCGGTTCGAAGGATCAGGAGCAGAATCTGTTGGATCTTGACCTTCTTCATTTTTTTTTTCTGAAGAGATTTTAAAAACTCCAGAGAACTGAAAATAACCAGCTTGGATTTTTTGCGATTCAGCAGATGAATTATCACAGGTATCAGCGATAATCCCAATGCAGATAAAATAATCGTATTTAGAAAAGTGAACATGCGCTACCTGCGTGTATCTGAACTTATCTTTCCATCATACATTTTAATGGTTCGATGAGAGCGTGCAGCCAATTGTTCATTATGCGTCACGATCACAAACGACTGTTTTTTTTCTTCGCAAAGGTAAAATAAAAGATCGTGTAGTTTTTCCGATGACTCCCGGTCAAGATTACCCGAAGGCTCATCAGCAAGGATCAGCTTCGGGTTATTCATTAAAGCACGCGCAACAGCGACGCGTTGCTGTTCTCCTCCAGAAAGTTCATTGGGACGGTGATGCAATCGATCTTTCAAACCAACGCTTTGTAATAAGGTTTCGCCCTTTGCTTTGGATTGACCGATGGACTTCCCGGATATCAGAGCTGGCATGAGAACGTTTTCCAAAGCGGTGAATTCGGGAAGTAAATGGTGGAACTGAAATACAAAGCCAATCTTCTCATTCCTAAATTGCGCCATCTTTTCTTCAGATAATTCATGCGCTGCTATGCCATCAATCTCAACCTTACCTGAAGTAGGTTTGTCGAGGGCTCCCAAAATGTGGAGTAAAGTGCTTTTCCCGACGCCTGATGGCCCCACGATCGATAATATTTCTCCGGATGATATCTCCAAGGTAATCCCTTTGAGAACAGGCAGTTCGCCTTTAGCCATACGATAGGATTTCTTGAGATGTTCTACCTTTACGATATGATTTGTTTCCATAAACTCCAAACGCTATTTGTATTTTTCACTGGAAAATGCCGTGGAAGCGTTTCCCTTGAACTCAATTGTTTCCGTACCAATTGTCGTCACACCAACTGCATCCGTCGTAAGGCTTCCATTGATAACCTTTCCTTCTGTGATATTAAAATCAAATGATCCGGATATTTGTATTAAGAAATCAAGTTCAGGCGCGTCAATCAATTCGGTCAATTTACCGGTCCCGGATACTTCAAGAGTAAGAGTTATTTTAGCAATTCCTGCATCTGCACTCTCAAATGTATATATTCCGTTAACATCCGGTGCTTTAATGCCGTATGAAGAGCCTGCAAGGTGGGCTAAGAGTTCGGCACTAAAAACCTCAGTTACTTTCCAAGTGTCGCCCGTTTTTAATGCGCGATCCGGAAGTGGGACAAAAATATTACTTATAAGTGCCAGGTCTTCACTTTTTTTTGCACGCGACGAATCTGAAGCCTGATATTGCAATGTCCCTTCCAGTATTTTTCCAAACCGATCAAAGGAAAACTGAACTTCATCTCCCTTGATCACGTTGTCCATTTTATATGTCAGATTTCTCCCGTTTTCCGTGTGCCGCGTAAGCTCAGTTCTGATTTTCATATCGTAGGCTTCCTCATCTGCCCCTTCGATTTCCTGATATAGGTCTATGGTCGTTTCGCCGGAGAAAGAACTATTATAAATGCGTGAGGAAGTTGAATAACTCTTATACGTACTTGTAGTGACCCTGTATTTATCTCCCTCTTTATACTTGTACACCAATACATAAAGTTTGCTTTTCTGGCTGTATGTGTCAGAGGGGTATAGAATTAGACATAAGAAAACCGCGAATGGAAGAAATGCCGATGATAACGATCGCATATGACATCCTTTTAATTTATGAGCGTAGAGCTTCGACCGGTAATAGCCCGGCTGCTTTACGAGCGGGATAGACCGTTGAAAACAAACATAGACAAAAAGCAACTATTACAATGGCAAAAAAATCAACCCATTTGAGTTCTACCGGCAAAGCCTCCAGGAAAAAGATGTCTTGAGGCATTTTAATGATGGCAAAATGCATTTGAAGAAAACAGAGACTGTAGCCAATGACGCAGCCTAATATGATCCCGATACTGCCTATGATAAGGCCTTGTTGCATAAATATCTCCGAAACGCCCTTGGAGCTTGCTCCAAGGGACTTGAGGATACCAATCTCAGCGGTTTTCTGCATTACAACCATTATCAAAGTGCTGACAATGTTAAAACCTGCAACCAAGATAATGAGGCTTAATATTACGAGAGAACCCCATTTTTCGATTTTCATTGCGCTGTACAGATCGCTATGCTGGTCATACCAGGTTTCCACTACATAATCTTCTCCGAGCTGCGACGCCAATTTATCCCTATAATTAAACGATTTTTCAATATCGTCTAATTTAACATCTATTCCACTTATCTGATCTTCCAACTCAAATAAGCTTTGTGCGTCTTCCAAAGAGATGAATACATAAGCATTATCGTATTCAAACATATCGGTCTTAAAAACACCTGACGCGCTGAATCGCTTTGCCGTCGGCATGCTAAAAGGCCCCGTAACACCCGCAGGGCTAATAATCGTGAGCGTGTCTTTTGCGTTTATGTCAAGTTGGAGGGATAGACTGTAGCCGACCGCTATACCGTTGAACGCATCTTCCTGCTTGGAGAAATCGAGTGTACCGTGTATCATGTCTTTTCTCAAAGACGTAACCTGGGCGATTGTCTCTTCCTCAGTTCCTTTGACATATACAACATGATTTCCTGAAACGCTGGTTATCATTGCCTTTTCAAGAACGTAAGGCGATATACCGGTTACGGAGTGCTCTGTCTGAATTAATTCCATGACTTTCTTCCAATCCGTCATCCCCTCTTCGTGCGGTTTTTTAACCTTAATATGAGCATCAAATCCTATGAACCGTGTTTTGATCTCCCGCTCAAAGCCATTAAGAATCGATAGAACGAGAACAATAGCCATAACACCAAGAGTAACCCCAATCACGGAAATCCCGCCTATAACGGTAACATATAGATTGTCACGGCGCGGCTTCAGATAACGTATCGCAATGAAACGTTCGAATTTCAAATTGTGGTCCTTATCCGTTTATTCATAACGATTGGCGTCGACCGCGTCCAGTTTCGCCGCTTTGTAAGAAGGAAAAACTGTGGCTCCGACGCATAAAATAATTGCCAAACTTGAGATAATAAGAAAATAATACCATTGCAGTTCGATCGGCACCGTATCCATAAAGTAGACATCTGAATTAAGTGAAATGACCCTGAATTTTAACTGAAGCCAGCATAAGGCAAGAGCCAGAATATTTCCGATAAACGAACCCATGATGCCTATCAATAGTCCTTCCATAACAAATATGCGTCTTATCGCTTTTGGACTTGCCCCCATTGATTTCAAAATCCCAATATCCTTCGTTTTTTCGAGAACAATCATAAATAAAGTTCCGATGATATTGAACGCTGCCACCATGATTATAAGAGTAAAGATAATCACCATAACAAAATTATTAGTTTCAAGCCACCCGAAGAGGTTACGGTGTATATCTAGCCAAGTTCTTACGTAATACGGATATCCTAACAGCTGACCAAGTTCTTTTGCCACGTCCTGAGCTGCAAAAAGATCCGATAACCGCATCTCCACTCCTGTGACAGCTGAACCGAAGTCAAAGACTCTCTGAGCCTCATGTATGTCAACATACACATAGACGTTGTCATATTCGGATAGACCACTGCGGTATATACCGGTGACGATAAACTGGCCGACCTTAGGCTGTTGAATGAATGCCAGAGTATTTTGCAGACTGAAAACGGTCAGTTTGTCCCCGATTTCCACAAACAGTTTGTCGGCTAATTTCTTTCCGATCAGGACGCCCGGCAATGAGTTTGGATCGTTCCGCTTCAGATCTATCTTTTTTTCATTTTTGCTTTCTATCACATCTCGGCGAATATCCAAAGCGCGATCAACGACGTCCTGATCAATTCCTTTAATGATTACACCGTCCGTACCGCGCTTCGAACGTACCATCGCTTCTTTTTCAATATACGGCGACATCCCCACGATCTGAGGAATCTGTCCGATTTTCAGCTCCAGATCTTCGTAATCGCTAATCATCGGCGTCCCTTCGAAGGTCTTGATCCGTATGTGTGAGTCAAATGTTATGAATTTAGAGCGTAGCTCTCTTTCGAATCCCGAGATGATCGAAAGTGTAACTATTAAAGCGGCGGTCCCTAAGGCGACTCCCGCGATCGATATATAGGCAATAACCGAAATGAAGCCCGTTTTTCTTTTGGCCCAAAGGTATCTTTTGGCAACAAACAATGAATAGTACATGTCGAGTGTCCGTTACGGGATGAGCCCGCCTTCTTTAAGCCATTTTGGCAGATCTACTTCCAGATACTGATCGATGAAATGGCGTATTTCACGGTGAACGGATGCGTCATATCCGTTAGATTTTATCTGCCGTTTCAAGTCATCGATCGCCAGGAGTTCTCTTTTTGCAAATACATGTTTCGCGAGTTGATTCTTAATTTTTTCGATTTCTTCCTGCAAGCTTTGGCTTTCGTGTTCAGCCTTCTTTGCCTCAGAGATTGATACTTCCAATACGGTAATTTGTTTTAGAACAGGCTCGAGTTTTTGAATTTGCTCCTCTAAGAGAACATACTCGTGCCGCAGCGCCTGCATTTCTGCCACTTTTTTTTCCGCCTGCAACTGCAACTCACGCTTACGATCTGCGTTGAGCTCAAGCATTTTAATCTCATACTCGATGCGTTCAACCCCCGCTTTTTCATAAAGCCCTTTTTCCGTTATTTGCATTAACTGATTCTGAAGATTCTTGAGTTTATGATACTGACGAGTAAATTCTTTCAATTCTCTTTCAAGGTCGATCAGCGCCGCGGCTTTAAGTCTTTTTTCATGCCATTGCAAATTGAGGGAATGCAGATTGCCCCTTTCCTCTGCCTCGAGCTTCAAAACGGACCATTCCAATTGACGAAGCCCTTCAAGCAATTCCTCATGTCGAAGTTTCTTGGCGTTGTGTTCTCGTTCCTGCTTAAGCAAATGCATCAACTTGGCAAAACGGTTTACTCTCTCATTTTCATCTGGTTCTCGAGCGATGGTGATCTTTGAAGAGGGTTTTCCGGACGCTTTATTCATGGATGTAGAAGTATCAAAAGAGTTTCTAACATATTCGCAAGTTTTTGTCTAATATTCCATAGAAAAACAGACTTCTTTTTGTTCCCCCTATATTTTTGTGTGTTTTCTATTCATTTTTATATATATATATCTTAAACAATATCTCTATCAAATCTCACTATGCCGTTTGTCATTTACAGATCATCCGCCGGTTCCGGTAAAACATCAACATTGGTGCGCGAATATCTGACACTTGCGTTGAGTAATGCCGATAAATTCCGTCATATCCTGGCTGTCACATTCACAAATAAGGCGGCGGAAGAAATGAAGTCACGCATTATCGCGGCACTGAGCAACATCACAACTGGAAAGCAAGATGAGGAAACTATCCGATTGGTTATAGAACTGAAAAATGAGACTGGTTTTTCAAATGAGCAGATCGCCGTTTCTTCCGGTCGAGTCCTTGACCACATCCTGCACAATTACTCGGATTTTGCAGTCTGTACGATTGACAGTTTTATTCATACTATCGTTCGCACATTTTCCCGAGATCTGCATTTATCGTGGAATTTTGAGGTTGAAACCGATGAGGAACAAAGATTATCGGAGACCGTCGATCTGCTGATGAGTTCTATCGGCGTCGATCAGGCTTTGACCCGCTCTCTAATCGGATTTGCCGAGAGCCAAACCGACGATCAAAAAGATTGGAATATCGAAAGACAGCTCAAGGAACTGGCCAATACACTGTTAGATGATGACAGCGTCGAACATCTTTCAAAAATTAAGAATCTTAACCTGGAGGATTTTGAACTCATACGAAAACAACTCTTTTCTTTTTGTAAGAATATTCGATCAGAGATCAATGATATATCCCAGAGGGCTTTGACATTAATCGGCGATAATAATCTATCCGAGAATGACTTTTATCAGAAAGGAAAAGGAATCGCCGGTTATTTCAAAAAACTCGAAGCTGAATTTGATATTGAGAGCTTGTTTCCCAATAAGTCCGTTCTGGAAACGATCAATAATAACAAATGGTTTAAAAATGAAACGTCTTCGGACGTAAAACGCCGAATTCAAGACGTCAGCCCCCGACTCACAGACTGTTTTAGATCCATCCAAGTTATCATATCTGCTAAATTAAGCGATTATACTTTATCCGTTCTTATTCTGAAACGAATCCATGCGCTGGCCGTTCTGACCCGGATCAATGATCTTCTGGGTCAATTGAAACTGGAAATGAATATTGTACTGATCTCTGAATTCAATAAACGTGTGCATGAAGTGGTCGCACAAGAAACGGTCCCATTCATATTTGAACGCCTCGGCGAAAAATACGAACATTATCTCATCGATGAATTCCAGGACACTTCCCTGCTCCAATGGTCCAATCTTCTCCCGCTCGTGGATAACGCTCTTGCATCGGATCATTTTAACATGGTGGTCGGTGACGGGAAACAGGCGATTTACCGCTTCCGGAGCGGTGACGTAGAACAGTTTGCCTTTCTCCCCAAAATCTATAAGGCCGGCAATGATCCTCTAACTCTGGAACGGCAATCATCGCTTGAGAGGAATCACCAGATCCGGTCGCTTCGAACGAATTTTAGAAGTGAAAGATATATTGTCCAATTTAATAATGAGTTTTTCGGCTTCCTTTCCGGATTAGCGGAACTCAAGAACAAACAGATTTATGATGATCTCGAGCAGAGCAGCATGCCCGAAAAATCCGGCGGATATATTAAGATCGAATTTGTCGATCAAGATGAAGAAAATCAATTCAATCAAAATATCCTAGATAAGACCTTGGGGCTGATCAAGGAGCTTAACGAGCAAGGTTTTTTAAGAAAAGAAATAGCTATACTTACACGATATAATAGCGACGCCAGCATGTTGTCGGCATATTTGATGGAAAACGGAATTCCGGTCGTGTCTGCGGAATCCGTCCTCATTTACCGCTCGCCTGAAGTCCGCTTTATTATTTCCGTTTTTCGTTTTCTTACCGATCCTTCCAACACCATTGCAAAAGCGGAAATGCTCGTCTATCTCCACCGGCTGAATCATCGATCGGATGAAATACTGCACGAAACGCTAACTGCGGCTGCTGCATCTGAACATTTTTTTGACGTCCTCAAGTCATTGGGTTACAAAATATATCTTAAGGATCTGACGTACCGACCTTTGTATGAGATCGCTGAGACGATCATTTCCGTTTTTTTACTGGACAGATCCTCCGATATCTTCCTGCATCATTTTCTAGATGTGGTCCTTGCCTATGCGATTCGTATGGATAATTCGATTGATAATTTTGTGATGTGGTGGGATGAAAATAAAGAAAAGTATTCAGTCGTTCTTCCGCAAGGAGTTGATGCGGTTCAAGTCATGACCATTCACAAGGCAAAAGGACTGGAATTTCCCGTTGTTCTCCTGCCAAAGGGTTCTTGGAAGATTAAAACCGGCAAAAGCGATCTATGGATCTCACCGGATCTGACCCATGTACCGGCTTTAAGTTCGGCATTGGTTCGCACACACAAGGACCTTCTTCATACGAATTTGGCCGACTTATATTATGAAGAAACCGAAAAATCATTCCTTGATAATCTCAACCTTTTATATGTTGCGTTGACACGCGCGGAACAACGATTGTATATTTTTTGCAGTGAAGTGAACAAAACACCTACAGCCAATACATCGATCAATTCCCTGTTCATTCGTTTCTTGGAACATAAGACCATTTGGGATCTTAATAAAAAATGCTATGAATTCGGCGTCTTGCCTGCCGAAGAAAAAAAGCGCAAGAAGACGAAAGACAAAATAGAGCATTACTATCTTCAGTCCTGTTCAACATCGGCCTGGCGTAACAGATTGCGTATTAAGAAAACCTTCCGTAGTACCGAGACAGAGAACCGTATCGACTGGGGCAATATTATGCATGCCGCACTGGCAAAGATCATTACACCGGAGGATATCTATGACGCAGTCAAGACGCTCTCAGTTACCGGCGTCATAAATGATGATCAGCGTGTTACCCTATTTCAAAATCTTACCGCATTACTTGATCACGATGACATTAAACCGTTCTTCAAAATCGGCTTAAATGTTAAGACGGAAGCGGAAATGATTCTCTCGGACCATACGATCCGCCGCGTTGATAGGATCATTCTTGGAGATAATTGCGCCACTGTGATCGACTATAAGACCGGCCGCTCCAACAAGGAGGAACATAGAAAACAACTGGATCAATACGAAGCGGCGATCCTTCAAATGGGTTACGCGCAGATTGAAAAATATCTACTGTATACCGATGAATACAAATTAGTGAAGATCTGATATGATTTCTTTTTTATCAGAATTGGCCAAGGAAGTATATTCCGTTCACGGGCATCATCTCGACGACCTTTGTATTGTTTTTCAGAATCGTCGCGCCGGGCTTTATTTTAAACATTTTCTTTCGATCGAGGCCGCCAAGACCACATGGGCGCCAAAGGTGTTGACTATTGAAGAGTTCGTTTTCGAACTTAATCCCGTTCAAATCGTCGAACCGGTAATGTTGTTGTTTGAGTTTTATAGCACGTATAAAAAGGCCGGCGGAGGGGATTCGTTCGAACAATTTGCCCAGTGGGGTGAAATCCTGCTGAAAGATTTCGATGAGATCGATTCATACATGGTTGCAACGGATAAGCTGTTTCGCCATCTCAATGAGGCAAAGGCCATCGAACAGTGGGACCCCGGAAGCAAAACGCTAACAGATTATCAACAACGCTACCTTCGGTTTTGGGAATCCTTCGAAGACCTCTATGTCGCTTTACGCGACCATCTGATCCGTGAGAATAAAGCCTACAAAGGAATGGCATTACGCCAAGCCGCGGAGTCGATCGAAAAAAGGATATCCGATAAACCGTGGAAACAGATCATATTTGCCGGTTTTAACGCGTTGAGTTTGTCAGAGGAGAAAATATTCCGAACTCTTCTCAAACTCAATCGAGCGCGAATCATCTGGGACATGGACACGTATTATATCCGCAATGAGAATCAAGAAGCAGGCCATTATATACGAAAATATCTGCGTGAATGGAAGATCGCCGATCCTCGCTGGGAAAAAGACTTTCTGCTCTCCGAGAAAAAAAACATTCATATCATCGGCGTATCCAAACAGGTCGGACAAGCCAAAGTTGCAGGCGATTTGCTTCAAAGTTCCCGCCTCTCAGTGAACACAGCCGATCAAACTGCCGTCGTCCTTGCGGATGAAACTTTATTATTTCCGATGCTCCATTCCCTGCCTGCGTCCATCGGCGATGTCAATGTCAGCATGGGCCTATCACTTAAGTTCACACCCATTTTCAGCTTATTCGAATCGCTTTTTGAGATGCAGGAACATATGCTACATGTAAACGGAGATACAAAAAATGATAATGTGAAATTTCATTACAAAGATGTCATTGCAGTGCTAAGCCATCCCTTAATGCAAATGGCTGACCGAGAAAGTGTCAATCCGTCATTTCGTGCTTTGATAAATCGCATCTACAAAGAAAATATTTTATTTTTGAACCCATCTCAAATCCACTCGTTCATCAAGGATACGAGCCCCTCTTTTGAGATTACGGTTTTTCAACCCTGGACCAACTCTCAAGACGCATTGAATTCTTTATTTGATATCGGTCTGTACTTAAATCGGATGTTAACCGATCAAAGAGCAGAGCATAAAGATTTCGAATTGGAATCTTTATTCCGTTTTAATTCGGTAATTGTTGAGCTCCAGACCTTGTTTAAAAAATATGACTCAGCGCTTGAATTAAAAAGCCTTCGAATACTCCTGACTGAGTTGCTTACTTCGACCCGTATCCCTTTCTCAGGTGAACCGCTCAAAGGTTTACAAGTGATGGGCATGCTCGAAACGCGCACACTCGACTTTGAGAACGTGATCATGCTTTCCGTAAATGAGAATACCTTACCGGCGTCAAAAGCCCAGCAATCCATGATCCCTTTTGATATCAAAAGGGCTTATGGTCTTCCAACTTATCGTGAAAAAGATGCGATATTCGCTTATAATTTTTATCGTTCGATTCAACGCGCAAAGAACATTTATCTCATATACAACTCCGAAACCGACGATTTCGGCAAAGGTGAGAAAAGCCGCTTTGTCACACAACTAGTGCATGAGTTACCCAAATATAACCCGCATATTCGGCAAGAAGATATCCATGAAAGCTTCTTGACTGTTGCCACTTCTTTGCCGCATGCTGGAAAACGGGATCACTTCAATATTGTTAAAAATGATAAGATCGTCGAAGATTTGGAACGCCTCTGTGCAACAGGAATCTCTCCTTCTGCATTGAATACGTTTATCAATTGTACGTTACAGTTTTATTTCCAGTATCTTGTCCGACTGAGTGAAACGGAAGAAATCGAAGAGACCATTGAAGCGAACACTTTTGGAAGCGCGGTTCATCACATGCTTGAAAAATTATTCGTTCCGTTTGAAGGAAAAACTCTCGAACCAGACGACATTGACCGCATGCGGGAATTAATACCTTCTTTGGCAGAAGAATCTTTCAGACACTTCATGAAAAACGCCGATCTTCAGCACGGTAAGAATTATCTGCTCATACGAGTAGCAACGAGGCTGATCGGAAATTTGTTGAAATCCGAGAAAAGACGCGTCGCGGATGCGCTTCAAAATGGATCCGGCATCCGAATTCTCGCTTTGGAGAAAAAAGTTTACTGCGATATCAACTTGCAATTGAATGATCAGAAAAAATTCATTAAGTTGAAAGGTAAAATGGATCGGATTGAAAGCGTCAATGATAAGCTTCGTGTGATAGATTACAAGACCGGACGGGTTGAGGATAAGGAACTAAAAGTAGATCTCATTTCCGAACTTTTTGGAAATCCGGTTTATGCTAAGAGTTTTCAATTGCTGATGTACGGCTACATATTTGCAAAATCATCAGACGTGGCTGATCCGCAAATGATGGCGGCCATCTACCCATTGAGAAAATTATCTGAAGGGATGAAATATGTTAGAATTGCCTCAAATGAAACACTGACATCTGAAACTTTTAAGAATTTTGAAGAGCAATTACAGGTGCTTTTGACTCAAATTGTGGATCCGAAAACCGTTTTTAAGCAGACCGACGATACTCAGCGCTGCCGTTTTTGTAAATTTATCTCCTTATGCAAGCGGGATTGACCATGCAAAATACATTTTACAACACATTTGACTCCGAATTACTGCACCCTGAGGAGACCAGGACAAAACAAGAACGCACACCCTTTCAACAAGACCGGGACCGGATTATTCATTCTTCATCATTTCGCCGGCTTCAGGCAAAAACACAGGTTTTTTTCTCAGGCGAATATGACTTCTATCGGACGAGGCTTACCCACTCAATAGAAGTTGCGCAGATCGGAAGGTCCATGTGTCACTATCTTCAGCAGGAAAGCGGGTTGTTATCACAGGATTTTTTTATTGATCCTGAATTGGTAGAGGCGATCTGTCTATCCCATGATATCGGCCATCCGCCTTTCGGCCATGCGGGCGAAGACACTTTGAATGCAATGATGAGAAATCTTGGCGGTTTTGAAGGTAATGCGCAGACACTTCGTATACTCACTGAAACCATCTATTCCGGACCCAAAGGACGCGAAGGCATGAATCCGACGCGCGCGTTTACCGACGGCATCATGAAATATAAGATGCTTTATTGTAATATGATGAGAGATGGATTCCCTCCAAAAAATCATTTTTTATATGACGATCAGGAAAAGTATATTCGATTTATATACGGAACAGCTGATTTTTATGCCGAGCTCAATGATGAGAATGCTGTGAACAAATTCCGCAGTATCGAGTGTCAGATCATGGACTGGGCTGATGATACGGCTTATTCGATCAATGACGTCATGGATGGGTTGGCCGCAGGACTAATTACTATTGAAAAGATCGAAAAATGGGCACAAAAGAAACCAATGGAATCCGGTCGCCAAATACTCATAGACTCCCTCCTGCAGGCTATTCATGACCGTCAGTTAAACCGGTTTTTTGCAAGAAAAATTGGCGAATTCATTCGGTCGGCGCAACTTATCAAAACTCAAAACTTCATGAGCAGGTTATCGAATCGGTACGCCTACAAACTTGATATCAACCCTTCGATAAGGGATGAAGCCGATCTGTACGGAATGCTTTCAAGGGAACTTGTGTTCTGGTCCCCACAAATCTATCAATTGGAGTATAAGGCCGATCATATGCTGAAAGCGATCTTTAAGGCATTTCAGGAACATTATCTTTCCAACCCAAATTCGAAATTTGTTTTGTTACCCAATAGTGCGGAGGAATATGTCCGATGTGAAAAAGACCTTACCCGAAGGTCCCGTTTATTATGCGATTATATTGCGGGTATGACGGATGTTTTTGCCATTCGTACCTTCAAGCGCCTATTCGATCCCGATTTCGGTTCGATCATGGATTTAGTATAAACTTTAATTCCGGATACCCTTATGAATGCACAAACAATCAAATGTCCTAAATGCGCCACCAGTATTGAGCTCAATCAGGCGCTTTCATCCCAGATCGGGTCGGAGATCGAAGAAAAACTGCGACAGGAGTTCAATCAGAAATACAAAGATGAGATCGCCAAACGCGAGGCTAAGATCAAGAAAGAAAAAGACGAGGAAATAAATATCACTGTCAAAGACCTTCAAGAACAGCTCAATCAAAAATCAGAGAAATTGAAAGACGCCCAGAAAAAAGAACTGGATCTTCTAAAAAAGCAGCACGATCTCGAAGAACGTGAACATGCTTTTAAGCTCGATATGGAACGAAGACTCACAGAAGAACGTAACAAGATCCGCAATGATATTGCGTCCAAATTATCCGATGAACACCGGATGAAAGACGCTGAAAAGGAAAAACAGATCAATGATCTTCGTAAGCAGATCGAGGAATTGAATCGGAAAGCAGAACAAGGATCACAGCAGGCTCAGGGTGAAGTGATGGAAGTCGAACTCGAAAATATCCTTCGGCAGACTTTTCCTCTTGATAATATCCATCCTGTTCCAAAAGGCGTCAAAGGCGCCGATGTTATACAGCATGTATATTCAAAATCAGGTCAACTTTGCGGCACGATTCTGTGGGAGTCTAAACGCACAAAAAACTGGAGCGACGGATGGGTTCAGAAGCTTAAAGATGATCAACGTGAAGTGAAAGCCAATATTGCCGTCATTGTTTCTGCAGTACTTCCAAAAGACGTACATTATATTGGAAATAACGATGGCGTTTGGGTCACCGATTTCTCAACGGCCATGGGGCTGGCTTCGGTGTTGCGCACGAATATTATGGAGATTGCAAAAACAAGAAATGCAATGATAGGGAAAAACGAAAAAATGGAATCCCTTTATAATTATCTTTCCGGCCAGGAATTCCGCCAGCGGATCGAAGCGATCGTCGAATCATTTGCCTCAATGAAAGCTGACCTGGAAGCTGAAAAACGAGCGATGGAGAAAATATGGCAAAAACGCGAGAGACAGATCGAACGGGTTGTGCAAAATACTTCGCGCATGCACGGCGAACTTGAAGGTATCATGGGTAATTCCCTGCAGCCAGTCCAGATACTTGAATTGCCGCTGAACGACAACATAAAAGACGAAGATTAAAATCAGGAGCAACCTTGAATAAATCACACTCGACAAAACAAATTAAAGAACGCGCCCTGCTGGTGGGAATTTCCCACCCATATGACACGGTGCCTGTTGAAGATTTTTTGGAGGAACTGGCATTGCTCGCCGATACCGCTGGCGTTGAGGTGATTGAGACCGCAACACAGAACCTCAAACACGTTGATCCTTCCACATATATTGGAAAAGGTAAAGTTCAGGAGATCGCGGAAAAGGTCTTACACAATAACATCCAGGTTGTGATCTTTGATGACGATTTGTCACCGGCACAAACTAAGAATATTGAAAAAGCCGTTAAGTGCAAAACGATCGACCGAAGTGCGCTTATTCTGGATATTTTTGCCAAACGCGCGCGTTCCAGTGAGTCCAAGACCCAGGTTGAATTGGCTCAATTGGAATATCTCTTACCACGGCTTACCCGTCAATGGTCCCATCTTGAACGTCAGGCCGGCGGCGGCGTTTTTACAAAAGGCCCCGGCGAGACGCAGCTTGAAACGGATCGCCGCCTGATTGGTAACCGCATCGCAGTTTTGAAGGAAGAACTCAAAAAAATAGAAAAACAACGGAAAACACAACGCGCTACCCGCGGCGAAATGTTTCAGGTTGCGCTTGTTGGATATACCAATGCGGGTAAGTCAACCTTACTCAACGCCTTATCTGATGCAGGTGCATTTGTAGAAGACCGGCTGTTTGCAACACTCGATGCTACTGTCCGCCGGGTTCAACTGGATAACGATTATCCATGTCTCATCTCCGATACGGTCGGCTTTATTCGGAAACTCCCCCATCATCTGGTCGCTTCTTTTCGCTCCACTCTGGAAGAAGTGCGCGAAGCGGATATCCTTCTGCATGTTGTGGATGTGAGCAATCATCAATTCCACGAACAAATGGAGACCGTGAATCAAGTATTAAAGGAGTTGGAGGCAACTAACGACGCAACCCTCATTGTATTCAACAAGGTCGATGCTATTTCAAACGAAAATTTATTGTCGTCATTAAAAAAAGAATATAAAGACGCTTTATTTATTTCGGCACAGAGAAAGATAGGTTTGGATAAATTACGAAAAGCCATTATCAAACAGATCAACAGTGATTATGTGATCAAGACCATTACAGTGGATAATTCAGATGGAAAATTGTTTTCTATGGTGCATTATCTGGGGGAAATTCTTGATACAAAACATAAGACAAAAACAACCTCCATTCGTTTTCGGGCGCGAAAACAGGATGCAGAGAAGATCGAAATATACCAGATCGAACATAAAGACCGCTCTAAAATAATATAGCCGTTTCCCCTGAAATCATGAGTTTATTTAATTGTTTTTATTTGTTTTTTATTGCAAATCCGCCCCTATTATCTTATCTTTTTATAAGTTATCACATTTCATTTCTTCTGCATCAGTCAATATTACACTAATGGTATGCCTTCACGTTTCCTAAAATATGTGCTTCGCCATATTCGATCAAGTATCTGGATCGCTTTGATTACAATTTACAGTATTTCTCCTTCAGCCGTAGATGCCCAGGGTCCGGCTGACGGCACACAGAGTTTGTTCATCGAAACCGGTATGGGCGCACGGGCGCAGGGTTTTGGGAACGCGTTTGTAGCAACAGCCAATGACGGATCAGCAGTATTCTGGAACCCGGCGGGCCTGGATTATTTGACACAGTCCAATTTGGTCCTCTTTCATTCGACCTTGATCGAGGGTTCGTTTTACAATTTTGCAAGTGTTACCTTCCCGTTTGTCCAGTTTGGTTCTGTGGGCATCGGTGTTGCAAGAGTCGGCGTTGACGGCATCAGTTTTACGAATGACTTCACAGTCATTTCTTCAAATCAGACATTTACAAAAGAAGAATATTATTTTTCATACGGCAAGAAACTACCCTGGTTCGGTTTGGCTTTAGGCACCACATTTAAAGTGGATCATACATCAACCGCTAATCTCATTGAAGATCAGGTTAGTAATGTCTCCGGGACAGGTTTTGGTTTAGATATTGGCGCCATGTGGCGACCCGATTATGATAATGCCGTTTTACGCAACCTTTCAGTCGGTCTTAATTTTCAAAATGTTGTACGGCCCAGCATTAAGCTTGCCACGGCATCTGATACGGATCCGTACAATATCAGATTCGGAATTGCAAAAGACTTATTTTTCGGAGATGAGACCTTAAAAAAGTTCACTCTGGCCGTGGATATGAATAAGAATCAGGAAAGCCCAAACCCCACATTCAACA
Organism: uncultured Bacteroidota bacterium; assembly: GCA_964535295.1. Taxonomy (GTDB): domain Bacteria; phylum CLD3; class CLD3; order SB21; family SB21; genus SB21. The sequence continues at coordinate 18,164 of CAZHUW010000018.1, forward strand.
TGGGTGCCGAGTTTACTTACAATCGTTTCCTGGTTGCACGCGTCGGCTTAATGGCAGGACAAATGACGGTCGGCATGGGTACGGAATTTCAGCAGTTTCAGCGCTTTCAGGTGGACTATTCGGTCAATCTGGGAAATCAGTTTGGTACTCCGCTCCATCGTTTATCTTTGACGATGAATTTCGGCAAGACCGTTGACGAAAAGATCCAGATCGCACGCGCCCGTCGACTTGAGGAAGATCAAAAACTCATTGCAAAGAATCAGGAAGCCGCCCGCGCCCGTGCACTCAAAGAACATCATGCACAGGGAAAAGAACTTTTTAAAGATAATAAACTGCTCCCCGCTTTGGTTGAATTTGAACAGGTGCTTCAGCTTGATCCGAATAACGAACAAGCTAAATTTTATATCGACAGTGTCAACATGCTGATGGATAAGCAGTTGGCAACCCAATTGTCCGATACCGCGCAAGCTATTAAGTCTTTGACTATCAATGAAGAAAACGACAAATTCATCAAGGATCATTACCGAAAGGGATCGCAGTTTGTGCAAAAAGGCGATTACCTTGCAGCCATCAGCGAATATCAGAACGCATTGGACCGCTCACCCAACAACCCGGAACTTTCGAAAGCTCTAAATGAGACCCGCGGACTTTTAGATAAAAAGATCGGCTCATTCATTGCGAAAGCACGCTCTAGCGCGGCAGCAAATAATTTTGCCGAAGCATTAAAACTTCTAAGTGAGGCACGGGGACTCGATCCAAATAACCAGACTATCCAAAAAGAGATCGATACGGAATTAAAACGCATCAGCAACCGCCTTAGTTTCCTTGAGTCTACGCGGAGCGGACTCGATGCCTATCAGAAGGCGGATTATCAGGCGGCCATGGAGGCATTTGAATCGGCACTGCTGATAGATCCCTCAAACGAAACAGTCAAAGAATATCACAAAAAGTCGATTGTTAGAAGCTTTGCCACCTTCAAAAACCTTGAGGGCGATCAGGAAAAGACCTATCTTCAAGGCGTTGATCTGTATGTGGAAGGTAAGTTTGAACAGGCAATCATCATATGGCAGAGAATATTGGAAAAAGACCCGTTGAACAAGCGCGTTCTTAAGGCAATTGATAAAGCTGAAGAACAATTGCGTACTCAAAAACAAAACAACCTGAGAAAGAAATAGGATTACCCGAGCATGCTTTTCAAAAGTTCACAAAAGGAAGAGCTCAAAGTTCCGGCCGATATGAAATATCTGGCGGATCTCAGGGATTTTGTCGTGACCATAGGGCGCAAAAACGGTTTTGACGATAAGGTTATCGGTTCATTAAAACTCGCGACCGATGAAGCCGTTACGAATATTATCCGGCATGCCTACCGCGACACACCTGGCAGAGGTTTTGTTACCATGCGCGCAATTGTAAAGACTACGAGTCTGACGATTGTGTTGATTGACCAGGGACGAACGTTCGATCCGCGGAATGCTAAGGCACCGGACATGAAAGAATATATCAAGATCGGTAAAAAAGGCGGTCTGGGTATTTTCATGCTCCAGAAACTGATGGACGAGATAGACTATCAGGTTACGACTGAGGGTAACGAGTTGCGGCTGGTGAAACATCGGACCGCAAGATCCAAACGTAAGACTTTCCTTAGTCAAGTGAATCTTCGCAACCGTTATGCCATCATTTCTTCCGCGGCACTTACTTTACTCGTTGTCGGCGGCTATATATTATTTCAAAAAGTACAAACTGAGAACCTGCAGAACGAGATATTAAAACGTATTACGGCCATCTCCGCCACGACGTCGTCCTCCAGTTCCGAATACATGGCGGATTTCAACGACCTTTCCGTTTTTCAAATTGCCGATGCCTTGAAAAAGGATAACGAAAAACTGATCGTAGATGTTTTTGTCGTTGACAGGGAAAGCCGTATTTTCGCTTCTTCCAAGCGTCAGAGTCTTGGTAAATTCGAAGTCCCGCCGGATTACGAGGTGATCTCCGTTTCCGGCATCCAGGAAAGCAGAGAATTGCCGGATAGCCTGGCTGAGAATATTTCCAATCCTGAATTGCTTCAGACCGCTCAAATATATCGGTACCTCTTAAATGACGAATTTGTGTTTGATGTTCATACACCGGTCTATCGATCGAACATCATTGACCCGGGAAACCTGCTCGGATATTCGCACGTCATTGTTAAGGAAAAGACAATTATCGAAGAGATGGCCACCTTAAAGTTATTGGGTATTGTACTGGCCGCCTTAATTCTCCTTGTCGGATACGCCGGCATCGCCATCTTGGTTGCACGCATTATCAGCCCGTTCCAGAAATTAACCGACTGGATTCGTTCGGCGGGGCACGAGACTATCACGGATGATATGGATATCGACACGTCAAACGAGGTAGGAGAAATCGCGCAGGCTTTCAGCGATATGGCGTCAAAGTTCCGAAAGGCGCAGATCGGGCTTGTGCAGCAGAAACAACTACAAAAAGAAATCCAGGTGGCTCAGGAAATTCAGCACATGCTGCTCCCTACCAGTTTTCCGGAAGTTCAGGGATATGATATTTCCACATATTACGAATCGGCCAAAGAAGTCGGCGGTGACCTTTTTGATTTTATTCGCGTCGATGACGACACGATAGGCATCGTTGTGGCAGATGTATCCGGTAAGGGCGTTCCCGGCTCATTGGTTATGACCATGATTCGTACGGCGCTTCGACTCGAAGCGCGAGGCAATAAGAACCCCGGCGATGTGCTTGCTCGTGTCAATGACTTTGTTGTGGACGACATGAAAAAAGGGATGTTTGTCACCATGTTCTATATCATCCTGGATTCCCGCAATCGGGTAATCCACTATGCCAGCGCAGGTCATAATCCCATGATCTTGTACAGGACGTCAAAGAAACAAACCTATTATTTGAATCCCCGTGGATTTCCTGTCGGGATTTCATTACCCGACCGCAAGCTGTTCGGTCAATCCATTCAGACTGACAGTATTAAGCTTCTGGAGGACGACGTTCTCATAAGCTATACCGACGGGATCACGGAAGCCATGAACACCTCTCGTGACCTTTTCAGCGAAGAAAGATTCCTTGAGAGTATTCGGAAATTTGCGCACCATGACGCAAAAGCATTTGTTGAGAATATGCGACAGGAAATAACTTCATTCACACAAGGAGCACCGCAAAATGACGATATTACCTTTGTCGCCATTAAGGATAATATGGCCTCGGGCGACATATTATTTAACTTGCGTAAGACCCTTATCGAAGACGTAAAAGCGGGTATGAGTGTCAAGGATGCGTGTGCCAAAGCACGTATCTCCACTTCAACTTATTACAAATACAAAAAGAAATATGACGAATTGGGCGATGAGGGTTTGAAAAACAAGGAAGAAACTTCCGATATTGAAGCGCGGCATTTAAGTATTGAACAGAAAGCAAAGATATTCGATATCATAAGGGAAAATCCTGACCTCGGACCAAAAATGATCAGCAACACATTAAACACGGAAAAATATGGATTTACCCAATTATCCGAAAAACGTATATATGATGAGTTAATTAGAATGCGTTTGAATACACAAGAGAAAAGGCAAGCCTTTGTCACTCAGCGTACTAAATCAAAACGCAAATTCAAATTACCCGGTACTCCTCTGCTCACAATGGACGGTGAAGTCATCAAGAGCAGCGGCTCTAATACCGATTCGATTGTTGATAAGATACTTCAACAGAGAAAATCGGGCGAGACAGAATCCGAAAAGTCAGAAAACACCGTATCTCAGGATTGATCCTTTTGTGTCCTTCGGAACGGTCATACTTATATTAATTTTCCTCTTCACTTCCGCCTCTGCTTTTACTCCCGCTTTCGCACAAAACGTTTTCGATGGAAATCGAACTTTCATATTTCTGAAAGAGCCTCAGAGGCAGACAGAAATACGTGATATCATTGAAAACACCGGAGGCCATATTATTCATATTTTTCCTCCACGCTTATTGCATGCCTATACAACAGAAGAGACCCGTCACGCGCTTTTATCCAAGAATATTGCAGAAATAATGACTGAAGACCTTGTAGATACTTTTCTCTCCAGGGATCTCAGCCAATCAGAAACGATTGGATTACGTGTATGGAACGATCTTTTCGTTAACACGGTTGAATTTGCGCCTTGTTTTGAAAAAGAAGTCAAAGTTGCTCCTGCCGAACCATTAATATCATTATCATTTCAGGCAAATACACCTGCACAAAGCGGGACGTCAGCAACCAGTACTTTTTTAGTGGGAACCGTCAGTGTAGGTATTATTTTTGTTAACACCGAAGTCGATGATCCAATAGGATCATGGCATGACAAGGCGAAAGAAGAGATTTCGAGGCAAATCTATGATGGACTTGACTGGTGGGCTCAGGCCGGAGGCTACCATGCTAATCTTACGTGGATCTACGACGTTGCGCAAAGTACTACAAAATATGAACCCATGCAACTCCGTAAAGAGGACTGCGTTTTGTGGGTTAACGATTGTATGACTCAAATAGGATATTCAAACGGCGAGGACTATTTACGTGTACGCGCATATGCCAACGATCTTCGACGAAAGTATTTAACAGATTGGTCGTTTGTGATATTTGTTCTTGATGGCAGCAATGATGAGGATGGCTATTTTGCAGATGAGTCAGGAACTGCTTGGGCCTATATTGGCGGACCTTATATGGTGATACCGAATAAGTGCGCAGGCTGGGGCGCAAATTCCATATGGAAAATTATCGCGCATGAAACGGGACATATCTTCAATGCTAAGGATGAGTATAACACGAAGCTACGTACCCATAGACTTTCAGGCGTTAGTTTGGCTTCTAGTCCTGGATCCGCAAACGATCTTTGTATGATGAAAACGAACGATCCATTGTTATGCGAATTCACGCGACGTGAAATCGGATGGATTGACGATGACCATGATGGTGTTTTCGATCCTATAGAATTTGGCGGGATAACGCACTTTCAAAAGTTAACCGGCAAGCAGCTTTTTTCAGTCAAAGAAAAGGTCGTTTTTTATGAGAGCTTTAGCCGAAAAAGCGGCTGGTTTGAGGATTCGAACAATTATGTGTCAAACGGCGCTTACCGGATGTATGATTCCATCTATGGCAGCTCCTCTTGGCTGGAAAAAAACTATCACGACTTTACGGCCTCGGTGAAAACACAATGGATTCAAGGCTCAACAGCCAGCGGATACGGACTTATGGTTCGAGCGAAAACAGCTACGGATGGGTACATTTTTTTTATCAACCGGCACGGACAATTTTCATTTGGGAAATACGTGAATTCCGAATGGAAATATCTGGAGCCATGGACCTATTCCGACGCGATCCTAATAGACCGAGAAAATACCTTGACGGCAAAATGTAACGGAAATCGTTTCACTTTATACATTAACGAGGTCCAGGTAGCAGACGTATTCGATGAAACATTTATTTATGGCAACGTAGGGTTGACGGTACTCCCCGGCGTTCAGACCGCTTTTGACGATCTGACAGTACTTTCAGACTAAAAAATTATATTGACAATCATTTTCTTTTTAGGTAGTATTTAGCGATTGAATTTGCCTTCCTTCACGTCTGATGTGAGTCAATCATATTTTTCTGATCATTAGTTCGTAATAAAAATTTTCTCTTCTAATATTTATATTGTTTTAATGTCCTATCTACAGAGTAACCTAACCTCAGGAGGATCACAGATGAACTCATGTCGAACAAAGTTTTTTGCAAATGCTGCACTGGGCATGCTGATCGTGATGTTGTTGGCAGAACAGCTATTGGCCGGCGGCTTTTCGATTTATGAACAAGGCGGCCGTGCGACAGCTCAGGGTGGTGCGGTCGTAGCACGTCCATGGGATGCGTCCGCTGCTTTTTACAATCCGGCAGGGCTTGCTTTTTACGGAACACCGGGACAATGGCGGGTTTACGCCGGTATTACTCCGGTCCAATCATTGTCGAAATTCTCCGGGCTTGATGAGTTTCCGGGAGTCGGTGTGAAGGAAGAAGCTAAAGAAAAATGGTTCCCGCCTTTTTACGCCTATGGAATTTATCAGATCAACGATAAGATGGCCGCCGGTTTAGCAATTACCACGCCCTTTGGATTAGGAACAGAATGGAAGAATAAAAATAACACATATAGCGGACGATTTCGTTCTATTCTGGGGGATATTCAGGCGGTATATATCTCCCCCACTTTTTCTTATAAAATCAACAAAATGTTTGGTGTAGGTGTTGGAATTGACTACGTCTACACGAAGGTTGCATTAGAACGTCATAGCGGCGCAATGTTCAACAACGGTAATGAAAATCGGTTATATGATGTGATTGCGGTTGAATTGGAAGGCGAAGATAAAGGAACCTTAGGCTTCCATTTTGCCGGTTATGCAAAAATAAATGAACAATTATCCTTTGGAGTCGATTACAAGCATTCGGTTAAGAACAAATATAAAGGAACTGCGCGATTCAGCCAGATCAATACCGGCATCTCCGCTTTAGATCAAAATGTCGCATCCTTGCTCGCCAATCCGCTTTATGGTGGATTAAAACAAAACGGTAATACCGGAGTAAATTTTCCTAATAATCTTGTTGTAGGCGTAGCTTACAAGCCCATAGAAAAACTTTCGGTGGAGCTAGATTATGTTTATGCCGGCTGGAGCACGTTTAAAACGGTCGAAATCGAATTTCCGGAATCGAGTATTTTGACCACAAGTATCCTGGAAGAAAATTACAAGAACACATGGCAGATTCGTTTTGGTGCTGAATACGCTGTTAATGACAAATTATATGCTCGAGTTGGCTATATATTTGACAAAACACCGGCTCCAACCAATACAGTTAACCCTCTCTTACCTGACGCAGATCGTAATGATATTGGCATAGGTATTGGCTATAAGATCAATGATGCATGGCACGTTGATGCGGCTTACCTGGCTGTTATGTTCAAAGAAAGAAGCACGAAGGGAACAAATCTTGAAGATTATGACGGCGTTTATAATTCGCATGTCAATCTCTTCTCGTTGGGTTTCGGTTATAACTTTGGCGGTAAATAATAATAACAATTGAAAATATTTTGGAGGTAAAAATGAAAACAACGCTTAAATATGGCCTATCACTGTTGATTGCCGCCATGACAATAGTCGGCTGCTCGGTTGATTATCCATCTACCAGTGAAAAAGCGTTACCCTTGATCACTACAAGCGGAACAGCCGATTTCACCAAATTCGTTGTTGTTGGCAACAGTTTGACGGCCGGTTACCAAAATGGTGGTTTATCTGAACAGTTTCAGATCAATAGCTATGGAGCTCAAATCTCGAGACAGTTAGGAATTGAAGACGGCGGTGAGTTAGGCTCTGATTTTGAACAACCTTTGGTTGATGATCCTGGGACAAGTGGAATACTCATGCTTAATTTGACTACAACCAAACCTACTCCTGTAACCACTCCATCGAACAGTTTTATCAATGCAACTTTAGCAAGAGCCTATGATAATTTAGGCATTCCAGGCTCATTCATTTACGATTTTCAAAGTGCGACGTCGTCGGCTAATTCATGGGTTGCCGGAGTTCTTGGTTCGTCGCCCAACACACTTTTCGACGCTATTTTAAGAGGATCCGGTTCACAATATACGCAATTGAAATCTTTGCAACCCACATTTATCATCTGGTGGGAAGGGCATAATGATATATTGGGCTATGCTACGAATGGAGCCGGCCTGAATGGCGTTTTTACTGCCATCCCGGGTGTTCCTCCTTATACTCCGCGTAATTCAACAGAAGCAGCCGCTTTTGGTTTTCCAGGGACTCTGAATTTTACTGACATGTATACCCGAGCTATGGATAGCGTCACCGCAATAGCGGGCGCTGACGTTATTACAGGTAATATTCCGGATGTAACCGCCGTCCCGTATTTTACTGCCTTATATCCCAACCCGACCGTGTTGCCAAAAGTAGATACCCTTGTAACGAGCGTCGTAACAGGAGCTAAGGCAAGAGTATATTATCAGGAGACCAAAGACAGTATACAATTCGTTCTGTTGCCTGCTTCTTCCGTTTTTGGAAGCACTTCAACGGCTATTGGGGATGGTAGTGCCGCAACCCCCTACGGATTACATCCTTCAGATCCGGTTTCAGGAAAATATACGCTGACATTTGCCGAGGTAAGGAACATCCAATCAATCACGGCTACTTATAATGCAGTGATTGCAGCGGCAGCAGCGGCAAAAAGTGTCGACGTAGTAGACTTTCATTCGATCTTCAACACTATCGCAACGACTGGAATCACCTACCCGGGTGGATTTGTGGCCAATGCAAAATTCTTATCCGGCGGGTTATTCAGCTTGGATGGGGTTCATCCCTCGTCCCATGGATATGCCGTTGTTGCTAACAGTTTCATTGACGCTATCAATACTAAATACGGAAGTGCAATTCCAAGGATTAACGAGGCTAAGTTTTTGAATTCTAAATAATATGTCTTGGCAATCAAAAAAACCCATCCTGAGTAATCGGGATGGGTTTTTTTGTAGTAATAAAAAACCCTCGAAGTAGTGTTCGAGGGTTTTCAAGTGGGCAGTGAAGGATTTGAACCTCCGTAGAGCATAGCTCGACAGATTTACAGTCTGTTGCGATTGACCACTCCGCCAACTGCCCTTTTCAAGGAAAATTTACAAAATAGTATTGTAGCGATAAACAAGCTGAGCTGGTGGGCGGAATTGAACCGTCGACCTACTGATTACAAGTCAGTTGCTCTACCAGCTGAGCTACACCAGCAAACATCTTCAAAAAGATCATTAACTTTTTGGGCGGCAAAATATATATAAAGAGTTAAGAAAAGTCAACAAAAATATCCGGCACTAACAATAAACACCATGGCTTGGCGAGTCTCGAAAGTGTTCTCCTTCACTTTTGTCCTACCCTGGATCATTATTTTTACGGTATTCTGGTTATATCCTATCGGTTACTCATTTTATCTGAGCTTCACAAATTATTCACTGATCTCCCCTGAAAAGATACAATGGCTGGGTGTAGGGAATTACAAGCAACTTCTTAGCGATCCGGTTTTCTTGTTATCCATGAAGAACACTCTGATTTTTTGCGTCGGAACAATACCGCTTTCAATCATCCTCGCCATTCTTATTGGAAATGCCATACATCATGCTGTCGCTTTGCAGACGTTTTTTAGAACCTCTGCCTTTCTTCTGTCTGTAATCTCTGTCACGGTGACATCCTTGGTTTTTATTCAACTATATTCAAGAGACGGCTATCTCTGTTTCTTAGGGGGGTTGGTCGGTGCGGAGTTCGCGTACCAAGGAATTTTATTAAACGAAAATACGGCGCTGCTGGGAATCATGGGAATGGATATTTTGATCAGTGCAGGATATTACAGTATTCTATTTCTGGCTTCCATAAAAAGCATACCGACGGAATTATATGAGAATGCAGAAATAGTCGGAGCAGGAGAATGGCAAAAACTTCTTTATATAACTTTGCCTTTAATTAAATCGATGATACTGTTTTCGCTGGTCATAGGCACTATCAAGGGATTTCAAATATTTACTGAAATCTATGTAATGACCAAAGGCGGACCCCTGCATTCAACAACTACGGCTATATATAATATTTATGAAATGGGCTTCAGGGATTTTAACATGGGATATGCATCAGCTGCTGCCTATATTCTCTTGATCACAATCAGTTTCCTGGCATGGGTCCAGTATAAGATCATCATGCGTTCAGAAAGTTAAATGCCCATAACGAGGATTTTGAAACCCCAGCTCAGAATGAATATTGTCAATAAAATCACCTGAAGTTTTTCAAAAACTACGGAATCTAAAAAATGTGAAATGGGGATTGATTTGATTAACGCATAGATTGAAATAATACAACCGCCACATAGCACTACAAACAGAACGAATCCAAAAGGCTGCACCCTAAGCGAGTCATATAAATCACCTCGGACAAAATGAGAAAATGAAGTGGTAATGCCGCAAGAAGGGCAAGGATACCCGGTCACTGTAAGAAAACCGCACGCCGGCAAGCCCAGTTGCCGATGAGTACCGTGTCCCTCAGATGAAGGGATCAGTCTGAAAGATAAAATGAAGATAAATGAGAATAAAACAAGAAATGCCGCATAGGGTAAACGATTGAATGAACGGTGTAGTGAGTCCGGAGTCGACACCATTACGGCTCCTTCACTGTGTTTTTCAGGTTTTCGAATGCAAGTTCAACGTCGAATTTGAGGTCCATTACAAAATTAGGAATAGTCTTGAATTCATCTAACGATTCCATGACCTCTTTGTGATATTTTTCAATGGCATGAAACTTGATCCGTTTACGCTTCTCAAGGTCATCGATCCGATGGTTCCAATCAATGATCTGAGAAGAGTTTTCCTCAATATTCTTTCGAATTCGCGCGATCTTTGTGATGATTTTTTCTTTGACTTCCTGCGGGGTAGACCCTTGCCGAAGCATACGCAGCATAACCCTCAATGACGTCTCTTCATCAGAAATAACGTCAAAGAAAATTTCATTCCGAATGGCGGGCGTGAGGCCTTTGTCGTTTAGAACTTCTATAAGCTTATCTGCGTTGATCTTCAGAAGAAGGTGAATAGCACGACGGCGTATAACGGGAATATTACATATTACAAGCCGTGCTAACATTTCGGTGGCAACCTCTTCTTTGGTATCAGGGTTTTTAGCCTCTTCAAGAATGCCCCGCAAATTCAATTCGGATAATACCGCAATCGCATTCGCATTGCCTTCTTTGGCTAATTGCACTAAAATGGGCTTGGTGATCTTCGCGTTCTTTAGGGCGACAAGACTGATCCCCTGATTTGAATTTTCGCTTACAAGCCTTTCCAAAAAATTCTGAATACGCGATCGTTCTTCATCTGAGAATTTTATCTCTTCATCTATGTCGCTTTGAAAGAAATCCATCAGATTCTCCGCATTAATTCCATTTTTCTGAGCCTAATTCTACATTTGGACAGTAAAATGGACCGTTGTTCCCTCTCCGACTTTACTTTCGACCCAAATTTTTCCTTTATGCGCCTCAACGATTGATTTACATATCGCAAGCCCCAAACCTACACCACCGCCTGCTGCATGTTCATCACTCGAAAAAACGCCGCTTCCGCGTTTATATTTCTCAAATATCAAAGGCAACTCCTCTTCCGGTATCCCTACTCCACTGTCTTCTACGAAAAATTCAGCTGCGTGAGGGGCAATAGAATGGGCTCATATGGTAACACGGCCTCCT
>CAZHUW010000019.1:0-8212 GCA_964535295.1 uncultured Bacteroidota bacterium
CAATAGTGGGTCGAATTGGCCTTCAGCCCTTCGCCGTGAGCGTGACGCTCGAATTTTTCATAAAATATACTCGATTTCATGCTAACACCTCCTCCACCGAAACGACCTTTTCGATGATCTCTTTAAGTTGCGGTAAAATGCCGCCGAAACGCCGGACATGGTCGATCGTCGGGCATTCGAGGCCGTGCTGACTCAGCGCCAATCGAAGTTCGTCTTCAAGCTGGCCGTTGCCCGCTTCTACCATAACGATCTGCTTGGTATGGCTCAGTACGGGTTTCAGCAGATCGACCGGGAAAGGCCAAAGCGTGATTGGCCGGAAAAGGCCGACCTTCATGCCTTGTTTCCTCAATTCCTTTACCGCGCCTTTCGCCATACGCGCCGGGGTATTGCATGCTACTATGATGATCTCCGCATCGTCACAATGATACAGGTCCGCGCGCTGTTCATTCTGCGTCATTTGACGATACTTATCATTAATGTGAATATTATGTTTCTCAAGATCGGCTTCATTGAGTTCGATGGAACAGATGAGGTTCCGTCGATGCATCTCGTCGCCGTAGACGGCCCATTCAGGGATACCGGGTTTGCTCATCGTTTTCGGCAGATTCACACGACCCGTCATTTGTCCCATATAACCGTCGCCGATCATGATGACCGGATTGCGGTATTTGAAAGTGAGTTCGAATGCCAGGATCGTCAGATCCAGCATTTCCTGCGGCGTATACGGAGCTAGAACGATCGCGTGCGTATTGCCGTGGCCTAACCCGCGGCAAACGAGTTTGATGTCCGCCTGTTCCGGCGCAAGATTACCCAAGCCCGGCCCGCCGCGCATGATATTGACAAATACGCCGGGCAGTTCCGCGCCGATGCTGTAGGAAATACCTTCAAGCATGAGGCTGAATCCCGGGGATGAGGTGAACGTCATACAGGGAAGTCCTGCGCCGCTGCAGCCGTACATCATATTCACGGTCGCCACTTCACTGACCGCCTGGATAAATACGCCGTCAAGATCGGGCAGAATTTTTGCCATAAGTTCCGCGCCCTCTGTGGACGGGGTGATGGGATAGCCGAAGAAATGACGGCATCCCGCGAAAAGGGCGCCGATGGCCGAGGCATAAGTGCCTTTGGTCACGAGCGATTCCGTGTCGGGAAATGGGATCACTTCGCCGGGGATCGCTTGGGGTTTGACCGCCGTCGTCGGCCTTTCGCCGTGCATCGAACGGGGATCGGTCAATTCAAACTGGAATTCCGTTTCCTGCGGACGCAGGCCGTACGGTTCCGGGCACGCGCTGATACACAGCCCGCAGCCCGAACATTGATCGAGATTGAGCTCGATCGGGATCAGGCCCGTCTGGGGATTCACCTCTTTACCCATGGTGATGCATCCCTTCGGGCATGAATCAATGCATCGCCCGCAGCCTTTGCAGTACTCGGGGAATACATAGGGTTTTGGTCTGGACTTCATTTTTCTCTCCTTCTTAGAAAGGATTACCGGTTACGAAAACACTAACTAAGTTAACAAACAAAAAAATTCCCTATTTAAGGTTTAAAGTTCCTTTTTTCATCTGTCTGTATTTCAAAATGTCATGAATGACCAAAATCAGAACGTCCTGTACCTTCTTTTCGACGTCTTCGGATAAACCTTCACCGGCAGCAAAATCGGCGCCGTCGATCCCGTACAAGACCAGTTCGGGCGTTTCCGATCTCATCGCCTTTGCAAGCTCTATAGCCTCCGCCACGCTGAACGCGTGGGTGGAGTAATTAAAAAAATTGGACGGAATAGTCTCCGTTTTCGGTTCCATCCGGTGCACCGTGCCGGGCAGATTATCCGAGCAGACCGCATCGATCAGAATAGCCGCATCGGCTCCTTTCCAGGCTTCCATCAGCGCGGCGCCTTCCCCGGTATGTTCGATCACTTTGACGTCGGGAAATTCCAGTTTGGCCACTTCACGCGCGACCGCGAGGCCGACGCTGTCGTCACGGCGAAATTCATTGCCGATGCCGATCACCACGATGCCGAAGGATTTCTGCATGTTACTCTCTTTCTATGTCGAGTTTCAGAAAATGGGTCGCGCAGGAAATGCAGGGATCGTAATTGCGGATCGCCTGTTCGCACTGCCACGTCAGTTTGTCTTTGTCCAAACCGATATTCTTTTCAACGAATTTCCTGAGATCGTTCTCGATCTGTTTCTGATTCTGCGACGTCGGCGGTACGATCTTCGCATCCGTAATGACGCCTTCCCCGTCGATCGAGTAACGGTGATAACATATGCCCCGCGGGGCTTCGGTACATCCAAAACCGGTACCGGCCTTGGGTTTGAGCTCCAGACGGGATATTTCCGGCTGTTCGTAATTCTGTATGATCCTCAGAGCCTCTTCACACGCATACACGGTTTCTATACTTCGCGCAATGATGCTCTTGAACGGGTTTCTGCATTCCGGCAGGAAATGAATTTCTTTTGCAAGTTCTTTCGCCGTTGGCGTAAGCTGTTCGAAATTCAGATTAAATCGCGCCAGCGGGCCGACGTTATACGCGCCGCGGCGGACAAGCACGCTGTGGAGCGCGTGGCTGTGCAGTTCATGAATTTCTTCAAAATGACGCTCATAGTCACGTATCTCGATATTCAGTCCTTTGTTGGAAATGAGTTTCCCGTCAATGATCGCGTATTCGTCGTCCCTGTGAAGGGCGACAAATTCATAATCCATTTCAAAATCCGGGAATTCGAATCCTGCTACCCATTTGACCGTTTCAATGGAGGCATCCCTGGCCCATTTCAATTTTTCAGCCAGAGGGAGTAATTCCTCTTTGGAAGGCGCACGGTAAAAACCTCCAACGGCTACATTCACAGGATGAATTTCCCTGCCGCCGATCACGGTCATGATGTCATTACCGATCTTTTTAAGTTCCAATCCGCGTTTTACGGCATCGGGAAAAATTCCCGCCATGTGGATCGCGCTTTCATATCCGAGGAAATCCGGCGCGTGCAGCATGTAAACGTGCAGCGCATGACTTTCGATCCATTCCCCGCAATAGATCAGGCGGCGCAGGTCGCGTAAAGCGCCTTCTACTTTGATCCCCAGAATATCTTCCATCGCGTGAGAGGAACTCATCTGATACGCGATCGGACAGATGCCGCAGATACGCGCCGTGATATCCGGAGCTTCGGTGAACTTACGTCCCCGCAGAAATGCTTCAAAAAAACGCGGCGGTTCGAAGATCTTGAACTGGACCTTCGAAACTTTCTTGTCCTTGATCTTAACGATCAGGGAACCTTCCCCTTCGACGCGCGCAAGATAATCCACTTTGATCGTTTTAGTATTCATAAGCTTCACTCTCCTTGCGGCACGCGTCCGAATAACAATTAAAAGCGCGGAACGATCTGACAATATCCGAATCGCTCACGGCAAGCTGGCTCCATGACTTACTGAGCGAAGACATGTTAGGCGTCTCCTTGGGGCCAAAGCACCCGTAACAACCGCGATGGTAAGAAGGACAAATGGCGCCGCACCCGGCTTGCGTAACCGGACCCAAGCACGGTATTCCTTTGGCAACCATCACACAGGTCGTTCCACGCTGTTTGCATTCCATACATACACTATGAGGAGGCGTATTGGGTTTACGCCCGTTCAAAATAGCGCTGATAACTTCAATGAGCTGCGGTTTGCTGATCGGGCAGCCTCGCAGTTCATAATCGACAAAAACATGTTCCGAGATCGGTGTCGATTTAGACAAGGTCTCGATGTGCTCCGGATGAGCATACACAATGTTCGCAAAATCCTTTACGTTCTTGAAATTTCGTAAAGCCTGAATACCGCCTGCGGTCGCGCAGGCTCCGATCGTGATGAGCACATTGGAAATACGTCTGATGGTATGAATCCGTTCTGCATCGTGCGGCGTGGTAATGGAACCTTCGACCAGCGACACGTCGTAGGGCCCTCTCAGAACTTCACGCGAGGCTTCCGGGAAATTGGCAATGTCGATCCGTCCTATAAGGGTCAGCAGTTCATCTTCACAGTCGAGTATACTTAGCTGGCATCCGTCGCATGAGGCAAATTTCCAAACGGCCAGTTTGGGTTTATGTCGGTGTGTCATATTACATCTCCCTTCGGATCAGAAGATCCTTGATTGCCGAATATCGGAATACCGGACCGTCCTTGCATATGAAGGTCGGACCCCACTGGCAATGCCCACAGAAACCGATGGCGCATTTCATGTTGCGTTCCATCGACAGATAAATTTTATCCTGTGAAATACCGCGGCGAAGGAATTCCTGCGCGGTAAAGCGCATCATGATCTCCGGCCCGCAGAGCATGACCTTCGTTCGTTGCGGATCGATGAGCGCCTTGGCTATCAGCGTTGTGACCACGCCGACATTACCGCGCCATGCGCCGCTGGATCGGTCCACCGTCACGGCGACGTCTGCATCCAGGCGCGCGCGCCATTTTTCGAGTTCTTTCTTATACAAAATATCCGCCGGAGTTCGGGCGCCATACAGGATGACGACCTTTCCGAATTTTTCTCTGTTCTTGAGAATATGATAGATCGACGGCCGGAGCGGTGCCAATCCGATACCGCCTGCGACAATGACCACGTCGTGTCCCGTCGCTTTTTCAACCGGCCAGTCCGTGCCGTACGGTCCGCGCACGCCGAGAAAATCGCCTTTTTTTAATTTGCGCATCGCTTTCGTTACCGTTCCGACCGCTCGGATCGTGTGAATAATGCTGTGCCTCTTGCCGGGGTCTCCGCTGATCGATACCGGCACTTCACCTACGCCGAATTGATACAGCATATTGAACTGCCCCGGCTTAAAAGTGAATTCGCCGTTATCCAGCGGTTTCAGTTCGAACGTGAACGTATCGTGCGTTTCTTTGAGCGCGCGGCTGATCTGAAAAAGCCGCGGCATCATCGCATTTTGTACTTCTGCAATCATGTATCACCAGTCCGCTTTTGCTCCATACACATCCATCAGTTGTAAACGTGTTGCCTGGAGACGTGAGGAAATGACGTTAAAGAACCGCTTGAGAAGCTGATAACCAAGCTCGTGGTTATCTTCGCTTTTCTTACGCAGGCATTCTCCGTCCAGAGCGATCGCCCGCGTCGGCTCTACGACCCGTGCATCAAAATGCCAATAGTATGGGGGTACGAGCCAGGACCATCCGAGCACATCGCCTGCTTCAAGCGTCTCAACGACCACATGGCCGCGGCCGGGAACGAATATCTCAACCGCCACTTTACCCTGTTTGATCAGATAGACCTTCTTGGCCTCTTCGCTTTCGTGAAAAATGAACTGCTCGGTGTCATACCGAACGTTGGACGCACAGCCGACAATGACCGGAAATAGTTCTTCCGGAAAGTCCGACAGAAATGCATGTTCTTTCAATACTGATTCTAGGTTTTCCATTGTTTCCCCCGATGTAAGTAGTGCAAGTACTTATTACGGTTAATAGTTCGGTTTATTAAAATTCACCGGACTTGTCGCCCGGTGTGTTAATCATCATCTGCAACCGGCAAATGTTTTTCACTTGCCCGAATTGCCGCGGCCTCTTCCGTCAGGTCAATTCCTACAGGACACCACGTGATACAGCGTCCGCATCCAACGCAGCCGTCCATTCCGAATTGATCCGACCAATTGGATAGTTTATGCATCATCCATTGACGGTAACGTGATTTTGGGGTGGAACGAATGCTGCCGCCGTGTATATAAGAAAAGCGCACGGTGAAACAGGAATCCCATTTCTTCCAACGTTCCGCATGTTCCCCGCTGAGGTCCGTGACATCTTCAACGGTGGTACAGAAACAGGTCGGACAAACCATGGTACAATTGGCGCAGCTGAGACATCGTTTGGCCACCGCATCCCAGGTTTTGTTTTCTGTGTTGCGGTTAAGTATCTCTTTTAACCCCTTCGTGTCCAATTTCTTTGTGATCTGTGAGATCGTATTTTCAATGATTTTTTCGGCCAGCTCCGCCTGTTCCGGTTTAGCCGTTGATGAAGAAACTTCCCGTAGTATCTCGGCGCCCAGATCCGTTCCGCTTTCGGCAACGAAATAATGATTTTTTCCCTCCAATATCTCCGTCAGTGCAATATCGAAATTCTTCGTCGCTTTCGGACCGCTTTGCATGGACGTGCAAAAACAATGATGGCCGGCGACGCTGCAATTTACGGCCACGATAAAAACGTTCTCGCGCTTGCCTATATAGGACGGGTCCTGATAATCGGCACCGTAAAACACTTTGTCCTGAACGGCGATGGCCTGCAGTTCGCACGCGCGTACGCCGATGAGAGCATATTTGACCGCCGCCGGCTGATCGCCGTTGACCTCGAATCCTTTGCCGTTGCGTTTGGCCGACCAAAGCTTGATCGCGGGGCTGTGGAGATAAGATTTCCATGATGCGGGCGTCAGGGTGTAGCCGAACCATGCGTCGTCGTTGCGTTTCTTCAGCCGGTAGGTTCCGCCGCCTTGTTCATCCGTCCATCCGGCAGGAAGCCGGTTAGCCGAACGGATCTCATCGAGTGTGATGGCTTGGTCTTTTACGGTCGGGCCGATCGTGATGTAGCCGCGGGAAAGGAGGGAATCAAAAAGTTTCTGTAGTTCTTTACTGTCGATAATTAATTTTTCAGTACCGGGATTAAAAAGCCGCATAAGTGCTCCTCGCTGCCCGAGGGCTTCAGTGAATGAAGAAACTGTATTTCAGCCTTTCGTGAGCAGCTTTTGCTAATTCTTCTCTGAAATTGGGATGAGCGATAGCGATCAGCGCTTCCGCTCTTTCTCTTAAATTTTTTCCATGCAGATATGCCACGCCGAATTCCGTCACAACATAATGCACATCCGCGCGCGTGGTTACAACGCCCGCCCCGGATTTGAGTATCGGCATAATGCGCGAGGCTTTTCCGCCCTGCGCCGTCGAGGGCAGAGCAATGATCGGTTTGCCGCCTTTCGCATACGCCGCTCCGCGAATGAAGTCCACCTGGCCGCCGAATCCTGAAAAGATCTTGGTTCCGATGGAATCGGCGCAGACCTGGCCGGTCAGATCCACTTCAATGGCGGAATTGACGGCCACAATATTCTCATTACGGGAGATAATAAAAGGATCGTTGGTGTAATCCGACGGATGAAATTCAAACATCGGATTATTGTGTATATAATCGTACAAATGACGGCTGCCGAGCGCGAACGTACCGACGACCTTTCCGGGATGCAAAGTCTTTTTTGATCCGTTGATGATACCGGCTTCAATAGCCTGGATCACACCGTCGGAAACCATTTCAGTATGAATACCCAGATCTTTTCGGTCATAGAGTGAGGACAATACGGAATCGGGAATCCCGCCGATGCCGAGTTGCAAAGTCGCACCGTCATCAACGAGCTGCGCCACATGCTGGCCAATGCGGCGCTCAATATCGGTAGGCTCTGATCTATCAAGTTCCGGAATATCCTCAGAGACCTCCACGATCTTCGTTACTTTGGATACGTGGATAAAGCAGTCGCCTAATGTACGTGGCATTTTTGCGTTGGCCTGAGCCAAAATGATCTTGGCTGCTTTTAAGGCCGCCATGGTCGCCAGCGTTTCTACCCCTAAACTCATATAGCCGTGTTCGTCCGGCAGTGAGGTTTGAATGATCGCTACATCCAGATGTTTCTGACCGGATGAGAATAGCCATGGGATCTCATGAAGGAATACGGGTATGTAATCGGCTCGGCCGTCATTGACCGCTTCACGGTCTGCCGGTCCGACGAAAAGGGAGTTATGCCGGAAATGTCCCGCCATTTCAGGTTTGGAAAGCGGGTCATTACCTATCAGCAGCACGTGGGTTACTTCTACGTCCGTCAATTCGTCTTTGCGGTCGGCCAAAGCATTGAGCAATACGTAGGAAGTCGCAGCATTCCCGCTGGTAAAGATCTTATCGCCCGGTTTTATGAGTGAAACCGCTTCCGGGGCTGTCACACTTTTTCTCTTATATTCGTCCGTCCATTTCATCCTTATTTTCCTCCGCTTTAGTAATTTGACCCGTTTCGTCATTTGGATCATCGCCTAACAGTCATAAGTTAAGGAAAATAAAAGCAAAGTGTTAAGACTTGGGTCAGGTTTAAATATGATTTTTATCAGGAAATTCGTAATGAGTGGATAAAAAGGCGGGTGAAATAAGGATTTAACGTATAACTATGTGGAATTTTACAACAATCTTAAAAATGTGATTTTTTTCTCAAAAT
>CAZHUW010000019.1:8312-29115 GCA_964535295.1 uncultured Bacteroidota bacterium
TATAACTATGTGGAATTTTACAACAATCTTAAAAATGTGATTTTTTTCTCAAAATAAGTTGGTTTCAGGCTTTAGCCAGAATAAGCTTCAGTGTGAATTTCTTTTTCTCCCGGACTACCTCCAGGCTGACCGTATCGCCGATCCTGAGATCGTCGCCTAAAATGATCTTTCGAAAATCGTATTCGTTATTCACATTTTGCAGGTTGATCTTCGTAATGACATCGCTGACGCGTAAACCTGCCGTTTCAGCCGGTCCCGATTTTTCAACTTCGGATACGACGATGCCTTTCACTTCTTCCAGCCCAAGATACTGCGCGATCATCCGGTCAACGGCCTGATACTTGAAACCCATGGTGAACGACCGGTTGACAGAACCGTTTTTCTTCAATTCCGGCAGTATTTTGGCAATGCGATTGATCGGAATGGCGAAACCAATACCAATATTGGTCTTTCCCGCACTGCCGCTGTAAATAAACGTATTCACGCCGATAACCTCCCCTGCGGAATTCACCAGCGGGCCTCCGCTGTTGCCGCCGTTGATCGCTGCGTCCGTCTGGATCATATTCTGATAAGAATGGCTCCCGTCCACCAGTCCGAAATCGCGTTTCGTTGCGCTGATAACACCTACCGTCACTGTCGGCTGATTATTGATATCGAAAAGTCCGAATGGATTTCCTAAAGCGATCGCCCATTCGCCGATAATAAGGTCGTCGGAATCGGCAAAAACCAAATATTTCAGCTTTCGATCGGGTGTGATCTTCAATAGGGCGATGTCAACGGTTCGGTCCATGCCAACGATCTTTGCGGGATATTTTGAACCGTCCGTCAGAGTTACGATGATTTCGATCGCTCCATTCACAACATGTTCATTCGTCAGAATATAACCGTCATCCGAAATAATGAATCCCGATCCGAGACCTTTGACCTTGTCATAATATTTTTGTTTAGGAAAAAACTGACTGAAGAACTCGTCGTTGATAAATGGGTTGGAATACGTGTATTCCTGAATGGACACGACGTTAATGCCCACGATGGTCGGAATGACCCTTTTGATCGACCGTGTGAGCGCATTCTGGCGGGAAGACGTTATGTCGTCCTGTGTATATAAGGATGACACAGAGAAAAAAATCATCAGAAGCATTCCGGATATTTTACGCATGATACTACCGCTTTTTGAAATAGTTTTTTAGTTTATTACGCCCGGCCGGGCCAAAAGTTACAAATCCCCGTACGAGAAAAGTACGGGGATTGTAATTTACGAGCTTTATAAGATCCTAAGGGCTATTTTCCTTTTTTCATTTTTTCCCAATCTTCCAGGAATTTCTTTAATCCGAGATCGGTCAAAGGATGATGGATCAATTGTTCGATCACTTTGAAAGGCATCGTGCAAACATGAGCGCCGATCTGGCAAGCTTCGACCACATGCATCGGATGGCGTACGCTCGCCACCAGAACCTGCGTCTTGTATCCATAATTGTCATACATGTTGACGATCTCGTCGATCAATTGCATACCGTTAGTACTAATATCGTCCAGGCGCCCGACAAACGGGCTGACAAAAGTCGCTCCTGCCTTAGCGGCCAATAAGGCCTGATTGGGCGAAAAACACAATGTAACGTTGGTTTTGATGCCTTCGGATGTAAATATTTTGCAGGCCTGCAGGCCGGCTTTGATCAAAGGAAGTTTCACCGTGATGTTCTTGTGCAGTTTGGCCAGTTCGTGTCCTTCTTTAAGCATGCCGTCGAGGTCGGTGCTCACTACTTCAGCGGAGATCGGCCCGTCAACAACTTTGCAGATCTCTTTGAGCAATTCGATAAAGTCAACATTCTTCTCTCTTGCAACAAGCGACGGATTAGTGGTCACACCGTCCAAAACGCCTAAGGACGCCGCTTCTTTGATCTCGTCCAGATTAGCCGTGTCAATAAAAAATTTCATAGGTTCTCCTTTTTATAGTTGAGTAAAAGATGTGGTCATTCTTAATAGGCTCAAAATTAAACGAAAGACCCGTGTAATGCAAGGGAATCTTTAACAATGGACCGCTTTGAATCCGAAGGTGTTATTCTCGGCTTCCAACTGATGACCTGCATTCCGTTTTTAGGATTGGAGATCCAGAATGTCCCTGATTTTTTTGAGCAGTGTATTAGCCGTGTAAGGTTTTTGAATGAAATCTTTAATTCCTTTTTTGAACATTTCGGATTTCACCTGCGGTTCTATATATCCGCTGGCCATGACCACTTTAATATCCATACGTATTTCTTTCAACGCATCAAACAGTTCAGGACCGTTGAGTTTCGGCAATCCGATATCGCTTAGTACCAAACTAATATCGTCAGCATGTTCGGAATAAACGCCAATCGCTTCATCGGCATCTTTAGCGGTAAGCACATTATAACCCGCGTCTGACAGAACGGTCTCCATAAAAGCCCTGATAGCGTCTTCGTCATCAATAATCAAGATAGTCTCGGTTCCTCCCCGAATATCTTCATCCGTTTCCTGACTTCTTTTAGATTCAATAAAACCGGGTTGGACCGGAAAGTATAAATGGAATTCCGTTCCTTTCCCAAGAACGCTTACAACCTCGATGTGACCGTGATGCATTTCCACAATGCCATAGACAGTAGCCAGGCCCATACCCGTCCCGCGATCCCTTTCCTTAGTGGTAAAAAAGGGTTCAAATATCCTGGCTTTGGTTGCCTCGTCCATACCGGTACCCGTATCGGAAACGATTACATGTACAAAGTCCCTTCCTAACGCTTTATGGAGCTTTTCTGAAACGGATTGTCCGGACTCAAGCTGCGTGCTGATCGTTAACATTCCGCCGCGCGGCATCGCATCGCGTGCATTCACGCACAAATTCAATAGCACCTGATGCATTTGGGTACTATCCGCAACGATCGGAGGAAGGTTGGTCGTCAACTGAAGAGATATACGAATCGTTTTTGGGAAAGTCTCACGCAATAGAGAATGAACGTCGCTGATAATATCGTTGATCAGAATAGACTCCAGCCGGACTTCTTCTTTTCGTGCAAATGTGAGTAATTGCCTTACCAAGGCCGCTCCTCGATGGACTGATTTGACAATGGTCTGGACGTTTTCTTTTACACTTCCCCGTTCTTTATCCAAGAGATGGGCATGCCCGACGATGATACTCAGGATATTATTGAAATCGTGTGCAATGCCTCCCGCCAAAGTACCCAGGCTTTCCATTTTTTGCGATTGGATGAGTTGTTCTTCCAATTCCCTCCGGCGTGTATCGTCAAACACAAACCCCCTGACCTGTATCAATTTGCCGGCATCATCGAACACACCAATAACGTTTTCGACGGCATAAAGAGTTTTGCCGTCCAGCCGTGTCATTTCGGTTTCATGAAATTCCAGTTTTTTGTTGGTTCGGATCAGGTCAAGAAAATGTGCACGTTCGGCAGGATCGCGATAAAGCGATCCTAGATTGGTCGCCTTGGCCTCTTCGACGGATGGGAAACTGAATATACGTAAAAAGGCCGGATTACATTCCAACAACGTCCCGTCGGGGGATGAGATATAATGTCCGGCCAGATCTTCTTCAAAATAACTTCGGTATTTTTTTTCTGATTCCTGCAAAAATTCCTGCATCCGCTTACGTTCGGTAATGTCCTGGCTCACGACCAGTACCGCTCTCCGGCCCCCAAACATGAGAGTGTGTGAGATGATCTCCACATCAATCACACGGCCGCCTTTCAATAAATGGCGCCAATGGCCGGAGTTCTCAAGAGCCGCGCGTTCCGATTTAATGTGATCCCGCAGCTTCTTCTTGTCCTCCGTCGGACGAATATCCTCAATGAACATTCGCAAAAACTCTTCACGCGAATACCCGTAATACGAAATCGCCCTTTCATTAACTTCAAGGAACTTCAGCGTTTCTAAATCATAAACCCACATCGGAAGCGGATTGTCCGCAAACATCAGCCTGAACGCAGCTTCCCTGTCACGAAGATGTTTCTCCGCATCCCTTAATGCCTTGACGGAGTTCTTATGAGCTACCGCATAGCGGATTGTACGTTCCAACCCCGAGGCATCAAATTTGCCCTTGACCAAAAAATCTGCGGCGCCTTCATTCATGACCTGGAGGTCGATCTCACGGTCACCGGCACCCGTTAGAACTATGATCGGCAGGTCGATGTGCTTGGCTTTGACCTTTTGCAACAGTTCAAGCCCGCTGTGTTTACCCAGCCGATAGTCCAGCAGACATACGTCGTAGTTACTTTGCCAGATAGAGTCAACGCCTTCATGAAAACTGGATACCCATTCCATTTCAAATTTTTTTTCATTGATTTCACTTATCATGTTCCGCGTAATGACATAATCATCCTCATCGTCTTCAACGAGAAGAATCTTCATATTTTTTTTTGTCATATTTTGCCTTTCAAAGACGCCGGCAACTCCACGATCTCAAGCCAGTATTTCCCAATGGATCGGATCACATCAACCAGCAAGTCGAATTTAACGGGTTTTTTTATAAATGAATTGACACCGAGATCGTATGATTTAACGATATCCTCATCAGACTTGGATGTTGTAAGAACGATGACCGGAATGCTTCTTAAGTTAGGATCGGATTTAATTTCTTTGAGTGCCTCACGTCCGTCTTTTCGCGGCATGTTCAGATCCAGCAGAATAATATCGGGTCGGGGTATATTCGTGCCGGCATATTTTCCCCTGCGGAATAAATAATCCATCAGATCTTCCCCGTCTTCGGCGAAGCACAATTCGTTTCGTAAACGCCCTTCGATGAATGCTTCGCGGGCTAACAAGCGGTCATCCTCGTCATCATCGGCCATTAGAATCGTAATGGATTTGGCCATGTCGTTCATAACTGCTCCTTTTTACTTTGCATAACCGGAAGAGTAACGATAAACGTCGAACCTGCTCCTTCTGTGCTTTGAGCCGTAATAAACCCACTGTGCCTCTGTACGATCTTCTTGCAGACAGCGAGGCCTATACCGCTGCCTTCATATTCGCTTCGGGCGTGGAGGCGCTGGAAAATCGTAAATATCTTGTCTGTGTATTTCATCTGGAAACCAATGCCGTTATCTTCAATGAATACCTGGTAATACCGGGTATCATTCTGATCGTGAAACCGCCCCCGTATCTTTACTTTCGGAGGTTTCTCACCGTGGAATTTCAGCGCATTGCTGATCAGGTTCTGGAAAAGCTGGCGCATTTGAGAATAATCCGCATCGATCACCGTAAGTTCATCCTTAATGATTTCCCCACCGGTTTTGGCTGTTTGTACCTCAAGATCGGAAATGACATCGCCTAAAACGGCATTTAGATCAACTGCCTCAAAAGGTTTTGCCTGCGACGTTACACGAGAGAATGTCAGCAGGTCTTCGATCAGATGGGACATACGGATGGAAGCATTTTGCATTCGTACGATATAATCGTTGCCTTCGTCGTTAAGCACCGAGTTGAATTTTGTTTTTAGCCGGTCGCCAAACGACTGGATCTTTCTAAGAGGTTCCTGCAGATCGTGCGATGCGATATATGCGAAATTCTGCAGTTCTTCATTTGAACGGGCCAGTTCTGCTGTGTATCTCTCATGAACTCTTTCAGCCCTTTTACGCTCGGTAATATCTACGATAGCGCTCAACACCAACATGCCATCGGCGGTATGAATCGGATTGAGCCCTATTTCGATGGGTACTTCGCTGCCATCCTTACGCATACCAAAAAGATCGCGCCCGACGCCCATCGGCCTTGCCTGCGGATCCGCAAAAAAATCATTTCGGAAAGCAGGGTGCTGGTTACGAAATTTCAAAGGAATCAGGATTTCGATCGATTGTCCGATCAATTCACCGCGCGGATAGCCGAATAGCTTTTCCGTTTGTGCATTGACCAGAACGATCCTGCCGGCCTGATTGATCATGACCATCGCATTGGGGGCCGATTCCACAACCAAACGAAATTTCTCTTCAGACCGCTCAAGATCATGAGAATATTTTTCCAACGCCTTTTCTGCGCGCTTGCGTTCAGTAATATCTACGATCGCACTGAGTACCATCATGCCATTTTCAGTTTGAATAGGATTCAACCCTATCTCAATGAGGAATTCGCTCCCGTTTTTATGAAGGCCGTACAGATCCCTTCCCATCCCCATGGGGCGGGTTTGGGGATCCGAATAGAAATCTTCACGGTATAGGGGGTGTTTGTCACGATAACGTTGCGGAACAAGGATCTCAACGGATCGTCCGATCAATTCTTCACGTCCATATCCGAATAGTTTCTCCGTTTGGGAATTGACCACGATAATATTCCCTTTCTTGTCAACAATGACCATCGCGCTGGGCGCCGCTTCAAACGCCGAATGGAAAAACTCATTGGAGACATTCATGCCCTTCATTGGAAAGCTCCCGTCTATTGAAACGGAAAAAGTCGCGCCTTTTCGAATCGGATGCAGAAATCCATCGGATGACGAAAGATTTCTTCAAACTGACTGCGCTGACTTATTTAAGTCGATCTCTAATTTGATGACGGGAATTGTTGCCTGACTACGAATGAATTGACATTGTAATGCATGGCATTACATGTTGACCACGATGTTTGTCAATCTCTAATTATATCCCGTGTTGATTAATTTACACCAGACCACAGATGAAGTCAAGAGATGGGAGCTGCTTATTTTAAGTTCCGGTACAAATTTTAAATGGCATTTGAATTAGTTTGAAAAATTCTTATCATGCTTCACCAATAAAATCTAACGTGATTAGTTGCATGAGCTCAAAGGCCCCCTTTAAACTCAAATCGGATTTTGTTCTGCAAGGCGACCAAAAGGCCGCTGTCGCGCAATTGATTGACGGCATTCATCGCGGCGCTAAGTACCAGACCCTGCTCGGCGTCACGGGTTCCGGTAAGACTTTTACCATGGCCAATGTGATCGAGCAGATCGGGAAGCCCACGCTTCTTTTGTCACACAACAAAACGCTTGCGGCGCAGTTGTACGGCGAACTGAAACAGTTTTTTCCCGAGAATGCCGTCGAGTATTTTATCAGTTACTACGATTATTATCAGCCGGAAGCTTACGTTCCATCCAGCGATACGTTCATAGAAAAAGATATGTCGATCAATGATGAGATCGAAAAACTCCGCCTGCGCGCGACCAGTTCTCTTCTTGAAAGGCAGGACGTGATCATAGTGGCTTCGGTAAGTTGTATTTACGGTATCGGGTCGCCTCAGGATTATAAGGACCTGTATGTTTTCGTCGAAAAAGGCCAGCAGATCGAACGTAACAAGATCCTGGAACGGCTCGTCGATATGCAATACAACCGCAATGACATGGATTTCAAGCGCAGCACGTTCCGCGTGCGCGGCGATGTGATCGACGTTTTTCCGGCGTATGAGGACTATTTCGTTCGCATCGAGATGTTCGGCAATGAAATTGATCAAATCACCTATCTCGAACCGGTATCCAACAAAGTGATTCGCAAACCTCAGACGGCCGTTATTTTTCCCGCAACGCATTTCGTCACCACTGAAGCCAAAATGCATCAAGGAATTTTGCGGATTCAGAAGGAACTGGAGGAACGCCTCACTTTATTCCGTTCGCAGGGCAAATTACTCGAAGCGCAGCGTATTGAACAACGCACCAAATACGATATCGAGATGATGCTGGAACTCGGCTATTGCTCAGGTATTGAAAATTATTCCCGCCACATCGACGGACGCGGGGAAGGCGAACGCCCGCATTGCCTTATGGATTACTTCCCTAAGGATTTCCTGATGATCATTGACGAATCCCATGTTACACTCCCTCAGGTTCGCGCCATGTACAATGGCGATCGGGCGCGTAAGACGACACTGGTGGAATACGGTTTCCGGCTGCCTTCCGCGCTGGATAACCGCCCACTGAAGTTCGAAGAATTCGAAAAAATGCTCGGACAGGTCGTATTCGTCAGCGCAACGCCATCCGCGTATGAACTCGAAAAAAGTGAAGGCGTCATCATCGAACAGATCATTCGCCCGACCGGATTACTCGACCCGAAGATCGAGGTGCGGCCGGTCAAAAATCAAATTGACGATCTGATTCACGAGATCCGCGATTGTACTGCTAAGTCCGAGCGTGTCCTTGTAACCACTTTGACCAAACGTATGGCCGAAGACTTGACGGAATATTTAGTGAACCTGAAGATACGTGTCAGGTATATGCATTCTGAAATTGATTCGCTGGAACGTGTGAATATCCTTCGTGATCTTCGCCTGCATGAATTCGACGTACTGGTTGGGATCAATCTTCTACGCGAAGGGTTGGATCTGCCGGAAGTGTCGCTGGTTGCCGTCATTGATGCCGATAAAGAAGGGTTCTTGCGCAGCGAACGTTCGCTTATGCAGACGGCGGGACGCGCGGCACGGCATGTAAACGGTCGCGTGATCTTCTATGCGGATAAAATTACCGATTCTATGAAAGCGGTGATCGATGAGACCAACCGCCGCCGCGAACTTCAGATCGGCCATAATGTTGAACACAATATCACGCCGACCGGCATTTCCAAAACACGGGAAGAGATCCTGCGCGCTACGTCGGTTGCCGATTACTTTCTCTATAATGAAGAACAGGAGCAAAACCGGCTTGCCGCAGAAAAACTGCCTGATTATGATGCAATGCTGTCATCGGAGGATAAAAAAGCATTGATACAGAGATTGAAAAATGATATGCAGGAAGCGGTAAAGAAACTGGAATTCGAAAAAGCCGCCCAAATACGGGATCAAATCGCGCGGATCGAGAATTAGATTCCAGCAGTCCCCATTTTTCTTGCGATTATATAAACGGTTGTCTATATTTGCGGGCATATGACGTCTTTGAAACTCATGCCCAAACTGTTCTTTGTCAGTTTTATTTTCTTACAGGGCTGCGGTGGGTGCGGAAAGAACGAAGAATTTGAAAAAGCTGAGCCTTTTTTTAAAAAGGGGCTTGCCCTTGAACGCGAAGGCCAGTATTCTTCTGCCGCCGAACAATATCAGTCAGCCATTGCGGCATATCCGGAATACCGCGACGCCTATTTTCAAATGGGCAATCTGTACGAAAAGATGGGATTGGCTGAAAAAGCACGCATCCAGTATATGAAAGTGATCGAATTGGACCCCGACTTTGCGCAGGTCTATAATAATCTCGGTAATGTTTCGGGACAATTGGGCCAACTCGATGCGGCTATCAACGCATATACGAATGCCATAAAACTGGACAAATCGCTGGCCAGCTCTCATTATAACTTAGGGCAGGCTTATATTTTAAAACGTGAATTCACCAAAGCTGAAACGGAATTGCTCACTGCGATCGAACTGGTTCCGGGCGAATCCAAATATACGCTGGCCCTGGGAATGCTCTACGCGACCCAGCAAAAAAAGAACGAAGCCATCCTTTACCTGGAGAAATCAGTTCAATCCGACAACCGTGATGCACAAGCCCATTACCAGTTAGGCATGGCCTACAAAAATATAGGGAAATACAACGAAGCTGTCCGTTCTCTGGAAAGGTATATGGCCCTCACTGACGATATGCAGGAAAAGAACATAACCAGGATCAAAATTCAGGACATCCAGATGTTGAAAGCCCGTGAAAAACTTGCCAATTCGAAGAAACGGGGCACCCTTAACCCGTAATATTGATTTTTTTTCGTTTACTTCTTATTAAAAACCGTATGTATAACTAATTTGATATGGATTCATGAAACCAGCCACTCCTTCGTACGAAAATGCAACGGTCGAATCGGATCAAAGGATCATAGAACGTATACGCCAGGGTGATGAAAAGGCCCTTGCCGAGCTCTACCGAAATAATATCATCATGGTTCGGAAATACGTTCTGGATAACAGCGGACGTGAAGATGATGCGCAAGACATGCTTCAGGATGCTTTGGTTGTTCTTTGGGAAAACGTGACCCGCGGCGACTTTGACTTGACGTCAAAGATCAGCACGTACCTTTACTCCGTCGTGCGGAATAAGTGGCTGCGCGAGATCAATAAACGTAAGGTTGGGAAGATCACTTCGCTTGAGGATTATGAAGTGGTGGAAGAACGCATTGACGCCTTGCGGAATATCATCCACAAAGAAGAATACAAAGTTATTTTGAAATGCATAGATCAGATGGGCGCCACGTGCAGAAGGGTTCTGACCATGTTCTATCTGGAAGAAAAAGGAATGGAAGAGATCGCGCGGGTTCTGCACTTCAGCAATACGGATGTTGCCAAAGCCAAGAAATGGCAGTGTAAAAAAGAGCTTGAGAAACTGGTGAAAAAAGAATTCAAATGACGACCCTATCACCCTAAATGATAAAATTATAACGAAAAGAGTTCCATGTTAACCCAGGAAGAAAGAAATTGGCTTGAAGAAAATGACGTGTTGGACCGTCATATTTTCGGGCAACTGACCGAGGAGGAAGAGGCGCGTTTCCAGTTCCTGCTGGATAAGGATCCTTCATTCCTCGAAGAGGCAGAGTTCAACACTGCCGTGATCGCCGCTATACGCAATAAAGGGCGGATGGAATTAAAACTGCGTCTCCGGGAATCTCTGAAAACAGAAGCTTCAGAACCTTTACAGCTTCATACATCCTCAAATTCGTCTGGCATGCGTCAATGGGTCCCGTTTATCCTCAAGGCCGCTGCGGCCATTATTATAATGGCGGGTTGTTCTGTTCTAACATATCAGTTGTTCTTTAACAAACCTATCGAAGCGCCTATCGCAGATAAAGAGATCAAGAAAGAACAGGTCCCGTCACAGACCGAGACGCCTAAAGAGGAAACCAAAAAAGAAATCCATTCCGATGACTCAAAGAAGATTGCGGCCAAAAAAAGTACGGCCAAACAAAAGATCGATGAAAAGCCGGTAATCGCTGCAACTCCTCCTGAAAATCTGATGCAAAAACATAATCAGAAATTCCGGATTGAAAACTTTATGATGCCTAAACCGAATGAAGTCAAGGCGGTCATTGTCACCGGTGAATCCAAAACCGAACATGAAACGAAGATCTTGTTTAAAAACGCAACGGATCTTGTTGCCGTCAATATCAAAGACACACAGTTGGAAGAGAACGGGAAACTCACCTGGTTTTATGTTGTTTATGAGAACCAAGTATTGAACGTCTACATTGATAACTCAAAGTACCTTACGTTATTCAGAAACGCACGCTTGACGGAAACCGCAACTGTGCTTCAGATAGAGGCAAAAGAGGCGATATATACCGTCGACCTCAATGCGAAAGAAAAATTCAAGAAAGCCGTCATCAAACCGTAATGAAAAAATATGGGAAGCCGGGCGGCATCATTCTTCTCGGCGGCAAGTCACAACGAATGGGAACGGATAAATATCTGCTCCCATTTTTTAATTCCTCGCTGGCGGAAATCCTTATCCGAGAACTTGAGAAGGCCACCGAAGAGGTGATCCTGATAACCAATGAGCCTGAAAAACTATCCTTTCTACCGCATAATAAATTTACCGACATTTATCAGACTTCCTCGGCCTTATCCGGACTTCATTCAGGATTGACACACTCTCGATATGAGACCAATTTCGTCCTCGCATGCGATCTTCCGTTGTTTGACGCAAGGATAGTTCCTTATCTCGCAGGCTATTTGAATGACAACGTGTTCGCGGTAGTACCAGAAACAGCCAAAGGATATGAACCTCTTTGCGCGTTGTATTCTAAAAAATGCTTACCGCCAATCGAAAAGATGTTCTCTAATAATGACTATTCTATCCGGAGTTTGTTCGATCGGACTCCATACGTTCTAGTACCGCAGAAAGCTATCGAAGGTAAGACCCATCCGGATGTTTTCTATAATATGAATACCCCGGAAGAATACGAAACAGCGCTTATCAAATTCGCTCCTTTCAATAAAAAAAGCTGACCCTGAAGAGGATCAGCTTCTTTTTATTCTCTTTTCATAGATTTACCGGATCTTAAACCCGAGTCCGACATTGGCCGCTGTATATTTGCCCAAGTTGATATCTGCATTGAGATAGATCAAAAGCAGATTGAGGGTTGCGCCCGCATAGAGTCTTGATTTATTCGACCCGTCCGCGCTGAATTTAACCTGACCGCCTCCATCCTGATCATATTTAACGTCCATCGAAGATGATTCAATTGCAAATCCGCCATATACATTAAGGAAGAGTAAACTCTTGCTGGCTATAAACTGATATGAAGTAGAGGTTGCGGTAAGGTACTTATCGGCTTTTAGACTTTGATATGTAAACCCAACCGACGCATCAAGGGGCAGCGGAATCGGTATCCACTGGTTGACGTTATGTTTGATGCCGAATCCCATCATGCCGACTTTACCGTAGTCACCTGCTTTGATTTTCGGCAAATATCTTACGATGACATCAGTCTTAAACGGTACGCCCACTGTCAATTGAGGAGTAACAAAAGGTATTGTATTACTTCCAAGCCCTGGAGGAATTACTGTACCGCCATAATTCGCGCCGCTATTCTTGCTACCTATCACGGTCGGTGCAGGATCAGGTGAGTATCCTGGCACAACGGGAGTATAGGTTTTGTCTTTATTTGGCGCCATGGCTACCATGGCTACTAAACCAAATTCCAAACCTAAAATCGGATGGGTATTCGCAGAATGGAAAAAGCCGCTACTCATATTCATCCCCATGCCGTTAATGGCCGGTTGAATGTACATTTTGGCGTTGGTTTCACCTAATTGCTGAAGGTTTTCCAGAACTTTGTTTTGGGCAACGGCATTAAGTGTCACAAATGCCAACGTCATAAAACATAAAAATGATTTGCAAATTCTCATGTCATCCTCTCCTTATTTTTTTGATTAATAGTGAGAACCACTATATAATGTAACCAAAAGGCGTGCCGTTAGCAAATACTCCGCGTTTGTTGTAATTATTGGGTTAACGGAAAGACTTAAGAAGGGTAGTCGCAAAAAAGATATGTTTAAGCCAGTTCTGCTGTCTTGAATGTGCGACGATTATTGATCCAGAGTCTCCATTTCTTCCTCGAGCAGCTGGCGCTGATACATGTCGGCATAGGCGCCCCCTAATGTGAGCAATTCATCATGTGTCCCGCGTTCAATTATTTTCCCGTCCGACAAAGTTATTATCAAATCGGCAAACTTGACGGTCTGTATGCGATGACTAACAATGAGGCACGTCCTACCTTGCATCAGGGACCGGAGACGCGTGAGGATCTCGTCCTCCGTCCGCGTATCCACACTCGAAAGCGAATCATCCAGAATTAGAATCCTCGGCTTACGCATGATCGCACGTGCAATGGCGAGCCTTTGCTTTTGTCCGCCGGAAAGAGTAATGCCGCGTTCGCCGATGATCGTTTCAAATTTTTCCGGAAATTCGTCAATATTGGACTTCAACTGTGCAACTTCAGCCGCCCATTCGGCCGTTTCTGTTGACACGTGATCCGTTCCAAATATCATATTCTCCATGATACTGTCGGAAAAAAGAAAATTATCCTGCGGTACCATACCGATATGACTGCGTAAGGTGGCAAGGGGTATCTCGTGAATTTCGATTCCATCAATGAATAACGTGTTTTTCGGGATCTCGTACAAGCGCGGGATCAGATTGACCATTGTACTTTTGCCGGATCCGGTTTGCCCGACAATACCAAGCATCATTCCGGGCTCGATCGTCAGATCGATATTCACCAAAACCTTACGCTGATCGCGATAAGAAAAATCGAGGTTGCGAAACTCAATCTTTCCCTTGAGTTCCTTTATATCATGCACGGCCGGTTCGTCCTTGATAGCGGGCTCGGTTTCGAATATCTGATTCATACGTTTCATCGATGCCGATCCGCGTTGAAAAATACTCAGAACCCAGCCTAATGCGATGATCGGCCAGATTAACATCGAAAGATAAGAATTGAATGCTACAAAATCCCCCAGTGAGATCTCATTCATAGCTACCAACCTGCCTCCAAACCACAGCAATGAAACAACACTTAACCCAATCGTAAGTATCACGCTCGACATCATAATACCGCGAACCCTTACCATATCCATATTTAATGTAACATAGTCCCGGCTAAGCGCCCTGAAACGGCTGATCTCAAAAATCTCGCGAACATAGGACTTGATAACGCGAATACCCGAAAAATTCTCCTGAGCCATGGAACTGATATCTGAAAGCTTCTCCTGTATTTTTTGCGACCGTATATGAATGAGTTTGGATAACTGATTGATCGCAAAGGATAAAACGATAAGTGGAATAAATGCCACGAACGTCAGTTGTGGACTGATATGGATCATCATGGGCAGCACGAAGACAAAGGACACAATTGTGTTGGCCGTATACATGATTCCGGGTCCCAACACTTCCCGTACATTGCCAAGATCGTTGATCATCCGGCTCATAAGATCGCCGGTCTGTGTATACTGAAAGAATTGAACGTGCAATTTCTGTAAGTGACCAAAAAAATCACCCCGTAAGTCGTACTCAATCTTCCGGGATGCTACGATCAGCGACTGACGCATCGCATAAAGGAAAATGGCATGCAGAACTTCCATCGCGAGAAAACTCACAATGCAGATCACCAGAATCTGAATGCCAGAGAAGTTCGCAATCGACTGAGCCATCGTTCTATAGAATGATGCCCCCCCTTCCAGACCGTCTGTATTAACAAGATCGATGGCCTCCCCCATAAATTGGGGGCTTAATGACTGGAAAAAATTCTTAAGAATAACAAATAAAAAACCAAAGATGAGGTAGAGTTTATATTTTCGGAAGTACGGTTTAAGACGGTGATACATGCCGGATCCTTAATTTGAAAGATAGAGCCGGTATTCTTCGATATAGTGTTCGACCTTTTCGTCTACTAACCCGTGAATAGAATTTTTCTTCGCTGCTCGCGACCGGATATCGGATGAAGAAATTTGAACCAATTGGGCATCCAATAAAAACGCTTTATCGAGGAATCGTTTTTCAGCTGTCAATGGATCGGCATTTGATCGTGGATAGACGATAAACCGGCACTGTTCGACAAGTTTTTCAGGATTTTTCCATGATGATAATGCGAGCAGAGAATCTGAACCAATGATCAGATAGATTTCGTGGTTCGTGTACTCCTTTTTCAGAGCTGCCACCGTACGCACGGTGTAAGAGATCCCCCCGAGTCGCTGCTCGATATCGCTCGCCGTGATACCGCTTTTGCCGTAAATAGCTAAATTCACCATATTCCAACGATGCTCAAATGACAGTATGGGATGGCTGTGCTTATGCGGCGGGGTTGCCGAGGGCATAAACACGATCCAATCAATGTCCGTTTTTTCTAAAACCGTTTCGGCGATGCAAAGGTGCCCGTTATGAATCGGATCAAATGTTCCCCCAAAAATACCCAGTTTTTTCATGCCGTCCGGTCAATTAATGGTCTCGCTAGCAATAGAAGCTTTTTTCTTAAGTCGCTCTTTTTCTTCTTTCTCTTTGATCTTCACAAGCAGTTCTTTAGCGTCTTCAACCAGGTTTTTCTCAAGCGGATAGTCATCAATGAATTTTTTGAGGATCAGTGTTGCTTTTTGAAATTCGCCGATCTTGTAGTTGCAATAGCCTTTCCAGAATTTTGACCGGCCCGCATAAGGTGAGTCATAATAATCGATGATCACCTGATCATAATAAACGATCGCCGCTTCGAATTCACTCACCTTTCGGTAAATATTTGCGCTTTCAAAATGTTTCCGCGCGAGCTTGAGTTTAATTTGAGTGTATATCGAATCTACCTCTGTTTTTTTTCCGCTTTTGGGATAAAGATCCATAAAATTCTGTATCGCCTGAACGGCATCATAAGTGAATTTCTGATCAAGCGCGTAACCCGGGGACAGTTCGTTATAACAGATCACCATATTATACATGGCCCGTTCGACGTATTCGCTGCGGGAAAAACTTGAAACAAGACGTTCGTATTCGGAACTGGCTGACACATAATCTTTCTGCCGGTAATAACATTCGGCGAGGTAATATTGGGCGTCGTCCGCGATATCGGAGCCGCTGAATTTATACGTGATCAACGAAAATTCATCTGCGGCTTTGATATAATTCTTCTTATTGAAATATTTCATCGCGTATTCATAATGTTCACGCGATGTCATATATTGCGTCACATTCTTCTTGCTGCACGAAACTACAAATAAGCTGAACACGGTAGCGACAATAAACCAAGTGATAGTTCTGCGATACATACTTTCCTTTTACGTTAATTTATATATTTTATAGAATTTTCCATTCTTGA
Organism: uncultured Bacteroidota bacterium; assembly: GCA_964535295.1. Classification (GTDB taxonomy): domain Bacteria; phylum CLD3; class CLD3; order SB21; family SB21; genus SB21. The sequence continues at coordinate 24,542 of CAZHUW010000019.1, forward strand.
AAGAACCCGGTCGGCTTCTTTGTATAAGGATTACACCCCATATGTAAATATAGGGTAAGCCAACAGATCAATTTCCCCCTTTGGTCAGTTCAAAAGTGTGTTTGAGAAATATTTTGAATTTATCGGAATTGGCGATACGATCGTATTCGATCTTTATAATCGTCGACGGTTTCCTGTTCGTTGTCAACTGAAACTCCAACCGTTTTAACTGGTCATAATAACGATTCTGCAACGTTTCAATATACGTTTTGAATTTTGCTTCATTTTTCTTATCGGACTTCAATTGCTGAATCAGGGTATCAACAACCGTACACGTTTTGTCAATGTGATTCGCCAGTTCGCTTTTCAGACTGTCCAGTGCGCTTTTGTAAATCACCCATTCTTTGGCCTGGCAGGTTTCTGAGAACTTCAAAGCTTTTGCGATATACGATTGAAAGCGTTCGTCATTCATAAGGTTCATGAATTCCGATCGTACCAATGGCGCCGATTTCTTCCCGCCTTCCAAGCTGTCTTTGTTGTCTGTGATAGCAAAAAAATCATCGTCGCGGAGTTTCGTAATCACTTCTTCGTGGGTAGGGTCTTTATCGTCCGACAAAGCCGTGATCAGTTTGCCGAAAAAGCGGTGATATTCATCTATCAGCGGTACAACCTCCCTTTTCGCGCGTATCTGCGTATTCTCGAAATGACGCCAACCGATCGCGTCCTGGATCAGGGCCAGGATCAGGTTCAGTGCGCGCTGCAGATGCCGCGGGTATTCCGGTTTATCCAGCCGGCGCGTCACGAGATACGTTGAATAATTTTTTATATCCAAAAGGGTCTCTTCAAAATTATCTTCCTCTTCTGCTTTGTTCAGCACCGATTCCGGAATGATATTCTTTTCAACGGCATCCTTTTCAATCATCTTGATCGATTCGACTTTAAAAAGGGCTTTGACTTTAGATTCGACATATCGGCTGTCGAAATTGTCCCCGTCGCCTTGACCGCGTGTAATCGTGCCGCCATTGACGTAATCGCCAATGGCAATACTCAATTCAATGTCGTTGATAAGATCCAGGATCTCAAAAACACCTTGCTTATCCAACCGAATATTTTCTTTTTCGATCGTCGTTTCAACCTGATTCATCGTCATGAAGGCGCGTTCCGCTTTATTGAAGAACCCGAGACGCTTACGGATCTCATTGAACTCGCCGATTTTACGGCTCAGTTCGTATTCATCGACATCCATATCTTTGGTCAGCTTGGTCGAGTCAAGACTGATGTGGTCGGTTGACATTTGCAGAAGGTCGATATTGATATCAAACCGGCTCATCAAACGCGCCGAAAGATACCGCGATGAAAGTGCAGCTTTCTTGATATCCGGATCTTCTTCTTTCATCACCCCTTTGTCAATACACGGCAATTCCTGTTTGAAATATTCGACGACCTTCTGCTGGCCCGTCTTCTGCGTATCCAATTCTCCGATAAGTTCGACAAATTCGTAAACTTCCTTGATCTGAAATCCCTTGACCTTGAAGATCATTGATGTCAGATACTGTGTCTCGCGCGCGATCTCCGTCAGTTTTCCAGGTTCATGCAATGATTCATCCGGGTTATCCAGACGACGGGCAAAAGAAATGGCCGCAATGGTCTGGTCGGCGATATTATCCGCGGCCAGCGTTTTACGGATTGCGTCTTTGATATCTTCGTCCAATGGCGAATAATTATCCTGAACTAATTTTTCTTCATACTGTTCCAGGGCCACATCCACTTCTAACTCGTTGATCAGCTGAAGCCACTCAAGTTTTTCGGTCTTGGAGCCGAGTTCGATATTGAGGTCTCCGGATAACGTGTCTTCGATGATGTGATCTAGTATTCTGAATTGCCGGCGGATATTGTTCGACTGTCCAAGACGATTGATAATAATACCTTCTAGAGTCTCGTTGGGATATCCATATTCGGCCAACCGCATCTGTAGTTTGGACAGAAGATAGATGTTGATCATGTCCTTCATCGTGATCGATTCGCTTTTACGCATCGTCTCGTCGCGCTTCATCGCCTCTGCCAACAGATTGACGATAAAAACGCTTTTCATCTGTTCGTCGCCATTGAGTTCAACCTTGTCAATGATCTGGATCAATTTGATCAGCGTTTCAGTATCGCGGATCTTTTTCTCAAATAGATCTTTGAGCTCTTTGGAATTTCCCGACTTTTCCGCACCGCCCCCCTCCGAAGCGGCTTTTTCCAGAATGATAGTAATGATTGCATTCGCCACCGAACTGTGATACAATTCATTCAGTTTACCTTCAAAAATCGGCGTGCCGAAGTTGGATGATTTATTGACCAGCAGCGACAACAGCATGTTGATGACAGGCTCCGGAACGGTTTTCTGCCCAAGCATCACTTCCATTTTCGTCAGCGCGGCGATATCTTCAAGCTTGCTGACAAGCAAGGTTTTACCGCTTTTGGATTTTTTCAAAATCTCTTCTTCGACCTTCTGTGTCACCACCAGAAGCTCTGACTCGGAAAAAGTACTGATTTTAGACTGAAATTGGGTCACATGTTCCGGCATCAGTTTCCCCGGGAATGCCGGGGACTGAACCAGCGCCATGATCTTTTCCAAAGCTATTCTCTGGTCTTTATCAGCGGGAGGTGTACTTCGAATGTCCATACGCTACCTGCTCGCAATAGATCGCATTTCATATCAATATTTTAGCAAAAAATGTAATATAATAGAGGCATCTTATCAAGCAAATTAAAATGAATCTCACTTGACTTTTCATGGTCATTTCAATACTTTTGCAGCGTCCACTATGATAAAATCCAACCGCATAGAATCCTGATCCATGAACGATATTTCAGCTTTTGAAATAACCATTTTTTTCGTCCTCATTTTCCTATCCGGGATATTTTCCAGCGTTGAAACCGCGATGCATTCCCTCAGTAAAGTTACAATCAAAAGTATTCTGAAACGGGGCGGTACCCGGGCCAAACTCCTGGGCATCTGGTCATCCAATCAGAATAAATTTTTGACTACGATCTATGTAGGAAATAATATTCTGAATGTGGGCGCTTCGGTATTGGCATCCAGTATTACCATGGATATTGCGCGTCTACACGGCTATCGCGAACCGTACGCACTGGCCGCGGCTACGGGCGTTATCACATTCACCCTGCTCCTTTTCGGAGAAGTGGTCCCCAAAGCCATCGCTCAGCATAATCCCAAGCGGATATTTTTGATCTTGGCCGCGCCGATCAATATTGCTTTGACGTTACTGCTCCCATTCAGTTCCTTTTTCGTGTGGATCTCACGTATTTTTGTTACAGCTTTCGGCGGGGCGGAACAGGTCCGCAGTCTGACCGTCACGGAGGACGAGATCAAAGCCATCATCGAAGCGGGAGAGATCGACGGCGCGATCGCTGAAGAAGAAAAAGAGATGATCCACAGTGTCATCGAATTCGGCGACACCATCGTCAAAGAAATCATGGTTCCCCGTGTGGATATGGTTTGCGTAGAAGTCGGCACCCCCATGGAAGATATCCTGGCTATCATGGCCGAAGAAAAACTCTCAAGGCTACCGGTCTATGAACAAACCGTAGATACCGTCGTCGGCGTTCTGCATATCAAGAACATAATGAATGCCTGGCGAAAAAATATCAAAGACATGTCCGCGATTGAATTTATTTCCATGCCTTATTTCGTTCCGGAAACTAAAAAGGTTTCTGAATTGCTAAAGGAATTCAAGACCAACCGTATGCAAATGGCTATCGTTGTCGATGAATACGGCGGCACAGAAGGCCTCGTTACCATGGAAGATCTGGTAGAAGAGATCGTCGGCGAGATCAAAGATGAATATGATGATAGTTCACCAATGATCAGAAAACAGGATGACGGATCGTATATGATCGATTCCAAAGTAGAAATCCGTCAGATGAATGAACAGTTGAGTCTGACGATCCCTTCCGATGAATATAATACCGTAGGCGGGTTTATTTTGTGGCTTTTGAGACGCATGCCGAAAAAGAATGAAGTGGTAAACTATGAAAACCTTAAATTCATTATCCTTGAGGCGGACAGAAAAAGAATACACAAAATTGGTCTGCATCTGAATCCTCAAAGTGAGACGTCATGATCACGATCTATACACAACTGCACGAAAAAGAATTCGTCAAATCATTGCCCTTGGACGAATTGGTCATCTACCTGAAGGATCCGAAATCGGTTTTCTGGATCGACCTTTCTTTTCCTTCTGAAGAAGAAATCATGCGCCTCCAGACTATTTTTAATTTTCATCCCCTGTGCATCGAAGACTGTATGACCTATTCGAATTCCCCGAAATTGGATGAATTCGATGAATATATTTTCCTGGTTACACACGAACCGGAGATCGATCCGCTGTCGCATGAACTTCACCGGCCTGAGCTTGATTTTTTTCTTGGGAAAAACTATCTCGTTTCTGTACACCATCACAACAGTAAAGCCGTAGAAAAGACCATCCACCGCTGTGAAAAACAACTGCTGTATCATCAATCCTCTCAATACGAAAAGGCCGCGGCCAAAACGGTGTTAAAAGATAACACCATGTTCAGGAATTCGG
>CAZHUW010000020.1:0-28872 GCA_964535295.1 uncultured Bacteroidota bacterium
AAGGTCATCCGAGCAAGTTTTCCATCAAGAGAATCCAAGATGATAAATATACAAACCAACAAGAGTCCAAATATAACATGATGCATGAACAAGAGAGGAATAGAAATCCATCGACAAAACATAGCAACCGCAGTGATTTGATTGGGTGTAATGGGTGTTCTTGCGAACCACCTTGTAAGTTCTCTTACTGGAATTTTGTAACCGTAAATGGCAATCCACTCCAAACCGGATTTGAATGTCTTCTCAAACAGGTCATTTTCAATTTCTCTTAGTTGGTCATTTTCATTTACATAACGCATCGTCGGTACATAGGATTTCCGCAAAAACGGGATATAGGTGTTAATGGTCCGCGTATCAATAGTCGTCATCTCTTTGGCTTTGTCAGAAATATTTTCGAAGGCGTCTTGGAACGTCCCCGTAAACTTTGATCCTTGAATTCTTAAAGCTTTCGGATGATTGGATGTCTGGGAGTCAACGACCCGAAGGCTACTTGCTTCTTTGATCATCCTATCAAGGATACGGTCATCATAAATGGCGTTTCCATCAAGTACGATCCAGTCTGCGTTGGTATCAGAAATTGGTTTCAAAGAACCTGCAAAGGTCACTTTCATCGGGAACCGGTTTTCAAATTCAGTTTTAAAGATATGGCGGATATCAGTACACACTAAGGCTTCTCGAATACCTCTAACCCAAAGTTGCCTCAATAAGCGTTCGGTCAAACTGAGATCATACAACTTCAATACCGACGAATGATCTCTGCTGTCAATCAGTGCCTTCATGTTATCCTTTTATGACAGGTATCTGTACAGGCGCACATGTCACCACAGCGATTTTTGCTTTTGGGAAGTAGTATGAGATAGCGCTAATGACTTCTTCCCATGATCTTAACAAAGCTCCTCGAGGATATTTCTTACGGAATTGGGAAGGAGGATAATTTTCAGAATAAATCCATGGATTTTTTGACAGTGACGGTTGTTTTTGACTTGCCTGATCCGGTATGCTTTCTGCTTGTGTATTGGAATTAATATTTTTGATGAATGAAGGATAGTCCACACCCGGATTGTCGAGCATTTTTTTTACGCAATAGGATCTTAGTTTTTTAACGGGGCCCCAGGATGCAGGACGTCTGAAAATAGAAGGCATAAATTTTAAACTAAGACCCTCTCCGATCAGTAGAATTAGGAGCGTGGATAATCGGCTCCGTCTCAGTAATTTCCACCCGTGGTAATCAATACCGTCAGCGGAACTGTTAATTTGGATCGGAATAGCGTTTGTAAAAAACTGTCTTATCCACGGACTCTTACCTGATTGAACTGGATCGGAATCAAGTGGGTACATGTTGACAAAAACTACGTCATATTGCTCTGCCCTGACAGGATCAATAGCGGTTTGGTAAACCCGGCTGGCTTCATCTCTAGCGGCGCGGAAAACTTCGTTAATTTGACCGGCATATAGGGCGCAAATTTCTCTTTTAGAGTTGACGACTACGACAACAAGAAATACCGGTGGCAAACGAAGAGCAAATGCTTCCGATGCTGAACGCATATCCCACTCATTTTCGGGCACATCCATCACAACGCGTCCTCGTTTTGGCGTAAACCCATGCATGGTGACAATGCTTTCCATGCCGGCAATTCCGGGACAAAATAGCTTTGCGCCCCCGCCAAAACCATGACAGGCGTGAGGAATGACACAGCCGATTCCAACAATCACGTCGGCTTTGGCTACTTCCTGGTTTGCAATGCACGGAAACCCGTTTTCCATAACACCAAGATGTACGGTGGGAGAATTAAACGCGTCATGAGATGTTACCGGGTATGACGCGACAATATCTTTCCCCAATTTTCGTTCGAGATCCTGAAGGGACAGTTGTCTGTGTGAGCCGGTTGCAATTACAAAAGATATGTTTTCATTCCGTATACCAGCCTCAAACAATCGTTCCAGTAAATAGGGAATGATATCATGCGCCGGTGTCGGTCTACCGAGGTCATCTACAACAAAAACCACCCGCTTTTTACCGGACGCCATATCGGTTAGTGAGGGTCCAAAAGGGTTATCAATAGCTTTTATGATCGCATCGCGGTCCATCGGCTCTGCATCACGGGGGCTTATGATATCAAGTTCAAAGGCGTCAGGCACAACGAATTCCTGCTCAATATCCTTGAACCACGCGGCTTGTTTTAGCTTGAAACTTTTCGGCATATCAGTACTTGATGACTTTCCATTGCTTTGTTATCGCCAACTTTTTCAGTTTTTTATCAGGGTCGACCGCGACCGCTTCTGCGACGGCTTCCAGCAGAAAACGATCCGCCCATTCATTGGCATAAGCACACGATAGGTTCATTTCAAAACCATTTTTTGAACAGAATTGTTCTGCCAATAGCTTTTTGTTTTCTCCGTATGGATGCAACGCTTTCATTTCCCCTGTAAAAACACCGTTTACGTTTTCAACTTCAGAACAGATCATAAAATCCGCTTTAACATACTCTACCATAGGTTCTACCAGGCACGGCAGAGAGCCGCTCAGAAGCAGTATTTTATAATCTTCGGACTTGCGCCGCTCGATTTCACTCACAAGCGCTGTTTTGATATTTGGCATTATCTCTTTCTTAAAACAATCCTTTGCCAGCCGGCGGAGGTTGGATTCATTCAGATTCCATAAATACATTTTGTTTTGTTTTAATCCCGTTTTAGCCTGCAGGGGGTGTTTAACTAAAAAAAGAAAAAACGTTTTTATGAGATGCACATAAGTTAAGGTCTTATGCCTCAGCAAATACTTTATGAAAAACCGCTCCGACGAGATTCGCGTGATCGTTCCGTCAATATCAAAAATAGCTAATTTCACTGCCCGTCTTTCACGAATAGTTTACGTCCTTCGGTCAGAACCGGAATACCGCGCAGTAAACTTACTACCGTTGTAGTGATGGCCAAAATCAATCCTCCGTTCTTAGTATAGGTTGAGATCCAAAGATAATCTTGCAGATCGGCATCGCGAAGATGCCTTTCTTGAGCTATCAATACAAGGATCAAATAGGGGAATGTGACGCCTTTGATAATACCATAAAGTCCGCGCATAAACCGGCCGGAGACCAGGAATTTTCCCAAGTTGCTTGTCATCATCGTATTCTCGCCAAAGGCGGTTTTGCCTTCTGTGAGCGCCTGGCTGCGGATGGCGTCGGTCATGAATCCGCGGGACATCACGATGATCGGAATCCACATCGGTATAATGTCGAGATCGGCAAACACGATCCAGAATACGTTCTCCACAATACGGTCTCCGGTAATATCCAGCACACCGCCGAATTGAGTGACTTCATTGCGTCTGCGCGCAACGAATCCGTCCAGCCAGTCCAAAACGATGATTACAATCGCCAGTCCTATGGCAGCAATCAGGAAGATGATTTCCCCGTTATAGATCAGGTAGACGGTGATGTATAAAATGACAATTCGTACAATGGTGATCGTGTTGGCGAGATTTAATAATTTCATAAAATACCCTAACTAGTGTGCTTTTCATTCCTGATTGGCAGGGATCATTTCCTGCGTCAATTCATTATTTTGAATATTCGGTATTTCTGTATCAAGATATTTCTTGGAAATATGATAACCTGCAACGAATAGCGTAAAATACGCAATCAACTGTCCCCAAGCCAATCCGTATTGCCCGAATATCAGGATCAGGATCAGAGTTGCCGTAAAGCCCACGATACTTCCGATAGCGTCCCTGTACAATACTTCCGTTGCCCTGCCGAAAATTGTAACAACAGCCATTTGTACGTTGGAATACCCATAAAACACATAAGATACGTACAGCACGGCAAGTATCGGCCAGCTCTCGGCATATTTATCGCCTCCGGCTAACTGCATGATCCATGGACTAAGCAAGCTCAGCACAATCGGCGGAGGGATGTTAAAAAATAAGAAAGTCCGAACATGTTTTTTTCGCAGAATAAGGTCTTTGGTTCTCGCCAATTTTATTGTCAACGGATTGGAAAAGGCATCCGAATAGAATTTAAGATATTTAGAAAGCCGCTTAGCTAAATTGAAATCGGCCAGTTGCGCCAGAGGCAAAAGAATGACCACTAGCAGTTGCTCGCCCTGAAGCATCCCGAATCGAAAAAACCGTCTTAGATAATAAGGCCAATACTCTTTAAGAATACTCTTGATGCGAATGATAGCCAAATCTTTGAGCGAAAAATGTCGAAGAACATCGCGAATTAAATAAGAACGAATGAAAAACATGGATGCCTGAGCCCCGAGAACGCCTGTGAAATACTGATCCATACCAAAATTTATGTATAAAATAGTTGCGAAGATCATCTCCAACAGAGTGGCTCCGGAGGTTAAAATAGAATCGAGCCCAAAGCGGCGTTGAACCTGAAAAATTGAAGCCAATGAGGTGTTCCCGTTCTCGAACATCATGCTGATAGGCGCCAGTAAAATTATGAATTCTACATTCAACGTTGGAAATTCAGCTGATAATATTCCTTTCATCAACTGAAGAAAGACAACCATGACGATACACGTAATACCGGCGGCAAAAAAACGTAGTAGAACACTCGGCATGATCACATTGCGAATTACCTCGATAAATCTTGATTCATCCTTTATAAGTGCCGGCGCTTCGCGTATCATTTTAGCCGAAAGGCCCAGGTCGATCATGACCTGCGTAAAACTTGCTGCCGTACTGTAAAGGGCGATCAGTGCAAAAAGGTTTTTCGGAAGTTCATATGCAAAATAGACGGTAAAAAGCAGGCCGACGCCGGATACACTGGCCCTGCCAAGAAGAATTCGTAAGGATTGTCTAACGAGACTATTCATAAATTTTGAGTCACCGTATTGTCATCTAACATCGTGTAGATAAGTCTCTCAAGAGTCGTGAATTATGATTTGCCATAACCTCGTTACTGAAATTCTCTTTGACATGATTTCTGGCAAAATTTCCCATCTGATTCCGTAATGTGTCATTATTTAGGAGCAATAATATTTTATCAGCCAATGCCTCCGGGTTTTCCGGCTCGATGACAAATCCGGTTTTATTGTCCATGATCGCTTCGGGAATGCCCCCAACATGAGTCCCGATAACGGCCTTGCCGCGAATTCCAGCTTCGATATAAACCAGGCCGAATCCTTCCACAAAGTTGGGTGTCCAGCGTCCGGCCATTACAAACAGATCGCATACGCCATAATACGTTTCCAGCTCTTCGTCGTTCACATAACCCGCAAAAATAACGCGGTCCTGGAGTTGCAGATCTTTGACCAGTTTTTCAAGTGCCGGCCTTTCCACACCCTCGCCTACGATGATATACACCGCATCCGGATGTTTTTCTTTCAGGATACGGAGTGATCGGATCACCACATCCTGCCCTTTAGCCGCAACAAGCCTGGCCACGGTGAGGATAACTTGTTTGTTGCGTAAATGCGGGAGTTTTTGGAGGGCGGACTCTTTTGTAACAAATTTGCTTTCATCAAAATCAATGCTGTTATATATCAGGCGAAGTTTATTCAAGATCGATGCGTAAGGCAATTTGGCCGCAAATATCTTTTTGGATTCTTCGCTGATTGTGACGATCGCTTCAGCCCTTTTCATAAAACTGAGGCCGAGAAAGTCGCCGAAACGATTCGAAAGTTTTTTTGAAGGGTAACGGCGGTGAATTCCGCCGCCGTGGATTGTTCCAACAAACTTTACACTCAGAAATGTAAGTAGACCAAGAACTCGGCAACCCGCAAAACTGGTGGTCCATATCACGTCCGGTTTTAATCTCATGTATACGAATCCAAGATGCAAAGCGGCAAACAGAAGTCGGAACATGCCGAAATGCGGACCCGACCACACAAGCCGTTTGACCTCAAAAGGGAATGTGCGATCATCCATGGTTCGGTGGGAATACGTAGGTGCCATGACCGTAATACGATGCCCAAGACGGTGAAGACCAATTGCCATATTGTAAGCATAGGAAGCGCTTCCGCCGCTGGCGGGAAGGAACTTCATCGCTAGAATCATTACTTTCATTTTCTATGCTTCCTTTTGTAAAGTCGGAACCAGGGAAAAGTAAATAAGCCTATACAAATGCCAAATCCACGTCATGAGGGCCCATACTGCGGCGATCATGTAGGCCGTGTGGACAAATCCGAAAAACATGCCGAAAATAAGCAGGAAGATATCATTTCGCCGGACGGTAAAAAGATGCACTTTAGCATCCAGTGCTGTGTAATCAAGCGGTGACCGTCCGAATTTTGCATTGAAAATAACACCCGTCAATTTATCGATATAAGGTGTCAGTGTATATATTAGACAGGCTATTCCAATGTTACTGTTGAATGCACCGTTTGATAAATGCCAACCAAGCGCTAAATACCACCCTGTTCGCGTTGGAAGACTTGTTAAATGGTCAAAACGATCAGCTGCTTTGCTCAGCCTGATAGTCATACGGGCCAGTTTGCCGTCCAATGAATCAAAAATGATGAAACCTGCGGCCATGATTAATCCCGTCCATAACCATCCGAGCGCCAGAGCAGGTATGGCGCCGAAAGAACAGATCAATGCTGCAGCCGTTATCATATTGGGCGTGATCGGTGTTCTGGCGCATAAACGAGTAAGTTCTCTTACAGGTAGTCGATAACCATATACCGCAATGAATTCCATAGTTCCTTTGAAACTATTGGCGTACATAGTATTTTCAATGGCACGTTTATCCGAATCCGGCCCGAGCTTTAACATCATCGGTACAACGGAGCGTCGAAGAAAACGCACGTAATTACTCATCAAGCGAATCTCAAATTGTTCGAGTTTTTTAAGAATTTCTGTTATCTCGGCCGAGGTTGTGATCGATTGAATATGATCAGCATTCAGACGTGCCGCTAGAGGCACATCACGTTCACCATCTTTGATCCAGATAGCTTTCTTGGAAGAGATAAGCGCTGAAATGAGGCGTTCGTCATAAAGGCCGTTTCCCTCGAGCAAGATCAGATCTTTTTCATTCTGCATTTCATTGTGTATTACGGTTTTCAGGGATTCATTACTTTGTAAGAAACGGTGCTTGATCTTGTAGCGTCTCAGGAAACCTTTGCTAAGCAGATTTTCGGGTTTTTGGTTCGGTGAGATAATAATCACGGCGGCTACATCGGCTTTCAGTTCATTAAATTGCCGGAGGATACGTTCAAAAAGTGGGATACTATAGATCCTTTCGTAGGACATGGGTGAACGCGCATCAATGATTACTTCCATAAGTGACTCCCAAAAAAAACGAATTTTTACTTTTTGCTGAAAAGCTGCTTCTCTACAAGCTCGCAAATGATGTGTCCTATGAGAATATGACACTCCTGAATTCGTGGCGTATCGTCGGAGGGAACATTTATTAAATAGGTACAGGCCTCTTTCATTTTGCCGCCACCTGCTCCGGTCATTCCTATGGTGATCATACCGATCTCATTGGCCGTTTCGACAGCACGGAGAATGTTCTTTGAATTGCCGGAAGTTGAGATGCCAACAAAAATATCACCTTTAAAACCCATGGCCCGTACAAGCCTGGCAAAAACTTCATCATATCCGTAGTCGTTGGCAACTGCCGTCAGGTACGAGGAATTGGTATGCAACGCCTCTGCATAAAGGGGCTTTCTGTCCAGGTAGAACCGGCCGGACAACTCGGCCGCAATATGCTGCGCATCCGCGGCGCTGCCGCCGTTACCGCAGAACAAGATCTTGCCATTTTTTTTGAAGCAGTCAACCATTACGTCTACAACTTCTTCTATGCTCGAAATCAATAAGCCGTCTTCAAATAATTTCTTTTTGGCTTCAATTGATTTTTGGATGATGTCGGAAACTTGTCCCAAGTTTTTCTCCGCGTTTTATTTTTTAAAACTAAATATAAGCAATGCACCCTAAATTGCAAAATCAATAAAACTGAAAATTTGAGTGTTGGATCGTTATTAGATTGTTTATATTGATTGATGAAGTTGGGTTCGATACAGAATTCGCTTTTAAAGGTTTCCATTGTTGAGTTGGAACCCTATGGCGGTTTTTATGATATTGTTTTTGATCTTTTGAGTTGTCAGAAATCGGCTCCAGTTAGAACTTCTTGAATTGATTTATTCGGGTTTCGCATCGACTAAGTCTTACAAATCAAACAAAAATCAACCAGTCCCGGAAATATCCTCTGGGATATTGTCTGGTTGCGAAGAAGGAGTCATAATTAGACCCTTCCGCGATATACAAGAAGAAAAATAAGAGTGCTACAATTCATTTCCGATTTGGTTTTTCTTTCAAAGAATCATAAATAGCTTCTAACCGCTCATTGCACCTTCGATTGTCGTATTCCGCTTCCATTTTTTTTCTACCGTTATTTCCCAATGTTGTTCGCAAATTCTCATCTTTGAGTAAAGAAGTTAATCGGGCGCTTAAACCGTCTACATCTTTTTCTTTAACCAAAAAACCGGTTTTGCCATCCTCTACGATATCTGGAATTCCGCCGTGAATAGAGCCAATAACCGGTATTGCACATGCGGCACCCTCTTTTGCAGAAGTCAATCCTCCATCGCGATCTTGATTGGTGGCCACTACACTCGGTGCCAGCAATACGCTGGATTCTTTCAAAATATCAATGACACGATCGTGGGCAAGTGTACCTTCAAAAGTTACTCTATTTCCTACCGACATTTCATTGGCAACATTTTCAAGTTCTGCACGAAGTGGGCCGTCTCCGATTATATGCAACTGGGCATTAATTCCTTGATGAATTGTTTTTGCGAAAGCTCTTATGCCGAATTCAAAACCTTTTTTTTCAATGAACCTTCCAATCATAACGACATGATGCGTATTTGATCTTTTTAGCTTCAACGGAGTAAGTTTGGTTAGGTCAATCCCCAGCCTGTGCAAAATAACTTTTTCTTCAGGGCATCCGGCAGATATGACTATATCTTTAAGCTCCTGAGATACCGCTAAAAACAAGGACGCTCTATCAAACAGTCGCCTGTAATTCTCTCGAAAAAATTTCCATCTGGGGCGTTTAATCTCTTCACTGATCAAAAGCGTCACATCTTTCCCGTGCAGCGTCACAACAAGGGGAATGTCGAACTTTTTAGCAAATCCCATCATATAAACGCCTCCGGTCGCAAAGTGGGCATGGATGATATCGATCTTCCGGTTCAAAAATTCACGATTGAATGTCCAGCTATAGAACCACTTATTGAATATGAAATTTTCTAGTTTACTAAGTTTTGAGTGATCTCTTAAAGAAATTACATGATGGCCCGGAAAAAGATTTTCATTAAGATGCTTTTTTGTGAGTACGGTCACTTTGTAATTTATATGATGTCTTAATTCGTCATGAATAAATGTCTCAGAGTTCGGCAAAAATTTTGTTTTAAAGACGGCGACATGTCCCAAGGGAAGCATAACACACCTGTTAAAGAATATTATTGATAGTAATCATTTCTTACTTATGATCGACCAGGCTCTCGAGCAGTTGATCAATTTCTTTGGTTCGCATTGCGATACAAAACTCCTTCTCGCATCTTTCTCTTCCTTTTTGACCCATTACAGAACCGTTTTGTCTGTCCCTGACCAACTGCTTCATACAATTTGATAGTTCATCGGAGTTTCCGGATTCATATAGAAGGCCGGTTATGTTTTCTTCAATCACTTCGGGTAATCCTCCGATTCGGCTTGCTAATACAGGAATCCCGAGCGCCATACCCTCCAGTGCCGTCCTTCCGAAAGGCTCATCCCATTCTGAGGGAACAACGAGTGCGTCTAGATCTGAAACATAGGATTTGATATCGGATTTAAATCCGGTGAATATTACTTTGTCTGCGATATCTAATTCATCCGCAGCGTTCTTAAGTTCTTGCAAATATTTTTGTTGATTTCGGCTGAAAGATCCGCCAATGACAACAAGCCTAATGTCCGTATCCGGGCAATGTTTGATCGCTAATTTGCCTGCTTTCAGAAACGACAGGTATCCCTTCTTCGGAAGCAATCGTCCCGCAACGCCAAATAGAACCGCGTGTTGAGGGATATTACATTCCGCTCGCAATCTTTTTACAATGTTATTTATTCTAAATTCATCGAGATCGATTCCGTTATATATAACCCGGGCTTTTTCTTTTCGAACATCAAACAACGCCTGCTGAGCTTTAGAGATAAAGATAATTTTTTTGACAATAGAATGCCGTGATAGGAATGACCAGAATCGGTTTTTTGATACGTTTCGTACGTGCCATACAACAGGTGTGCCGGTTAAAAATCCGGCAATGAGGCTTATAACACGGGTGGTATCGTTATTTGAATACAAGATTTCTACCTTATACTCCTTAATGATATGAGGGAGTTTAATAAATGCGAGATAAACGAGTTCACTGTAATTGCATATTGCAGAGTAAATAGTGTGAAAAATATTGGCTTCAACCTTTTTATTAATACGGCAGTATTTATTTGAGGAATGGAGGCAGGGTTCTTGGATCATGGTACATATATTTTCTTCCCGTATTCGGTCCGTCAGAACGCCTTTTTCATCGGGGAGCATAACCAGCGGTTCGAAAATGGTGCGGTCTGTAAATTTCAAAATATAAAAAAGGCTCCGTCCGCCGCCGCCGCTTTGTATGGATTGGTCCAAGAACAGTATACGAATTTTATGTTTCATATTTGATAAAACGGTAACCAAAAAAAAATTCTTGGTAACGGAAGGTTACCAAGAATTTAATTTATTTACAAATACAAACTATTCGGTTTTGGCTATTAGCTCGCTTTTTTCATGCCGGACGCGCGGTACGGTTGAAGGCTGATCGCATAGAGGCTCGCCGGATTAGTATGCATCATGATCGTTTGTTTCATCATACCGGCCATTTCGACCTCGAGGCTTTTCAGGTCTTCGAAGAAATCCAATTCGCCGTATTTGTATTCGGTCACTTCGACGTATCCGACGTTGTGACCCATATCAATCATATGCTGGATTGCGCGAACAAAAAAAGCATTGCGTCTAACGTCTTCGATCATGGCTAAGTCCATAGCATATTTGAAAGCCGCAACGCCTTTGCCGCGGAACAATCTCAAGCCGATCGACTCGCCGCTGGCTGCCAGATTATCGATGCCTTTGCTTATCTCGACCACATTGGAACCCACGATACGTACTTTCATGTCTTCATCATCGTAGCTGGGATTTTTGTGGATCGCAACCGCAGCCGTGATGTCTTTCTGTTGAATCATCTTCACGATCGCGCGGCGGTCAAATACATTGTCCCCGTTGATCACGAGAAAGTCCGAGGTCATTTCGTCCTTAGCCAGCCACAAGGAATACAGGTTGTTCGTGATCGCGTAATCTTTATTGTTAATGACCTTTAACTTGAGGTCCAATCCGTGGAGTGCAATATACCGTTCGGCATAATCTTTTAATTTGTCAACGCGAAATCCGCCGACCAGAACCACTTCTTTTACATTACAACTTGCCAGAGTGACCAATTGATACTCCAATATCGTGGTGCCGGATATGTTCAACAAAGTTTTGGGAGTATCTTGAGTTAATGGAAGTAACCTTTTTCCCTGTCCTGCCGCTAAAATAATCGCTTTCATGTGTTCTCCAAAATCTATAAGTCAGTTCAAATTCGTATCAACGTTTGCGTCTATATCTGTATACAATCATCGTGCCAAGATCACACAGTATCAAAAACCAATTTTATTTATTGTAAATATTGATTTTAAAATGTGATTGTTATCACTTTATGAAGTTTGTTAGCTAAATATTAAATGCAAAAAGAAATAAAAATGTTGCAGATGAAAGTTTTTCCTTGCAGTTGGCCTGAGGAATCTAACAGAGGTCTTTAAAATAGGCGATTAGTATTTTGGCATCGTTGATGGGGTGCAATGTAAATTCGGGGCTGAGTCTGTCATTAATATTGGTGACCAAACGTCCGGCAGCTTTTCGAATATTCTCAGGATGCCGGTGATCGAGAGAGACATCCCGTAAACGGTCTAAAGCGGAATGGGATGCCGCCGGGGCATTGTGCCTGCGGATCAGATATTCCTTAATTGCGATACCGGCCGCCCTGCGTGCGCAAGCTCTGGCCTTTCCATCATTTTTTTCTGACCAAGCCTTTTGACCGGCTTCTAGTTCAATTTCGATACGTTCTTCCCAGTTGTTAAGGTTTTTGTCATTCATTTCATCGATACCGTAAACATGGCCATGCCGCGCGATTCCTGCTCGGCAATACGAAATCCGTTGGCCGTAAACATTTTGTTCCAAAAATCCTTGGTTAGAAAGATAAGACCGGACAGTGTATGAACGAAGGCAAGAAAAATAGCCATTGTTTTGTTGTTTGAAAAAAGATTCATGGTGACATAACGTCCGCCGCTCTTAATTATTCGAGCAGTTGCACCAATAGCTCTCTCCGGATGTCGATATTCGTTGAGGCTGCCGCCGCATGAGACACGGTCAATGCTCTGACCAGCAATAGGCGGGTCCTCGACATCGGCCAACAGCCAGAGAATCTTGTCACCCACACCGTCTTTCTCTGCCGCCACAACTGCTTTGTAAAGCATCTTTTTCGAAAAATCGATGGCAATGACAAATCCGTCGGAGTTCATTTCCTTTAATTTTTTGGCAATCGCAATGGCATAAAACCCATGGCTGGTTCCGGCATCAACAAAAATGGGTTCCGGCGGCAGCGTCTCAAATTCCAGCAGACGGATTATTTTTTCTGATTCCATATCATTCGTAAATTTACTTCCGCAAAAGAGGTTCATGCACCAGGATCGCCATCCTGATTGATAACGGTCGGCGACAAGGCCGAAGAAATTGCTTTTTTGTGCCAGTGTAAGGCCAGAGGGTTTTTCAAGCAGCATTTCCAGTATGCCGTTCTCATATTTAAAACATGTCTTACACGTTTCACATACGACCACGCAATGTGTCTGCGTCGCTAACGGTGTTGATTCGTCACGATGAATCTCAAAATGGGAAGCGCCGCACGAAGGACACCTTGATATATTAAGAACCTGCGGCAGTAACGGCGCATTCGTACGAGGGTGAATGTCGGACACAATATCGGCAAGCATATAAAAATAGTTTAGTAACACACTCAAAGCTTTTCGATATTATAAATAAGTATAGCCAATTTCCAATCTTTTTTATAATTTGTATCAACAAAGCATCAGCTTTTTACCAAACAATTAAATGGAGGAGGTTGTGTCATGGATGGTGCATGGATTTGTTTTGCATTTGCCGCCTTTATATTTTTTATCATATTTTTAGGCGCTTTTTTTGTTATCAAACAGCAAACCGTCGGCATAATCGAGCGTTTCGGTAAATTCAGGCGGATCGCGCAGGCCGGCCTGCGTTTCAAAATTCCTATCGTTGACACGCTGGTTTCACGAATCAATATGCGCGTGCAGCAGCTGGATGTTGTCGTCGAAACAAAAACGGCTGACGATGTCTTTGTTCATCTCAAAGTATCCGTTCAGTATTTCGTTATCCCGGAAAAAGTATACGATGCCTATTACAAATTGACCAACGTGCATCAGCAGGTTACGTCGTATGTGTTTGATCTCGTACGTGCCCGTGTACCCAAACTTAAGCTTGACGATCTGTTTGAAAAGAAAGATGAGATCGCCGATGCCGTGCGGCAGGAACTCAATCAAACGATGGAGATATTTGGATACGATATTCTTAAAGCGCTCGTGACGGATATCGATCCGGATTCAAAGGTCAAAGAGGCTATGAATGAAATCAACGCGGCCACCCGGTTGCGTATGGCCGCATCGGAAAAAGGCGAGGCGGATCGTATACTGAAAGTAAAAGCAGCCGAAGCGGAAGCGCAAAGCAAGGCACTTCAAGGCAAAGGTATCGCAGATCAGCGTAAAGCGATCATCGAAGGATTGCGTGATTCGGTGGAACAGTTTCAGGCGGCGGTCGAAGGTTCATCTGCCAAGGACGTCATGACCTTGGTGTTGATGACGCAGTATTTCGATACTTTGCAGAATATCGGCGAACATTCGCATACCAATACGATTCTCATGCCGCATTCACCGGGCGGCCTGACCGCGATCGCTGATCAGATCCGCGACGCGATGGTAATTGCAGGAGATATTAACAAAAATAAACCTTCGACAAAATAATGATTTGTTGAAAGAGGTCTCATGAAAATCGCCGCTATAGCAGGCAGCCTTCGTAATGGCTCATACAATAAGATGCTATTGTATAACGCCGTATCTTTTCTGGACGGCCATCTCGTCGACGTGATCGACCTGAAGAAACTGGCATTGCCAATTTATGATGCGGATGTACAGGCAGATGGTTTCCCGGAAAATGTTCTTGAATTGATCATGCGGATCAAGGATAGCGATGCGTTGGTTATTGCCACTCCGGAATATAATCATGGTATTCCCGGAGGACTCAAGAACGCGATCGATTGGGCGTCTCGCAGCCCGGAGAAACCGCTCAATAATAAGACCGCATTCATCATAGGAGCATCGACGGGCGGGTTCGGCGCGATCCGAGGAATCTATGCGCTTAGGCAGACCCTTCTGATCTTCAATATCCTGACTCTGCCGCAGACGGTTATGATCTCGTTTGCGGAGAAAGCTTTCGATGAGAACCGTAAATTGAAAGACGAGAAGACATTGGCCCAGCTAAAAGCGGGCTGTGATGAATTGGTACGAATTACAAATTCCCTAAAAAGGTAAGATCGATAAAGCATTGTTTTCATCGACAGTGATGACGGTTCGCTCCGGAACGATTTTCCAGTTTGGATTGTCGTTCAATTTCTCAGAAGCAATGATTTTAGCTTGCGGGAATTCATTCGCATCATCGATATAGTAAAGAGTAGCTTTTCTTTTTCCAAAATGAAAGCGGGTTGCAATAATCGAATTTCCGTCGCTGATGCCCACATTCAATACCATATCCGTTTCTTCCTTTTGTACGGTAGACTCAAGGAATGTTATGGTCTTGCGCAATGCGCCAACCTGCTCCTGCAAAGAAAATGGCCCGGTCTTTGAGGCGTTCAAAAAAGTAAGCCACAGGCCGAACACATGTTCCGAATCCGTATTGCCTTTAATGTGATCCCATAATAAGGGATCGATTCTCCGAGCGATCGGGGGAAAGAGTTTTGTACGAAAATCGTCGACGGAGCCGTTGTGCATAAAAAGAAAATTTTTGTAACAAAAGGGATGGGTATTTGTCGATGTGACGGGCATGCCGTCCGAAGCGCCGCGTACATGGCCAAAAATGATACGGGATGATATTTTGTTCATCATGCGTGGCAAGTTCATATCATGCCATATGGGCTGTGTGTTCGTGTATAGCGCAGGAGCAGAACCCAGTTCCGGATTATACCATCCGATACCAAATCCGTCGGCGTTCAGGTGGCCGGATAACATCTCTTTGGCTTCATAACTTTGTTTGAATAAAGAGTGTGGCGGTTCCAATAGAATTTTGCTGATTGGAAGAGCGGGACCTTTATAAATCACGAGTCTACACATATCATTCCTTTCTATTAACCGAATCTAATATAAAACGTTAAACCAAAAAGTCAATTATTCTGATGCACGGAGACTCTTTATGAAACAGTTTTTAATCTTTTTGTTTTGTTTTTGTAATATAAGCCTCTCATTTATTGTGCCGCAGCAAAAGAGCAAACCCTTGGCAAAATATGATACCCGCTTATTTCAATCAATGCAGTGGCGCAACATTGGGCCGTTTCGCGGGGGCCGGTCGATCGCCGTGGCCGGTCATGCTTATCAGCCGTACACGTTTTATTTTGGGGCAACGGGCGGCGGTGTGTGGAAATCTGAGGACGGAGGAATAACATGGATCAATGTTTCGGACGGGTTTCTGAAAAGCAGTTCAATCGGGGCGATTGAAGTAGCGCCGTCTGATCCGAACGTAATCTATATTGGTACCGGTGAGTCATGCATCCGAGGGAACATCTCTCCCGGAGACGGAGTCTATAGATCTCAGGATGCAGGAAAAACTTGGAAGCATGTGGGTTTAAAGGAAACGCAGTTCGTAGGAAGAATCGCCGTACATCCTCATAATTGCGATCTGGTTTATATTGCAGCGATGGGGCAGATATTTGGCTCAAACAAAGAACGCGGTGTTTACCGATCGACAAACGGCGGCGAAACGTGGAAACAGATTTTGTATAAAGACGAGAATTCCGGTGCGGTGGATATTCAGATTGATCCGAATAATCCGCGCATTTTGTATGCGGCAATGTGGGAAGCTTATCGGAATCCTTGGAGTATGTCCAGTGGAGGCAACGGGAGCGGGTTATACAAATCGACTGACGGAGGTGATACTTGGACAGAGTTGACCAAAAACCCAGGTATGCCGAAAGGGGTTGTCGGAAAGATAGGAATTGCCGTCTCGCCCGCGCAAGCCGACCGTGTGTGGGCTATCATAGAATCGGAGAATGGCGGAGTTTTTCGGACCGATGACGGCGGCGCAACGTGGCAACGCGTCAACGAGGATCGCAACCTGCGCCAGCGTGCATGGTACTACAGCCATATTTATGCGGATCCTAAGAACGCGGAAACGTTATATGTCTTGAATGTACAACTTTTCAAATCTATGGACGGCGGAAAAACTTTTAAGAATATTCCAACCCAACACGGCGATCATCATGATCTATGGATCAATCCGAACGATCCCAACTGTATGATCGTTGGTGATGACGGAAGCGCGGTTGTTTCTTACAGCGGAGGAAAAGCTTGGACCGATCAGGATATTCCGACGGCTCAGTTTTATCATGTGACAGTAGATAATCAATTCCCTTATCATATTTATGGGGCTCAACAAGATAACAGTACCATCGAAATTGTCAGCAGGACAAATAGTTACGGGATCGATTTCTCGGATTGGCACCCGATTGCCGGAGGTGAAAGCGGTTATATCGCCGTTCATCCGGATAAACCTTATATAACCTATGGCGGCAGTTACGGCGGATATTTGACAAAATACAACCATCTGACGAAACAAGAACAGAATATTTCCGTTTGGCCGGATTCGCCGATCGGTTCTGGTGCCGGAGACAACAGGTATCGTTTTCAGTGGACCTATCCCATTGTCATCTGTCCTCATGATCCAAACACATTGTATGTAACAGCGCAAAATGTTTTTCGGAGTAGGGATGAAGGGATGAGCTGGAGCGTTATCAGCCCTGACCTGACGCGCAATGATACAAGTAAGCAAAAAGCATCCGGCGGACCGATCACCAAAGACAATACAAGCGTTGAATATTATAATACAATATTTACCATGGCTGAATCGCCGAAAGAAAAGGGATTATTGTGGACCGGAAGCGATGACGGACTTATCCATATTAAACGCGGGGAGACCGAATGGAAGAATGTGACACCTAAAGAATTACCCGAATGGGCGTTGATTAGTCTCATTGAGGTTTCGTCCTGGGATGCTGGAACCGCCTATATCGCCGCAACAAGATATAAACTGAACGATTTTAAACCGTATCTTTTTAAAACATCCGATTACGGAAAAACATGGACGAAGATCACGGTTGGAATTCCAGAGGGCTCCTTTACCCGGGTGATCAGGGAAGATCCCAATCGCAGAGGGTTATTGTATGCCGGAACTGAGACGGGCGTATATGTCTCTTTCGATGACGGCTTATTCTGGCAGCCTTTACAATTGAATTTGCCATTGACCCCGGTCCACGATATCGCCGTCCAGGCGCGCGATATGGATTTGATTGTAGCAACGCATGGCCGGTCTTTTTGGATATTGGATGATCTAACTCCATTGTATCAGATATCGGACGACCTAGCAAGTACGGAAGCGTTCCTGTTCAAGCCCCGTTTTGCTTATCGCATGGAAGGGTTTCAGTATCAGCGTCCGGGATTAGCGCTGGGCCAAAACCCGCCGAACGGTGTTCTGGTCCATTATTATTTCAAAGTCAAACCCATTCATGAGGTAACCTTGGAATTTCTGGATTCGGATGGAAAAAGCATAGTGACCTATTCTAGCAAGAAAGACAAGAAAGGTAAAGCCTTTAAACCATCCGATGAGTTCTATGATAAACCCAAAGAGACGCCGATGTTCATCGTTCCGGCCGATACCGGGATGAATCGTTTTGTCTGGAATATGCGCTATCCGGATGCAGAAGAAGTTCCCGGCGCCATTTTCTGGGACGGATCGTTGGCCGGTCCCAAAGTCGTCCCCGGAAACTACAAAGTTAAACTCACTTCGGGGAGTTTTTCTCAGACTCAATATTTCGAAATCAAAAAAGATCCGCGCGCGGATGTATCGCTGGAGGAGCTTAAACAACAACTGGACCTGCTTCTAAAAATTAACAATAAACTTACGGAAGCACATAAAGCGATCAACTCCATCCGTCATTTTCAGCAACAGGTCGAAGAATTCTCAGGAAAAATAAAGGACACAGTTTTAGCTAAGCAGGTGAAAGAATTTGTCAAGCCGTTATTGGACAGCTTATCTGCAACGGAAAATGAACTCATTCAAACAAAGATCAAAAGCAGCCAGGATGTGCTGAACTACCCTATGAAACTGAATAACAAGTTGGCGGCTCTCGCCAGTGTCGTCGCATCGGCGGATACACGCCCCACCCGGCAGTCGTTTGAGGTGTACGAACTTTTGGCATCACGCATTGATAAACAACTGATGATTTACAATCGACTTGTTGAAAAGGCGCTTCCTGAATTTAACGCGTTTGTGAAGGATAAGCAGATACCGGCGGTTTTACTTAACACAAAACAATAAAAAAAAGCCGTCTTTAATGACGGCTTTTTTTTATCGCGGATTAATAACACGTTTTTTCAACAGGATGATTTGGTCCAGCGCTTCCCGCGGCAGCCCTAGAAAGAGTAGGGTATCCAGGTCCATTTCTTCCACGGTCACCGAAAAATGATCATCCTTGTTGTCGATATCGTATTGAAGACCTTTGTTAGTATCGTAAATACAAAGGTCCTCAGTGGTTTCAAATCCTTCCAGGTCTCTTTCCAGTAAACGAATTTCTCCGTTCCTTTCGTGATAAAGTACGTAGTCATTGGCGAAAAAAGGGTCTACACTGATACGTACAGACTTGGGTTTGATCACAAATTTGATTCGGTCAAACATAGGAAGATCTCCTCAGGTTGGCTTACTTCAAAAATGTACAACAATTTTTAATAATAACAACGCAGAATTAGAAAAAAAATAAAAAGAGCGATTTCAATAAAGAAACCGCTCTTTTTATTTGAAGAATTATTAGTTCTATTTCACAACTTTGATCGTAATTCCCCATTTGTCGGGTTGATACGGCGGATCGTCATTCCAGTCATCAAATGAATGTGAACCATCGCTTATGTAGACCACCTGATAGGTTCCGGCGTCAAGGTAGAGCGTGCCTTCATACATTCGGTTTTTCCGGGCGCCGCCGGCATTTTCACTCATGCCATAGGTCATTTCCCAAACAGTTTGCCCCGTGGATTCATTCTTGATCCATCCGTAATCATACATGTGGCCGCTTTTGCCTTCTCCAATGCACAGGATACGTACCTTTGTATCTTTTTTCAAAGTGAATTCCTTAGTTCGGTATTCATCGTCTCCGATGCGTGTGATCTGAGCGAGAAGGCTCTGGTCTTCGCTTTCACTGTATTTGGAAAGATTCTTGGAATCATTGTTGTTGACAAGACTCAGCGTTATGCCCCATTTGCCCCGGTTGTATGGTGGATCGTCGTTCCAATCGTCGTACGAGTGTGAACCGTCGGTTTTGTAATACACGAGGTAGTTTCCGGGATCCAACGTTACCGTTCCTTCAAATAATCGGTTCTTATCTCCGCCACCGGCGAATTTGGTATCGGAGTAATGCATTTCCCAGACGGTTCTTCCGGTTTCTGCATTTGTGATCCATCCGTAATCATACATACGGTGGTCGCGCCCTTCACCCAGTGCGTAAATAAGAATGTCCGTGGTCTTCGTTAGTGAAAAACCTTCGGATTTGAATTCGCTATCTCCCACGCGTGTGAGAGAAACGATCTCCTGTTTCTTCGATTTCTTGTAATCGCGCACGTAAGCCAGATCTTCTTCATCCACGACACTCACGGTCAATCCCCAGTTTGCAGGGTCGTAAGGCGGCTGCATGTTCCATTCTGTAAAAGAATGCGAATCGTCGGTGACGTACGTTGCGACGTAGTTGCCCGCGCGTAAGTTAAAAATACCTGAATACGTTCTGTTTTTTTCCGCGCCGCCGCCGTGCGACGTGTTTTCATAGCGCATTTCCCAAATTGTTTTGGAGGTCTTGTCGTCGGTGAGCCAGCCGAAATCATACATGCGCCTGTCCTGTCCTTCGCCGATCGCATAGACCCGAACTTTCATATCTTTTTCGAGCGTAAATCCTTTTTCTAAGTAATCACTGTCTCTGGCGCCTGTCAACGTACATATACTCTTCTTGGATTTGGAGCCGTCAAAATAGTCGAAATTATCGCTTGATGAATTCGATACGATACGTAATTTCCACTGATCCGCATCGTGATAAAGATCCTCATCTTCAACAAATACTTTGGCCAGGTTCTTGAAAAACTCACCCATATAGCTGTCCGAACGAGAGATGCGTATGATCTTTTGTCCATAGGTCGAATAATAAGCTTCATAGTTACCGGGCTGAAGTGCAAGGGTGCCCTGATAAACCACGTTACTGGTACCGTATTCGGAGCTCACATTATTCGGCTTCATTTCCCAAACCACATCTTTGGTATCTGCATTCAGGATCCAGCCGTATGCGATCATAGGGTTCCAACGGTTCCATTTTTCAGACTTGGACATGACCCCTACAGCATCGATAGATATGGTTGCCGTCCGTTTTACCGTAAATCCTTTAACGTACACTTTATCCATCTCAAATCTTCCGAGGTCGGCTATAACGTGTTGAGAAAATAGCGGACCTGTGCAGGAGGCAGTCATAACCAGCGCAAACCAGAATCTTTTAATGTGATGAAGCGTCATAAAATCACCTGCTCTATTTTTAATGGGCCTAATTATATAGGCAACCACATAAAAATACGGTAATAAGAAACTAATGTTTCAAATATTTTATTAAAAAAGAGTCCTCTTTAAGTGCTGATAAAAAAAAGGGTTGTCATAAACAACCCTTTGCTTTTATTCTGGCTGACGTTGCTTTCCGCTTTTCAGCTTAAGGCCGCTTTGACGTATTCCTTACGCATGATAGCGATATGGGTAATGGATATCTCTTTGGGGCATGCCGCTTCACACTCTCCATGATTGGAGCAGTCGCCGAAACCAAGTTCGTCCATTTTACTTACCATGTTCAGCACACGTTGTTTTCGTTCCGCTTTACCCTGAGGGAGGTAAGAGAACTGTGCGATCTTGGCTGCAACAAAGAGGGAGGCCGATCCATTAGGGCATGCGGCTACACAGGCGCCGCATCCAATGCAGGCGGCAGCGTCCATTGCTTTTTCGGCCATGTCTTTTGGAACCAAAAGACTATTGGCATCCGCCGCAGAGCCAACTCGGCAAGACGTATATCCGCCGGCCGCAATGATCTGATCAAATGCGCTTCGGTCTACCACGAGATCTTTGATGACCGGAAATGCTTTCGAACGCCAGGGTTCGATCGTGATGGTATCGCCGTCATTGAACTTGCGCATGTGAAGCTGGCAGGTGGCTGTGCTTTTTTCCTGTCCGTGCGCAACACCGTTGATCACCAGACTGCACATCCCGCAAATGCCTTCGCGGCAGTCATTATCGAATTCTACCGGGTCTTCGCCTTTTTTGATCAGCTGTTCATTGAGTACATCAAGCATTTCCAAAAAGGACATATGCGTCGACACATCGGTCAATGTATAGTCGGCCAGTCTGCCTTTTGCGGTGCCGTTCTTTTGACGCCAGACTTTAAGATGAAGGGTCAATTTGTTGTTGGTATCCATGGTTCCTCTTAATTATTTACCGCAGTCGGTCTCGCGGTGAAAATGATTATTTGTAACTGCGTTGACTTAAATGGACGTTCTCAAATTCGAGCGGTTCTTTGTTGAGTACCGGCTCTTTGTCTTTCCCTGCGTATTCCCACGCGGCAACGTAGGTGAATTTGTCGTCGTCGCGCTGCGCTTCGCCTTCCGGCGTCTGGTATTCCTCGCGGAAATGCCCGCCGCAGGATTCGTTACGGTGCAGGGCATCGCGCGCCATCAATTCTCCCAGTTCCAGAAAATCCGCTACCCGGCCGGCAAATTCAAGGTTCTTGTTGAGATTTTCTCCGTCCTTGGGAATCATTACGTTTTGCCAGAATTCTGCTCGAAGTTTAGGAATTTCTTGCAGCGCAAGTTTAAGGCTTTTCTCATTTCGTGCCATGCCAACATTGTCCCACATGATCTTTCCTAACTCTCGGTGAAACTCCGTTACGGTCTTTTTACCGTTAATCGAAAGAAGTTGCTTGATCTGTGATTGCGCTTCTGCAACAGCTTCGGAAAATTCTTTCTGTTCCGGAGACACCTTCGGGAATGTGTTAGAGGCTAAATAGTTGGCCAGCGTGTAGGGGATCACAAAATAACCATCGGCAAGTCCCTGCATGAGGGCGCTGGCGCCGAGGCGGTTGGCCCCGTGATCGGAGAAATTGGCTTCTCCGAGAACGAATAACCCGGGGATCGTACTCATCAAATTGTAATCGACCCACAAGCCGCCCATCGTATAATGTACAGCCGGATAAATACGCATGGGTGTTTTGTACGGGTTGTCGCCGGTGATGCGTTCGTACATATCAAAAAGGTTTCCGTACTTTTCTTTGATATCATCTTCACCGAGCCGGCCGATCGCATCGGAAAAATCCAGATACACGGCAAGCCCCGTTTCACCTACGCCGCGTCCTTCATCACAAACGGCCTTGGCGTTTCGGGATGCGACGTCCCGAGGAACTAAATTCCCAAAGCTGGGGTATTTGCGTTCCAGGTAATAGTCGCGTTCGTCTTCCGGGATCTGTTCCGGCGGACGTTTATCGCCTTTGGTCTTCGGAACCCATACACGGCCATCGTTGCGGAGGCTTTCGCTCATCAGGGTCAGTTTGGCCTGGTAATCGCCGCTTTGCGGAATGCAGGTAGGATGGATCTGGGTGTAACAAGGGTTGCCGAAAGCCGCTCCTTTTTTGTAACAACGCCAGGCGGCGGTCGCATTGGAGTTCTTTGCGTTCGTGGAAAGATAGAAGACGTTTCCGTATCCGCCGGTACATAACAGGACGGCGTCGCCGGAATAAGATTCGATCTGGCCGGTGATCAGGTTACGCACGACAATACCCCGCGCTTTGCCGTCAACGACAACAAGGTCAAGCATTTCACGCCGGCCGTACATCATTACGCGGCCTTCTTCGACCTGGCGCATCATGGAACCGTAAGCGCCGAGCAAAAGCTGTTGGCCAGTTTGCCCGCGGGCATAAAAGGTACGCGATACCTGCGCGCCGCCAAACGATCGGTTATCCAACTGTCCGCCGTATTCGCGGGCAAAAGGAACGCCTTGGGCTACGCACTGATCGATAATATTGACGCTGAGCTCTGCGAGACGATACACGTTTGCTTCACGGGCGCGGTAGTCGCCGCCTTTGATCGTATCATAGAATAAACGCCAGACGCTGTCGCCGTCGTTGGAATAATTTTTTGCCGCATTGATACCCCCTTGTGCGGCGATGCTGTGCGCGCGGCGGGGAGAATCTTGAATGCAGAACGATTTAACGTTATAACCTAATTCACCCAGCGTGGCGGCAGCCGACGCGCCGGCCAGACCGGTTCCAACCACCAGAACCGTGTATTTACGGCGATTGGCCGGGTTGACCAATTTCATATCAAATTTATGTTTGCTCCATTTTTCAGCAAGAGGGCCGCCGGGGAGTTTAGAATCCAATTTCATGAGAAGCCTCCGTATAAAAGATCAAGTATCAAAAAGCAAATTTTAAAAAACGATTTCTCCGAAAAGAGTTATTTTACAAGGCCAAAATAAATGCACAACGGCATGGATAAAAATCCGACCGCAAGCAGGAACGAAATGAAAATACCAAGACTGTAGACAACCCCTTTCATGCGCGGATTGGTCAAACCCAACGACTGGAAAGCGCTCCAGAATCCATGGCGAAGGTGAAAACCCAGAAGTATCATAACAATTACATAACCGAAGGTGTAGGAAGGCGACTGGAATACCTCGATCACCAGCCTGTACAGATCGCGCATTTCCACACCGTCAACGTAAGTCCTGTAATAAGGCCCGTATTTGAATGTGATAAGGTGAAGTATCGTGAAAACGAACATGATAAGTCCGGTCCAGATCATGGTTTCGGAAGAAACGGATTTCTGACTGTTACCGCCCGCGTCGCTAACTTTCATATAGGGTTCCGGCCGCGCATCCCGTTTCTTAAGATAAATCGATATTCCGATGATGGCGTGGATGACGAAAACGGAAACCAAACCTATTTCAATGACATAAAGAAGAACGCCCAGACTTTCCAGTTTTTTGGTATATGAATTGAATGCGTCGGGACCGATAAAAAGATTAATGTTGCCTCCCATATGACCGATAACAAACAAGCACAAAAGGAGGCCGGTAACGCCGGTTAAGATTTTTTTGCCGACCGATGACCACAAAACAGTTGAAAAAGGAAGCATAAGCAGAGCTCCGAAGTTTTATTAAGCTTAACCCATTATAAATTGTATGAAAGAAAGGTGTCGCATGTGTATGCGCGAGGAGTCCTGGAAGGACCCGTTTTTAGTAGGCTGTCTTTTCTGGCTCAGATTATAGGTTTTTTGAAAAAAAAAAGCAAGAACTTTATCAGGACGACAGAAAGCGATGTATTCAACTGTTCTGTTTTGTTTACGATACTGAGAAAAACAATGATATTCATGATGTTATAAACAGGTGAAAAGAATAACAAAAAAGAATGAATAAAACGGCTGTTTTTGCGATGTAATATGTTCAGAAATTGTTAAAATCAATTTTATGTTAATAACTTTTTTTAATAGAATTTGAGCATTGTTATTATTACATTAATAATGTTGATAACTTGTGGATTATGTGAATTTATAAAATCTTCTTGCGTTTAAAATCAAGGTGCTTTATAATGTTTTTACCCCTGTTAGAAAGTGTCTTTCCGAGAGAGAAGGCATTTCAAGAAATATTAACTGTCCGTTACATTCGAAGACAGTCATGTTCGCAGTATTTTCAAATGGTTTTTTTTTCTTTTTTTGAAACGTACTATAGAACTAAGTGGGGATTTCCCGCTTCAAAATGAGGCACGTCTTTTAGGTTCTTGACTAAGATAATATTTTGTTTGATCATATAATCTTAAACCCATAAGGATTTTTCACCATGGCCGTTCAAAACCCTGATGTCCAAGTGAAGGATGTGAAAAAGTCATCCCCAAGCAAGGCCGCAAAAAGCGAGATTAATGGCATTTCATACGAAGGTGCCAAAGGATTGCGGTTTAGTCGTTACTTTACGCAGGAAGGTGTCCATCCTTTCGATACCATCGAGTTCGAAAAACGCAGCAGTGTGATCGCCGAGCCCGACGGGTCGGTCGTTTTTGAAATGAATGAATTGGAAATACCCAAAAGCTGGTCCCAATTAGCTACGGATATTGCCGCATCCAAGTATTTCCGCAAAGCGGGAGTACCCGGAACCGGCCATGAGACGAGCGCTAAACAATTGGTTTACCGTGTTGCCCACACGATCAGAACTGAAGGTGAAAAGCTGGGGTATTTTGATACTTCTGCGGATGCGGAAGTTTTCGAAATGGAACTCACGCACCTGCTGATCAATCAAATGGGCGCATTCAATTCCCCTGTATGGTTCAATTGCGGTCTTTATCACGAATACGGTATTTCCGGCACGGGAGGCAACTATTACTGGAATCCCAAAACGGGAAATGTCGAAGCCACGGACGATTCCTATTCCCATCCGCAATGTTCCGCCTGTTTCATTCAGTCGGTTTCGGATGACCTGATGGGGATATTCGAACTGGCCAAGAATGAAGCACGATTATTCAAATACGGTTCCGGAACCGGAAGTAATTTTTCCTCGCTTCGCGGTAAACAGGAAAAACTCTCGGGCGGAGGCACTTCCTCCGGTCTGATGTCCTTCTTAGCCGTTCTTGACCGTGGTGCCGGCGCTACCAAGTCCGGCGGTACGACACGCCGCGCGGCCAAGATGGTGTGCCTCGATATGGACCATCCGGAGATCGTGGATTTTATCAATTGGAAAGTAAAAGAAGAGAAAAAGGTCAAAGCGCTCATGGATGCGGGTTACGATTCCGATTTCAACGGCGAAGCGTACCAGACCGTGTCCGGGCAGAATTCCAATAACTCCGTCCGCGTGTCGGACAAATTCATGAATGCGGTCCTCGAAGACGGCGAATGGCAGACGATCGGCCGCACGACGGGTAAAGTTGTAGACACCTATAAAGCGCGCGATCTTTTCGATCAGATCGCTCATGCCGCGTGGGCCTGCGCCGACCCCGGTATCCAGTTTGACGATACGATCAACGACTGGCACACGAGTCCCAATACCGATAAGATCCACGCATCGAATCCGTGTTCCGAATACATGTTCCTCGACGACACGGCATGTAATCTTGCGTCGATCAACCTGATGAAATTCACCGACGCGAGCGGGAAATTCGATATCGACGGATTCCGCGAAGCGAGCCGCGTATTCATCATCGCGCAGGAAATTCTGGTGGACATGTCCTCCTATCCGACCCAGAAGATCGCGCAGAACAGCCACGATTACCGTCCTTTGGGTTTGGGTTATGCCAATCTCGGCACGCTGCTCATGGTCAACGGTATTCCGTATGACAGCGAAGAAGGGCGCGCATGGGCGGGCGCGATCACAGCGATCATGCATGCCTGGGGTTTCCGCGGTTCTGCGGAAGTTGCTTCGATCAAAGGCCCTTTTGCCGGATACAAGAAAAATGAAAAACCGATGATGCGCGTGATGAATAAACACCGCGACGCGGCGTATAAGATCGATCCCGAGAATTGCCCGGCCGATCTGCTCAAAGCGGCTCGCGAAGACTGGGATGCCTGCGTGAAGATGGGTGCGCAGTATGGATACCGCAATGCGCAGGCGACGGTATTGGCGCCGACCGGAACGATCGGACTCCTGATGGATTGCGACACAACCGGCGTGGAGCCTGAGTTCTCGCTGGTCAAATGGAAAAAACTTGCCGGCGGCGGTTATTTCAAGATCGTGAACGGTTCGATCCCGCAGTCGCTGCGCAAACTCGGTTATACGCCTGAAGAGATCGACGGCATCATCAAATATATTCTGGGTCACGGCACATTCAAAGGCGCACCGTATGTGAATCCCGAGCAATTGAATCAATTAGGTTTCAAAGATGCGGAGATCGAAGAAGCCGAAGCGTATGTCAACAAGAATAAATCGCTTGACGAGTGGACGCCGCATGTCAATATCAAAACTCTTAAGGCTCGCGGCCTTTCCGGCGAACAGATCTCCCGCGCGGTGATCTATATCGGCGGCGCACAGACCGTGGAAGGTACGCATTTACTCAAAGAGGAACATCTGGCCGTATTCGACTGCGCCAATAAATGCGGTATCGGTAAACGTTTCATCGATCCGATGGGCCATATCAAGATGATGGGTGCGGTTCAGCCGTTCCTTTCCGGCGCGATCTCCAAGACCGTCAATATTCCGACCGAAGCGACGGTAAAAGATATCGAGAAGATCTATTTCGAAGGCTGGAAGCTCGGACTCAAAGCCGTGGCGCTGTATCGCGATGGTTCCAAATTCTCCCAGCCGCTGAGCAACAAATCCTCAAGCAGTGATGTGGACGATATAACGGCAACGATCACGCAGGAACAATTGGACAAGGCCGTCAAAGATGTGGTCGACCGTATGAGCAAGGAACTCAAGCGCGGCCAGAAGAAACCCATTCCGCACAAACGGCACGGGTTCACCCAGGAAGTGACGCTCGGCGGGCACAAGATCTATTTCCGTACCGGCGAATACGAGGACGGGCAATTAGGCGAGATCTTCATTGATATGTTCAAAGAAGGCGCCGCGTACCGCAGTTTACTGAACTGTTTCGCCGTGGCCGTTTCCATGGGCCTGCAATACGGCGTGCCGCTGGAAAAATTCGTCGAGAAATTCACATTCACCCGGTTCGAACCAAGCGGTTTTACAGATCATCCGAATATCAAGAATGCGACGTCGATCCTCGATTTCATCTTCCGCGTGCTCGGCATGGAATATCTCGGACGTATGGATTTTGTACATGTGCCGCCGACGCTGGACGGCCAGATACAGGCGTCTGCAACGACGGAGACCAAACCGGCTGACGTAAATGCAACGGCCAGTACGGAAGTTCCTAGAGAAGCTTCGACCAGCCTGATGGAAAGACAATTGAGTGAAATGATGGGCGACGCTCCGGCATGCGATGTGTGCGGGCACATGACCGTACGTAACGGCGCCTGTTATAAATGTCTGAACTGCGGCAACAGCATGGGCTGCTCGTAATCACGGGCTCTGTTCTTTGTAACGAATGCGCTTTGCGATCGGGGCTTTATAACTGCACAACGAAGGAAGTTGTCCGCTATAGTGATTGTTCAACCAAAGACATCGAAAAGGCATGAAGGCACGGTATTTACCTGCCTTTGTGCCTTTTTTTCTTTTAAGCCGGTCCGTGTGCTTTTGCTCATGAATTTTTTGTTGATGCCCCGATCCGGATGGACACAGGAACCGGGCGATAGTTTTATTATTCTGAAATCAAAAGAAAAGATCGTCGGGAAGGTCGAACTCAAATCGCCATTTTTGGGTTCGCAGTACTTGTTATTCGAGGACACGGCAAAAATTACTCTTGAACAAATACGTGCATTCCAAAATGAGGACGGGTATTTTGTTGCTGCGCAGGGCGGAGGAATGTACGGGA
>CAZHUW010000021.1:0-22359 GCA_964535295.1 uncultured Bacteroidota bacterium
ATGACCTCCGTATCGCTGTTGGATTGAAAAATCGCACCTTGTTCCTGCAACTCATTCCTAAGTTGAAAATAATTGATCAGGTTCCCGTTATGGCCTGCGGCAATCTCACCGGTATTGATGATTGCGGTTATCGGTTGGGCATTCTGCAGATAACTTCCGCCTGTCGTAGAATAGCGGTTGTGTCCGATTGCGGCGATCCCCGGCAGTTTTTCGAACAGCTTAGTATCGGCGAACACATCGCCAACAAGGCCCATGCCCACGTGCCGGTGAAGGTAATTGCCATCAGCAGAAACGATGCCGGTTGACTCCTGGCCGCGGTGCTGCAATGAGTATAGTCCCAGATAAGTGAGTTTTGCCGCCTCCGGATGTCCGTAGATTCCGAATATCCCGCATTCTTCTTTGATATCTTCTGACATGAGTTCTCAATTGGTAACGAGTTAAAATCGGCTTACGATCAAATATTACCATCTTAATGCGCCGCAATGTAATTAAAAAAAATGAATGCTTCAAATCTTATTTGGTCCTGCATGTGCGGCACATTTTTTTGTTTAACACTCTCATAAAAAACTGTACATTACATCACCATTAACGGATTGAGGTGGCAAATGAAAGTTTTGATCATTGACGATCACGAGATGAACGTCACATTACTCAAGAACCTGATGATGGCCAAAGTTCCTGATTGCGAGACTGTTTGTTATACGGAATCTGCACAGGCATTAGCCTGGTGCCACGAAAATGAACCGGATCTTGTACTGGTCGATTACATGATGCCCGCGCCAAACGGGTTGGAATTCATCGAATCCTTTAGGACATTACCCGGTAAACTGGATATTCCGGTCGTCATGATCACAGCCGTCAATGAGAAAGAAGTGCGTCTGAAAGCCATCGAGTGCGGGGCTAACGATTTCATCAACAAACCGATCGATACGGCGGAACTCACGGCCCGCGTGCGAAATATGCTCGCATTACGCAAGAGCCAGAAAGCCATGGCTAACAAGGCAGAATGGCTTGCCGAAGAAGTACGAAAGGCAACTGCGGAAATCGTCGAACGTGAACGAGAGATCATTATTAGGCTGACAAGAGCCGCGGAATACCGTGATCCCGAAACGGGCATGCATATAGTTCGCATGGCGCACTATTGTAAATTAATTGCGAAAGCGATCGGTTTTTCCCGGGAAGAACAGGATCTGGTTCTGGATGCCTCACCGATGCACGATATCGGTAAAGTAGGTATTGCCGATTTTATCCTTCTCAAAGGCGAACATCTGAATGACGATGAATTCAATGTCATGAAAAGGCATACGGATATGGGTTATGAGATCCTGCAGGGCAGCAAATCTAAACTCCTTCAAATGGCCGCGACCATAGCGAAATGTCACCATGAAAAATTTGACGGGACCGGCTATCCCGATGGAATCAAGGACTACGATATTCCGCTGGTTGCACGTATTTGTGCGTTATGTGATGTTTTTGACGCGCTGATGTCACGCCGGCCGTACAAAGAGCCGTGGACGCTGGATGACACACTTCGCGAGATCGACAGAAGGGTCGGCACTCATTTCGATCCGGACCTTGTGGCGGCGTTCAAACGGGTACTGCCGGAAATTCTGGAAGTCCAAAAGAAGTTCACACCACACTAAAACAAAAAGTGTTGATTCGGTTTTCTTTTGCATGTATCTTAAAAAAGTTATAACCGTATCATTCCCGGATTTATGCATGGTATCCGTTACCGATTCAACCAATAAAATTGTTAATTTTTCCGTTGCCCCACAGCGTGTTATATGTCTTATTCCAAGTATCACCGAAACGTTATTTGATCTTGGCTTAGGTGACGCAATTGCGGGCGTGTCTAAATTCTGTAATCACCCGGCAGACGATGTCCGGAAGAAAATAAGAGTTGGGGGGCAGAAGGATCCCGATCTTGAAAAGATAAAAGCCATTGATCCGGATCTGGTCATTCTGAACCTGGAAGAGAACAAACTGGAACATATTGAGTTCCTGAGCAAGCATTACAAAACCTGGATTACTTATCCCAGATCGTTTCGCGATACGGAGAAGTTAATCCGTGAGATCGGTATGATTTTCAATGTCGAGGCCAAAGCCGGCGTTTATGCGGATCGGATAAAAAAAACAGCCGGTGAACTGAGTTCGAGAATCGGACGGAAAATCAGAACTTTATATCTCATCTGGCGAAATCCGTGGATGTCGATAAACAAGGATACCTTTATTCATAATGCCCTCGAATTACATGGTATGGAAAATGTATTTGCCGGGAATGTACAACGCTATTTTGAAGTTACGGATCAAGATATTCTTTCCGCCGATCCCGAAATCATTATTCTTCCCGATGAACCTTATCGGTTTAGGGAAAGACATATAAGTGAATTTTCACATATTCCTGTTTCTGCAATAAGAAATCGGCATATTTTCCTAGTGGACGGAACGTATTTTTGCTGGTATGGTACCCGTACAGCCAAAGCTTCCGAATATATTAGTCGACAAATCTTATCGCGTATCGAACCCCGCTCATAATATGCTCAATATGATCAAATATGGTTTTGCCGCGGTTTGGATGCCGATCGTATTAATGATTGGTACACAGGACCTGCTTGCCCAATACCACCACAATTTTTTTGGAACGAACAAAGTACACTACACCGAGTTCAACTGGAAGATCCTTGAGACCGAACATTTTGAAATTTATTATTACCCGGAGATGCAGGAGCTTGCCGAACGCGCAGCCGGACTTGCGGAACAGCAGTATCTGGAACTTCAGACCCGTCTGAATCATTCGCTGATCAAAAAAGTTCCGATGATCATTTTTAGTTCGCATCTCTATTTTCAGCAAACTAACACAACGCCGTATGAATTGCCGGAGGGCGTCGGCGGTTTCTTCGAGTTTTTCAAAGGACGCGTGGTCTTACCCAGTGACGGATCGACAACTAATTTTAAGCGTGTCATTCGGCATGAATTAGTGCACGTCATGATGACTTCCAAAGTGAATCGGATCCTGAGCCAGCATCGAAAATTCAATCATCCCGGATTGCCATTATGGTTCACGGAAGGTTTGGCGGAATTTTGGTCTGGTAAACCCGACTTCCAGGCCGAGATGGTCATGCGTGATGCGACAATCAATAATACCGTGGTTCCTCTCCAGTATTTTTATCGCGTTGAAGGATCCTATTACATGTACAAACTCGGTGAAAATATCCTTCATTTCATCAAGGAAACATACGGCGACGAGAAGATCCTTCTGTTAATGGAGAACTGCTGGAAAAATGACGAATTCGAAAAAACCATGAAGCTTACCATCGGGAAAGGTTATGAGGAACTAAACAAAGAATGGATATATTGGCTTAGAAAAAAATATTATCCCAGCGTGGCTGATAACGATGTGCCGAGCGCTATTTCAACCGAAGAGACCCCAAAAGGATTTAACTCAAAACCTGCGTATCTGAACAAGGGAGGAAAAGAATATTTGTTTTATCTGGCGAACCGCGACGGATATACGAATATCTTCAGGCAGGAACTCAAAAGCAAAAGATCAGAGATTCTGGTCAAAGGCGAACGCAGTGCCGAATTTGAAGCCTTTCATTTTTTTAAAAGCAAGATCAGCATTAACAAAAAGGGTGAACTCGCTTTTGTTTCCAAGAGCGGCGAACGCGATGTGTTATATATCTACGATACCGAGGCAGGAAAGATCACCCATAAATACATGTACAAGAATTTGGTCGGAATTTCTTCGCCAAGCTGGTCGCCGGACGGGCAAAAGCTTGTTTTTTCCGGTCTGAGCATGTCAGGAAATGATGACCTTTATATCATTCGAATAACCGGAGACGGTAATGACGGAGTGATTGAGCAGTTGCAGAATGATTTTTATGACGATCGCAATCCGGCTTGGAGTCCTGACGGTAAGTATATTGCCTTCAGTTCTGACCGGACGCACGCAGGGGAAAAGGGAGGATACAATCTTTACCTCTATGACTATTACCGCCGGCAGACGTATGTTTTGACAACGGGTGATTACCTCGACGATTCTCCCGCATGGTCGCCGTCGGGCGATATGATTGCGTTTACTTCGAACCGGCAGGGAACGCCAACCAACGTATGGATACTGCCGTTCAAAGACGGCGAATCCGATTTTATCGCCGATCTTACGAAGAACCCGGCCGTATCAGAAAAGTATTCGCCCCGGCCCTTGACGGCTCTGACGTCTGCAGTATTTGATCCGGTCTGGACCGATTCCGGCGATTTGATATTTAGTGCATTTGAAGAATTCAGTTTCAAGATCAGAACTTTTGCCGGTGCTTACAGAAAAGCTCAGACGCTTCCGGCCGGAGAAAGAACGCAGAGCGTTGTGATACGATCCGCATGGTCCACGCCGAAAGTACCCATCACCCAAAGTAATACCAAATCGTATAAGAAAAAATACGGGCTTGATTTTGTACAAGGTGCGTTCCAAGCCGATCCCGTCTACGGGAGCGGAGGCGGCGCGCAAATAGGCGTTACCGATATGCTCGGAAATGACCAGTATTATTTTGTGGTTTATAACAACGCGCGGTCAACTGAACAAATTCTATATGATTGGAATTTCGTAATAACGAAGGTCAATCTGAATCAACGAACCAATTTCGCTTATGGATTGTACCGCTTTAAAGGTGAGTTTGCTGAGATTGATAATTTTGGAAGCATAACGCCGGTTGATGAAAATCGTTACGGCGGATTTTTTCAGGTGATCTACCCCCTGTCCAAATTCCAGCGTATTGAAACCAATGTGAATGTCAGCCGGTTTAAGAGAGATGCGACGTTCGGGACTTTGCTTCCGATTGACGGCATATTGGTAAGCAATTACGGCGGTTATGTTTTTGACAATACGCTGTGGGGCCCAACGGGACCGCTTGACGGGAATGCAGTCACTCTGAATGTTGGATACACATCGGATGTGCGGCGTTCGCAGCAGAACTATTCCACCGTCATCATCGATATTCGGAACTACGCGAGGATTACAAATCGTTCCGCTTTTGCTACTCGATTGATGGTGCAATGGAACGAAGGTAAAAATCCCCAGAATTTTCTATTGGGAGGAAGTTGGGACCTTCGAGGCTATCCCCGATGGAGCCTTCCCGGAACTCGTTTTTTTGTGATCAATAATGAATTACGTTTCCCCTTTGTTGACGATATTCATCTTGGCCTTCCTTTCGGCGGATTCGGTTTTCGTTCCGTACGTGGGGCCGTCTTTTTGGATCTAGGAAATGCGTGGGGCAGCCAATTTGACGACGGGCGCGTGATTCTCGGGAACCAGAAATTTGACGGAATTATCGGCAGCCTCGGGACAGGATTCCGTTTGAATTTTTTCGGAGCTTTTGTTCTGCGATTTGATTTTGGCAAAATGTTCGACCTCCGCGGCTACCGAATGTTTGATATGAAATTTCCAGGCAACCGGAGCCGCCCCATTGTTACTAATTACAATGAAATAAAGCCGAATGAGCAGTTCGGCGGTCGTGATTTTGAAGGCGGGCTCTTAAAAAACCCGAGATGGTCTCGGGGTATCTTCTGGCAAATATGGTTCGGATATGATTTTTAAAAAAAAGATGACTAAAGAATACTACATAAAAGTGCGGGCATTGGCCGTATTTATCTGCGTACTGGCGGTTTATGCCTGCGGCGTTTCAGGAAGTATCAAGATATCGAATTATTTTAATAAATCGGAGATAGAGAACTGGGAAAACATAGGTGGGTCAGCCGACCGGAGTAATTTCAGAAGAACAGAATTAAATCCTCCGTTGAAATTAGCTTGGGAAACAGCGCTGTCTTCGGCTCCTAATGAAGTACTGGCTGTATCCGACCGCATTGTTTATACAGGGACGCTTGATGGCCGGATCTATGCGTTGGATATCTTGAAAGGGGATATCATCGGCAACCTGAAGTTTCTCTACGCCGCTACCGCCGGCCTGTCTGTGCACCACCAGACCGCCATCATCGCATTAGCCAGCGGAAAAGAATCTTTGATAAGTTATAATGTGTATGATAATGAATTCAGGTACATCAAGCCTTTGAGCGGTGTAGAGACCAATCCGTTGATCTTTGAAGACTATATTTATCTTGCGGATCAACATAAGAAATTTTATTCATTGAATTATTCCGACGGAACCACTTTGTGGTCATATGAAACACCGAAACCGGTCCGCTCTTCACCTGCCGTTTCAGGCACATCGGTTTTTTTTGGTTGTGATGACGGATATGTGTATGCTCTAAACCGATTTAACGGAAAGGTCAATTGGACGTTTCAAACCCGACAGGCGGTTTATGCGGCGCCGGCCTTGGATGCAACGACATTGTATATCGGTTCAACGGACAGTGTTTTTTATGCCATCCGTCTAAAAGAGGGGACGCTTTCCTGGAAATACGGGATCGGAAATGCAACTCCAGGGAAGTTTTTTTCTTCCGCTGCGGTCGATGACGAAAAGGTGTTCGTCGGCGCAACGGACGGCTTTTTATACGCTTTCAATAAGAATGACGGTACGCTGCTGTGGAAATTTCAGACTAAAGCTGCGATCAGTTCTGCACCCGTGATCGTCAATAATTTCGTTTATATAGGTTCGCAGGATTCTTACCTTTATGCCGTAGACATCAAAACCGGCAGATCGGAATGGAATTATAAAACGGCAGGTCGGATCAAGACCAATATGGCATTGTATGGAGAGTATCTAGTTGTGGCTTCGGAACCTAAGAACGTTTATGCTTTTAAAACGGTTCAATAATATGAAAAAGATCCCTTACATCATGCTTCTTGTGATCTTTTTTTGTTGTCACTATACGGCAGCGGCCCAGGATACTAATGGATATTTAACACTGATATCGGATTCAAAGGTCCACGAGATACTGATCGACGACTCAGTCCGGTTGTATCGGGAAAAGATGAGCTTGGCGGCGGGCACTCATCGCATTGTGGTGCAAAATCCGGATCGTGTATCGTACCAAGTATCGGACTTTGCCGCTTCGATCGCTATCCGGCCCGGTGAAGAAACAAAAGTAAATGTCATATTTGAGGATTTAGCTGAAATAAATTCGTACCCGAGCGGGGCCGAAGTTTTAGTTAACTCGGAGACGCTGGGTATAACGCCGTTTTATCTTTCATTGGCCAATTACCGAGGCAATCTGTTGCGGTTCACAAAACCCGGGTATGCGGATATGACTATCGATGTAATTGACTCCATGATCACCCGCAATTATGTTTTTGTACACT
This sequence comes from uncultured Bacteroidota bacterium, assembly GCA_964535295.1. Taxonomy (GTDB): domain Bacteria; phylum CLD3; class CLD3; order SB21; family SB21; genus SB21. The sequence goes on from CAZHUW010000021.1 coordinate 7,250, forward strand.
TACAACCTAAAATCATAAATCGGAGTAATAATCAAAATCAGTTTGTAAACCTAGAATGGCAGGAACGTGGACCGCACAAAAACAAAAACGCAATACTCATCACACAAGGGCTGAGCATCGCGTTTGGCGCCGGAGCAGCCTATTATAAAAAGAAAGCCGACGCCGCGTTTGAAAAAGCCAAGGTTGACCGCAGATTGGGGAACGTATCGCAAATGGATCGGCATATGAATAAAGCTCGAAAATATGACCGCTATGCAGCCGTTGGATTCGTCGGCATGCAGGTAAATGTCGCCGCCTTGATCTATTTCCTTTTTCAATCTCGATAAGTGTCTTCAGCAGATTCCTGCCTTCATCATTTTTCATCTGGATATTATGATTCAAAATTTATTGACCTCTTTGAGTTCGGTCTGGGCCGGTAGATCACTCAAAATACAATTTGTGTTGTCTTTGATCGTTCTCGTAACCGTGTTGTCTGGGTTTTCTTCTTTTGTTACTTGGGTCGAGACGCGTCAGGGCGTAGTGTTGGCTGATCCAGTTCTTGCTATGTTGGAACCGGTTGACGTAACCTGGCTTACATTTACATTGATCTATGCGGGCTTATTATCGGCGATTTTTGCAGTTTCCTTTTATCCCGGGCGTATGATCATATCTGTTCAAGCTTACACGCTGATGGTTCTTTTCCGAACGGTTGCGATGTGGGCTACACCTCTCGAGGCCCCCATTGCTACAATTCCCCTCGAAGATCCGTTGGTTGAAATCATAGGAACAGGACAGGTACTGACGCGCGATCTCTTTTTTTCCGGTCACACCGCTACCATGTTTATCCTGTTTCTATGTGTGCCGCAGAAAAAACTCAAAGCTATTTTATTAGTTGGAACGATCCTTTTGGCTACCTGTCTGCTATGGCAGCATGTTCATTATACCGTGGATGTTTTGGCCGCGCCGTTCTTTGCCTACGGCGCATTCCGTATCGTGTTTTTAATACATAAAAAATTTAAATCCGAAGATAGTGCATTATGAATCGCCAAATGTTGAAACCGCAAAGTATCGTCGTGGTCGGGGGCTCGAATGATATCCATAAACCGGGCGGAAAAGTTCTTAAGAATCTCATTGACGGGAAATTTACCGGACAACTCTACGTGACCAATCCAAAAGAAGAATCTGTACAAGGGATTTCCTGTTACAAGGAATCGAAACGGTTGCCGGATGTTGATCTGGCGATTATCGCGATCGCCGCTAAATTCGTTCCTGAAACTGTCCGGACGTTGGCCCTGGAGAAGAAGACGCGCGCGTTTATTATCCTGTCCGCGGGATTCGGCGAAGCGGGGCATGAAGGCAAGATGCTCGAAGAAGAGGTCGTAAAGATCGTCGACAGTGTGAACGGAGTCTTGATCGGGCCCAATTCGATCGGCGTTTTGACGTCGCATTATCACGGAGTCTTTACGGAACCCATCCCGAAGCTCGATCCGAACGGATGCGATCTTATATCGGGCTCCGGCGCGACGGCGGTATTCATTCTCGAGGCTGGGATCCCGAAAGGACTTACTTTTGCGAATATTTTCTCAGTGGGAAATTGCGCGCAGATCGGTGTGGAAGAAATCTTGAAGTATCTGGACGAATCATTTGATGCACAAACCAGTTCGAAGGTTAAGCTCCTCTATATTGAAAAGATAGACAAACCTCAACTCTTGTTGAAGCATGCGCGTTCTTTGATCCGAAAAGGATGCAAAATCGCGGCGATCAAAGCCGGAAGTTCCGACGCAGGAAGCCGGGCAGCTTCTTCGCATACGGGCGCGCTGGCAAGTTCGGATGCAGCCGTGGATGCGCTTTTCCGGAAGGCGGGGATCGTAAGGTGTTACGGGCGTGAAGATCTGATCAATGTAGCCTGTGTTTTCATGCATCCTTCTTTTACCGGCAAAAATATCGCCGTGATCACGCATGCAGGCGGTCCAGCGGTGATGGCAACGGATGCGTTGTCAAAGGGCGGTTTGAACGTCCCAAAGGTCGAAGAAGCAAAAGCAGCTGAACTTTTAGAGAAACTATTTCCCGGTTCATCCGTTAATAATCCCATCGATTTCCTCGCCACAGGAACGGCCGATCAACTAGGACTCATCATTGACCATGTGGAAACTCATTTTCAATCGCTCGATGCTATGGTAGTTATTTTTGGAACTCCCGGGCTGGTAGAAGTCTTCGATGCCTACGAGGTCATTCATCAGAAAAAACAGGAATGCAAGAAACCTATATTTGCCGTGATGCCGTCAATTTTAACGGCCAAAAAGGAAGTGGAACTTTTTCTTTCCAAAGGAGAGGTTTGTTTTCCTGATGAAGTATGCCTCGCACAGGCGCTTAGCAAAGTCAGTCATTCCTCATTGCCGGAATTAACGATCGCTTCCGACTCTCATTTAAAAGAACAGCTGATACGCGGGATCATTGAACGCGCCGGCAATGGTTATCTTGGCCCTGATACCGTAAAACAATTATTGAATGCGGCAGAGATCCCAACGGTACCTGAAGTTATTGTTACGAACCGAAATGAAGCATTGGAAGCCGTCCAAGCTCTGAAATATCCCGTTGTAATGAAAACGGTAGGACCTATTCACAAGACGGATGTCGGCGGGATCGTTCTCGATGTCAAAACGGATGAAAAACTACTAATCGAATTCGACCGGTTAATGCAGATCAAGGATGCAACCGCCGTTCTGATCCAACCGATGCTGAAAGGTATTGAATTGTTTATTGGAGCAAAATATGAGCACGGTTTCGGTCACGTTGTATTATGCGGACTGGGCGGAATTTTTGTTGAGGTTCTGAAAGATGTGGCAAGCGGATTGGCCCCGTTATCTCAGAATGAATCACTGGATATGATCCGCCGGCTGAACGGTTACAAATTGATAAAAGGTGTCCGCGGTCAGGAAGGCATCGATGAAAATGTCTTTGCCGGCATCATTGCAAGATTATCACAATTGCTGACCTTTGCGCCGGAAATAAAGGAGCTGGATATTAATCCGCTGCTCGGGAACAGCAAGAGTTTGACCGTTGTGGACGCACGGATACGGGTCGAAAAAAACTAATTTTTTTTAAATTAATTTGCATTGGAATTAAACTAAATTCAGGAGAGATCATGAAAAGAATTGTACTAATTCTTGCTGCGGTCGCGCTCATGGCCCAAGGGCTTCAGGCTCAGTCAAAAACGGACACGACCAATTATTTTCAATCCAAAACCTTCTCCGGCTTGAAGCTGCGTCTTATCGGGCCTGCGATCACTTCCGGACGCATCATCGATCTGGCCGTAAACCCTAAGGATCACAGTCATTTTTTCGTTGCCGTAGCCTCCGGCGGTGTTTGGAAAACCATGAACGGCGGGATCACTTTTTCGTCCGTATTTGACACGCAGAATTCTTTTTCCATCGGCTGCGTGACGATGGATCCGAATAATTCGAATGTTATTTGGGTTGGAAGCGGCGAGAACAATAGTCAGCGCAGCGTTTCCTATGGCGACGGCGTTTATAAGTCCCTGGACGGTGGAAAGAACTGGAAGAACATGGGGCTGAAGAAATCGGAGCATATCGGAAAGATTCTTGTTGATCCGAGGAATTCCAATGTCGTTTATGTTGCCGCACAAGGTCCGTTGTGGGGTCCGGGTGGCGATCGAGGATTGTATAAGACAACTAACGGCGGTGAAACATGGGAATTGGTCTTGAAGATCAGCGAGAATACCGGTGTTTCCGACCTTGCCATGGACCCGCGCGATCCCGACGTCATTTATGCATCTGCCTACCAACGCCGCCGCCATGTATGGACGCTCATCAACGGCGGTCCTGAATCGGCCATTCATAAATCGACGGACGGGGGAAAGACTTGGGTGAAATTGACCGAAGGTCTGCCTTCCGGCGATGTCGGAAGAATTGGTTTGGCAATTTCACCTGTAAATCCCGACGTAATATTTGCTTTAATTGAAACTTCAGATAATTCCGGAGGATTCTTCAGATCGTCAGACCGCGGCGCATCGTGGGAAAAGCGCTATGATTACGTTTCTACCAGCGCGCAGTATTATCAGGAGATCATTTGCGATCCAAAAGATGTTGACCGTGTCTATAGTATGGATACGTATTTGAAGTTAACGGATGACGGTGGAAAGACCTGGCGGAATCTTGGCAATGAACATCGTCACGTGGATGATCATGCTATCTGGATCGATCCGGATAATACGGATCATTTGCTGATCGGCGGTGACGGTGGATTGTATGAATCTTATGATTTGGGAAAAACTTTCAGGTTCTTTCCGAATCTGCCTATTACCCAGTTCTATAGGGTCGCGGTTGATAATTCGGAACCTTTTTATTATGTCTATGGAGGAACGCAGGATAACAATACTTGGGGCGGTCCGTCACGTACGACCAATTCCGGCGGGATCACCAATGAGGATTGGTTCCTGGTTGTAGGCGGCGACGGTTATAAAGCACAAGTAGACCCAAAGGATCCGAATATCGTGTACGGTGAATGGCAATACGGCGGCCTGGTGCGGCTGGACCGCAAAAGCGGCGAGGTACTATTCATCCAGCCTCAGCCTGAGAAAGGCGAAGAGCACCGTTGGAATTGGGACACGCCGCTTTTGATCAGCCCTCACTCCAATACACGTTTATATTTTGCGGCGAACCGCCTATTCCGTTCCGATGACCGGGGACAATCCTGGAAAGCCGTAAGTCCGGACCTGACGCGTAAGATCGATCGTAATAAACTTCCGGTCATGGGAAAGGTCTGGGGCCCGGATGCGGTTGCCAAGAATGCATCCACTTCGTTATTCGGCAATATTGTTTCCCTGACCGAATCTCCTTTAAAGGAAACTCTGATCTTTGTAGGAACGGATGACGGCTTGATCCAGGTCACCGAAGATGCACAAAACTGGCGCAAGATCGATAAATTTCCCGGCGTGCCCGACACCACGTACGTGAGCGATCTATTTGCATCTCAGCATAATGAAAATGTCGTGTATGCATCGCTTGATAATCATAAGAATGCGGATTTTAAACCGTATTTGATCAAAAGCACGGACAAAGGAAAAACATGGACATCCATCAGGGGTAATTTGCCGGATAACGGCGCGGTCTACACCATAACGGAAGATTTCGAGAACCCGAATTTACTTTTCTGCGGAACGGAATTCGGATTGTATTTCACCATTGACGGCGGTAAAAAATGGATCCAATTAAAAGGTGAATTCCCTACGATCGCTGTCAGGGATCTTGAGATCCAGAAACGTGAGCATGATCTGGCCGTCGGCACTTTCGGGCGCGGTATTTATATTCTGGACAATTATTCTCCACTGAGAAAATTATCGGAAGAGATCGTAAAGAGCGAAGCCTATGTGTTCCCGGTAAAGGATGCGCTGATGTACATGCCCGATTATACGCGAGAAAAATACGATCAGGGGGAAACATTCTACCGGGCGAAGAATCCCGATTTTGGCGCCACTTTCACTTACTATCTGAAGGAAGATATCAAAACTAAAAAGCAAAAACGAAAAGACGCAGAAAAGGAAGCAGAGAAGAAAAAAACGGTTCTTCCGTATCCTTCTTTTACCGATCTGCGGGATGAAGACGAAGAACAAGCTCCTTATTTATTATTCACTGTGTCTGATGAATCGGGTAACGTGATACGCCGCCTCACGGCCCCGGCCAAAGCGGGTATGAACCGTATCACATGGGATCTCCGTTATCCCAACGTGACGCCGATCACGGAGAAAACAGAGACCAATAAATTCAATGGGATGCCCGTTCTACCGGGTAAATACAAAGTGACCATGTCGAAAAATGAGAACGGCGTGATCACGAATCTTTTCGGCCCGGTGGAATTTGTGGCAAGGTCGCTGAATAACACAACATTACCGGCCAAAGACAGAGCCGCATTGGTCGCGTTTCAACGTAAAGTTGCACGATTGCAGCAAGCGGTCAGAGCAGTAAATGCTGTCCTCGATGATGCAAACAAACGTTTGTCCGTGATCGAAAAGGCGGCGTTAACGGCGGTGGGTGCAGAAAAATCGTTGCTTGAAAAACTACGTTCAATAAAGTCGCAGTTGGGTTCTATTCAGCGAACGATGACCGGCGACAAAACGCTGGAAAAACGAAACGAGAACCAGACACCTCCGGTTACAGATAGATTGCAATATATTATCGATGGAACATGGGAAACAACATCCGATCCGACACAGACACAATTGGATGCCTACAAGATCGCAGCGGAGCAATTTGCTCCAGCGTTGGCGCAATTGCGTACATTGATTGAAACGGATATGCGGGCCATTGAGGATCAGTTGGAAAGACTGGATGCGCCCTGGACACCGGGCAGACTTCCCGATTGGAAGGCGGAATAGAGGTTTTATAAAATAAAATTTGTTTAAATTATTGAGGTTTTGCGGCTTATTTTTTTTAGAGCCGTACGCGTGATGCGTGCGGCTTTTTTTATTTTGATTTGATACGCGTTTTCATACATTGCTTGAGTCAAAAACGAAACAGGTCATTTTTCAGAATTTGGCCGGAATTTAGAATGGTAAAAACCGTTGTCTAGTTTAATAAGTCATGAAAAAATTTGATATACCGCTGTTTTACAGAAGCTCGCTGATCTCAGCTATCAAAGAATACCGGCGTGATCTCGATACGAGAAAAAAGGATTTTTCACCAACGCGGTTGGATTTTGGCCCCGTGGAATTCCTGATTGCCAGACATTTCGGGTTCTGTTACGGCGTTGAGAATGCGATCGAGATTTCGTACCGCGCTATAGCTGAAAATGAAGGCAAACGGATATTTTTGTTGAGTGAGATGATCCATAACCCCGAAGTGAATCAGGATTTGCTCAGCCGGGGCGTCCGGTTTATCATGGATACGTCCGGAAAACAATTGATCCCCTGGGTGTCACTCACGCCGGACGATGTCGTCCTTGTTCCGGCGTTCGGAACAACGGTTGAAATTGAAGATATCTTAGCCGGGATTGGTATTCATTCTTACACATTTGATACGACGTGCCCTTTTGTTGAGAAAGTCTGGAATAAGGCAGCAGCGATCGGAAAAGAAAATTATACGGTGGTCATTCATGGAAAACCGACTCACGAAGAAACACGCGCAACTTTTTCTCACAGTCGGCGTAATGGGCCGGCTCTCGTTGTTCGTGACATGGCAGAAGCGAAAAAACTAGGTGCAGTTCTAGAGGGATCCATACCAAAAAATGAGTTTTACCGAATATTTGCAGGTCAATTTTCAGATGGATTTAACGTTGATACCGACCTGCAGCGGATCGGTGTTGTTAACCAGACCACTATGTTAGCCAGCGATACCCAGGCCATTGCGGATTTTCTGAAAGGCATCATGATCAGAAAATTCGGACTGACCGCTCATAATGTACACGAACGCTTTTCGGATACGGGCGATACCCTGTGTTATGCGACCAACGATAACCAGAATGCCACGTACGGTCTGCTTACGGAAAAGGCGGACTTTGCCATCGTTGCAGGAGGGTACAATAGCTCCAATACTTCTCATATCGTGGAGCTTTGTGAAGAAAAATTACCGACCTATCTTATTTCATCCTCAAAAAAGATCCTATCCAGAAGCCGCATTGGGCATTATGATTTTCACAGGAAGGCCGAATTTGTCTCGGATGACTTTATACCGGATAAAGAAAAGGTCGGCATCATGTTAACAAGCGGAGCATCATGCCCCGACTCGGTTGTCGAAGATATATTGAAAAAACTTCTTTCGTATTTTGAGCACACAAGAAGCATTGAAGAAGTGCTGAAAAGTTTAGGGATGTCTGAATGAATATCCGTAAAATAAGGTATTGCTTGTTCGCACCCCTCTGATTAAATTAGTTTAAAGTCATGCATTAAAAGATGCATTATTGCAGAAACAGATTTCGTTCGCATCTCCTATTGTACCAAGAGTTAAGAGGTTATCGTGCCTGAACAAAGTGAACAAATAAAAAAGAAGCTAGCTGCCGCACATTGGGGGGATACTACGACCAAGAACATCCTGCTGGTGGATGATGAGATAAGGATTGCCCAGGAGGTCAAAGTCCTGCTTGAAAAAGATGGGTATTCAGTAACGATTGTACCCAATGGAAAAAGGGCTATGGAAGAGATCAAAGAGAACCCGCCGGATCTTATCTTATCGGATATCGTGATACGGCATATAAACGGGTTTGATCTGTGTCGTTATGTTAAGGCGGACCCTGCCACCAAAGATATTCCGGTGATCCTCATTACAGGGCTCCAGCGCCCGGACGACAAGATCAAGGGTATCCAGGTTGGAGCCAACGATTTTATCGGTAAACCATTTGATCCGATGGAGCTCAAGGTTCGCATTGCTTCGGCGCTTGAAATGAAAATACTGCAAGCGACCTTGGTCAATGTAGATGAGGTCATTTTTGCTTTTGCACGAGCGGTGGAAGCTCGTGACCCTTATACCCGCGGCCATTCAGAAAGAGTAGGACGTTATGCGATGAAATTTGCAGGTGCGTTGGGATTGGATCCGGCTTACCAGTCGATCCTGATGAACGGCTCCATTCTGCATGACATTGGGAAGATCGGGATTAGGGACAGTGTTCTTCTTAAAAGTGACAAGCTGACCGAAGATGAATTCGAAGAGATCAAGAAACATCCGGCTATTGGGCTACAGATTTGTGCGCCTCTTAAATCAAGCAGGCCTCTTCTTAACATCATAGCCTATCACCACGAAAAAATGGACGGATCGGGTTATCCTTACGGTTTGATCGGTGACACGATCCCTTTCGAGTCGCGTATCATAGCCATTACCGACACCTACGACGCGCTAACCAGTGACAGGCCATACCGGAAAGCGCTTCGCGCCGTTGAAGCGTGTCATATACTTGAGTCAGGAATAGAGACACATTTTGACGAGGATATTCTCCCTGTTTTCATTGAGGTAGCCCTGCGCGGTGAATTAGCCAGTGTGGCAACCGAAGTGCATGAAGGATGGTCACCCGGGCATCCGGATATGGAAGGCCCAATGCGAAATCTTAAAGATTTCGGTATGTTATCGTATGTTAGTAAATAATATTAAGGCCATAAGGGTTTGTGATAAGAGGCTGTTGATTGTTCCGACAGCCTCTTTCTTTTGAAGGTTGTCCATGGATCATTTGAAACGCATACGCGGTCTGTTGTCGGATGCAGAAATTGATTTCAAAGAAATCCATCATCCGCCAACCACTACGTCCGAAGCATCGGCTTTGGCGCGTGGAGAGGATCTGAAGATCGGCGGGAAAGCGATTGTCTTGAAGATGAATGAAGATTATAAACTTTTTGTGATTGCCGCCGACCGTAAGATCGATTCCTCAAAAATAAAAAATTACTTTGGGGTTCGTAAGCTTCGATTTGCGTCAGCGGAAGAACTGCTTCGGCTAACCGGATTGAAGCCGGGATCGGTTCCGCCATTCGGCAAACCGATCCTTGATATCGATCTTTTTATAGATAGCTCTGTTGCACAAAACGAAAAAATCGCATTTAATGCGGGCTCTTTAACTGATTCGATAATTATGAGCGTGACAGATTATCTCCGAGTATCGGCAGGAATTCTTTTTGATTTTTCGCAGTGACTAAACGGAGCAGTCAATAATTATTGCTACCCGATAGACGGATAAGCCAATTCAGAGATTCATCGGGATGATTGAAATAACCAATTTCAAGAGTGATCGTATCTTCGTAACGCAGCCCTTTTAGCAGGGAGGTCTTTGCAATAGGCGTTGCAGGCATTGCAACGGCGATATGTTTGACACCGGACTCTACTGCCCGCGGCAGCCAACTTTCCTTAATCCATGACTGATCTTCTTTATCCACCACCGATAACGCACTCAGGTCCAGCCAGCAGACGCGAGATTGTTTCTCCAAAGCCAATTCGATCAGCTTATCCATTGCCTTTCGATAAGCGCCGGTAGCGGAAAACCTCTTCCAATACAATTTTGGAATCCTGATGTCATCATGCCAATGAACATCCATAAAGGAATCCTCATGATAGACGGTCTTGTTTTGAGGCTTATAAGTACTCTGATTATAATGAGGCATAGGCAATATGTGTTGACAGGAATCGCTTAAACATACACAATGAACACAAGCCTTGTCAAGAAAAATATTGGGTAATCTCAAAAACAGGTCCCACCTCACGATCTCCATTGCTTTGATTCCTGAGGTTATTCTAAATCTGGGTTAAATCACGAAAAACGCACCAGCGTAATTGAAACTTTTTACCGTTTTTATCGTTACTGACTTATCTCGTATCCTATTTAGCATTTATGCATGATCCGTTTTCTTGTATGACCCTTCCGTGTTAAACGTTTCCTATGAGGCAGAGAGAAAGATAAAAAATAGTATTGAAATCCGACATTCCATTCTTTCAATTGGAGGCCCGTATGAAACGTTATCTATCTTCGATCCTGTTTTTGTTTTTTATGCCTGTCTGTGACGTGTTGTCTCAATCGGAGGTTTATCCTAAAATCGATGGTAAAATCGAGGACGATGAATGGGCCGGCGCCAAGACTTTCGAAGATTTCACGATGATCGTTCCGAAAACTACTGAAAAGTATTACGACAAAACGATCGTTTATCTGAAGCAATCAAAAGATGCCGTATATGTGGGGGTAAAATTCTGGCCGCGTGGGCGTGTGATCCGTCAGTCCCTTATACGCGACCGCAGTACCGATGAGGAAAATGAGTTCTTTATTTTACTTGACCTTGAGAACAAGCGAAAAAACGGTTATTTCTTTGCATTTAGTTTCCTGAATAATCAGCGTGACCTTATCATATACAATCAGCGTCAATTATCCCAGGAATGGGACTGGATCTGGCAGAATAAATCGGTTGTTTATCGTGAACCAAGCAACGGCGAAGCCGGATATATCGAATCGGAAGTTCGCATCCCTGTTGATAAGATCCAAAATAAAAACCAGAGCCAGATCGGGATCGATGTCCAGCTTTTTGCGTACAAGCCGGACGGGACGAGCTTTTTTTATTCTATCAGCCCCAACAGCGAATTAATGAACTTAAAAGGTACATACGCCTGGGATATTCAACCTTTCGAAGAGCGCGCTAACCTGAACATCAACGCTACGCCTTACGTTGTGGCAAGTAAGATCGACTCCAATTTTAAAAGTTCGTTCGGCGGGGAGGTTAGCGTCAGCCTGGACAGACACCGATTGAAAGGCACTTATAATACCGACGAATCTACATTGGAAGCTGATCCATTTGATTTTTCACTTTACGGGACACCTATATTTCTTGAGGAAAAACGTCCGTTCTTCAGTAAGGATCTTGATATCTACAGGACGCCGATCAATATTTTTTATACGCGCGCAATTCAGGATATTCAATACGGATTGAATTATACTTACCGGAGTAATAACTTAAAAACAGGTGTGGTATATTTCGAGGAGGAGTCGCTTCCGGGAGCGCCAAATAAGGACCGGCACCGATTCTTTGTTGCCCGGCCAAATCTGATATTTCAGAAATTCACGCTCGGCTCAACGGTAGTAATTGATGACGACCCCGCGGACAGCAATGTTCACAGAACTTTTAGCTTTGACAGTAAGATCGATCTTTTTTCCAGATGGGTATTCCAACCTCAATTTGTTACCCACACCGTAGGGAACGAACAGGGGAATGCTTATCGCGGCCATTTGTATTATCAATTTGACGGCGGCGGCGGCCCTTATGCAGATATTATCTATAACCGATTCGACAAAAAATTTGATGTAGCCACTTTGTTCAACAATTACGGGAATGATTACGATGAGGTTATTGTCGGGGGTGGCTATAATTTTGTAAGAAATGTGAAGTATTTTTCAACAATCAACGCAGGGATTCAGTATTATAAGGCGCGAAGATTGTCCGATCAGTTTACGTATCAAGAAAACGTGAACTCCTATATCAATTATAAAGTCAACGATTGGCTCAGCTTTAACCATTATTTTGAATACAATCGGCCTGATGACTTCAAAGATGATACGACCATTGTAAAACGGACAAATTTTCTTGAAGATCACAATGTGAAATTCATATATGGGAATCATACGTTGATACTCGGTTACAATTTCGGACCGTTCTATGGATCATATTTACATAACCCGTATGGCGATCTTAATTTAGCCTTCTATGGAAAAATGGCTCTGACTTTTTCGTATCGCGGGCGTCTGACCGATCTTGTAGAACAAGATATATACCGAATCAAACTGAACTACAGGATTATCGACAAGCTTTATCTTCGCTCGTTCTATCAGATCAATAACCGAAGAGATAAACTGGATGATACACAACGTAAACTTACAGCATGGAATTCACTGCTCCAATACGAATTCTTTGCCGGGAGCAACTTATACTTTGTTTTGAATTTGCAGAAAGATAATAACCTGGAAGACCACGGACTGTTTGAGAACGCAGGTAAGTATTTTAAATTTGCCTATGAGGTTAATTTCTGATCGAAGTGGAAATTGTCAGCTTTTGTTGAGTTTAGCCGCAAAGTCCAGGATCTTTTCATAGGCCTTCTTCAACTTGTTCTCATCCGGAAGGAATACGACACGGAAGTGCTTGGTGCCCGGGACCTGTCCGAATCCGCTTCCGGCTACCACTACCACGCCGGTCTCTTCGATCAGCGCGCGGACGAATTCATCATCCGATTTCTTTATGTGCAGAGAAGGAAATGCATAAAATGCGCCGTTAGGCTTTGCCAATGAAATTTCCGGCGTTGAATTCAGCATTTGAAATGTAATATCCCGGCGTTTGGTCAAACGGGCCTTAACATCGGATAGATGGCTTTGATCACCTTCCAGCGCCGGTTTGATCGCATACTGCATCGGATGATTGGCGCACAGACGGGCGCGCAGGAGTTTATTGATCGCTTCTACATACGTGCGGATTCGAGCTTCCTCGCCGGAAATGATGCCCCAGCCGATACGGAAACCGGGCACCAGAAACGATTTGGATAGACCATTGAGCGTAATGATCGGTACCTCAGAGTTTAAGGATGCCAACGCGACATGATGCCCGCCGTCAAGTATAAGCTTGTCATAGATCTCGTCCGCAAATATTACCAAATTATGTTTTGCAGCCAGATCGATCACTTTCAGAAGGATCTCGTTTGAATAAACCGATCCGGTAGGGTTGTTCGGGTTGATCAATATGATTGCGCGGGTTTTTGAATTGATCTTTGAAGCCATTTCGTCAACATTGGGTTGCCAATCATTGGCTTCATCCAGGTAATAAGAGTTTTCGATCACATTAAGTTTCTTTAAAATTGCCTGATAAAGAGGATAACCCGGACTCGGTGTCAGAACATTCTCGCCTTCATTGACCAAAGCCGTAAGGCACAGGTCAATGGCTTCACTCACGCCGGTTGTAATAAAGATATCGCGTATATTTTTTATGCCCTTTCGCTCCGCTTCTTTTTCAACTGCTGCGAGTCCTTCTTTGATGCCCGATGACGCAGAATACCCGTTCTTATTATCCATCATGGCTTTATGAACCGCTTCGATAATATGCGGCGGTGTGTAAAAATCGAATACATTGGGATCGCCGATATTCAGATACAACATTTCAAGGCCGCGTTTAGCGGCTTTTTCAGCCAGAACCACTACATCGCGGACGGCATAGGTGATCTCTTCAGTTCGAACCGCGGGGGATATCGTTCGGAAAGATGACATATTAGAACTCCAAAAAATGATAATAAAACACTTGATTTCCCAGCGGCTATTCTAATGAAAATCGAAATGAAATTAAAGAGCAAAGTTGAAATTGTTTTGTCTGTCTCGAATCGCAAATGTGTAAGGAAATGGCAGTTGCTTAGAGTCATATCTATTATTACATTTCTTCAAGCGATTTCACTTTCATAGCCACAAATAGTGAGGATTGTTATGAAAACTCCTGAATACCGCATTGGCGGCCTGGGAGCTATAATGGATGAATATCAAAGAGCGGTCGACGAATTTATCGGCATCCTTAGGAAAGTCAGCACAAATGAATTTATCGAGATCGTAGATGCCAAAACCGACGACGAGGATTGCCGGTCGATCCAAACTGTGTCGCGCCACGTTATCCGTTCCGGTTACAGGTATGCGGCTTATGTGTTGGAAGCGCTGAAAATCCCATTCGATATTCCGGATGCAGACAAAATGGTTATCGAGAATGCCGAACAAGCGATTGCCGAAACATCCAATATGTTCAATTTTACGAGTACATGCCTATATGATGCAAACAGAGAACTCGTGGATAGTAGTTTAGGGACCATTCGTTTTATGGCACGTTGGGGTGGAGAATATAGTGTTGAACAGATGCTTGAACACGCAATCGTTCATGTTCTGCGGCACCGCAGACAGATATCCAGATTCATTCAAAATCAACAAGCGCCTGTTTAATCTTTCTGTAATTCCTTCTTTTTTGATAACAGATGTTTTGCCCTGAAAAACTGAAGCGCAACGATGCCAAACATTATTACCAGGATCGCGATCAATACCGTCAACACCGCCGCAAGGGAAGTGAGCCATTTCATACTTATCGCGGCCCCAAAAAGTAGACTCCCATCACAACCCAAAGAAGGTCATTATTTTCATCCGCAGAAGGCTGAAAGAGCGGCATGAATTTTTCGTAATCCCAGAGCAGAAGAAAAACCGTGGCTAACAGCATAAGTCCGGTAACAAAAGGAGTGCCTGCAAATTCAAGTGAGATCGTGATTATAAAAATGTTAAGAATGATGGGGAAGAACATCAATGCGCCAAGAACCGCAAAGCGCTGGGTCATGAGCAATAAGGCGGCGATTAATTGCGCCCAACCGAGGAATTGCCAATACATCCCGGTTTGATAGAGTGTTTCAAAAAAATGGCCGATCCGCGTTTCCGGGCTGAGGATCGTGAATCGTTCACCTTGTATTTTGACGATGGAAGCAAAGACAAAACCGGAACCAATGAGGTAACGGAGACAGATAACGAAAACACCTGCCCAATAATTCCTTCTCAATTTCTTTTTCATACTAGTCATATTTCTCCTTATCGCATGAATTTATCCGATATGTGTTTTACCTATTTTTCCGGAGTTTGTTTCATCCAAATCCTGTTTTTAA
>CAZHUW010000021.1:22459-26757 GCA_964535295.1 uncultured Bacteroidota bacterium
GTTGATCCGAAATATTTTGAAAGTATGAAATGGCGTATGATCGGACCTCACAGGGGAGGTCGGACCGTTGGCGCCGTCGGTGTTCCGCAGCAGCCGAATGTTTTTTACATCGGTGTGAATAACGGCGGCGTTTGGAAGACCAATGATTACGGAAGAACCTGGGTACCGATATTTGACGATCAGCCAACCGGTTCCATAGGCGATGTTGCCGTTGCGCCGTCCGATCCGAATGTGGTTTACGTTGCCACCGGTGAGGGTTTGCAAAGGCCCGATCTTGCGCTCGGTAACGGTGTTTACAGGTCATCCGATGCAGGGAAAACATGGATTCATACCGGCTTGAGCGACGCACAGCAGATCGCCGGTTTGGCGATCGATCCCAATGACCCCAACCGTGTTTTTGCCGCTGTGTTAGGCCATCCGTACGGACCCAACACCGAACGTGGTATTTACAGGACGATCAATGGCGGAAAAAATTGGGAACGTGTCCTGTATAAAGACGAAAACACCGGAGCGGCTCAGGTGACCATCGATCCCAAAGACTCAAAAATTGTCTATGCCGATCTTTGGGCCTCGCGGCTCGGGCCGTGGGAGAACGGATGGTGGCAAGGGCCGGAAAGCGGTTTGTATAAATCGACGGATGGAGGAGCCACTTGGAAAAAACTAACGAAAGGCCTGCCGACTTATGAAGAAGGATTAGGGCGCATCGGTTTTTGTATCGCTCCGAGTGACCCGAACCGGATGTATGCGACGGTCGATGCCCCGGAACTTGGCGGCATCTATCGATCCGATGATGCCGGCGCTTCATGGGTGCGAATGAGCGCCGATGAAAGGCTTTGGGGGCGCGGCAGTGATTTCGCCGAAGTCAAAGCGGATCCGAAAAATCCGGATATCGTTTACAGCGGAAATATCTCCACATGGAAATCCACCGATGGGGGGAAAAGCTGGAGCGGGTTTCGCGGGGCGCCCGGCGGAGACGATTATCACCGGATTTGGATCAATCCGAATGATCCGGATATCATTCTCCTTGCCGCCGATCAGGGCGCGATCATTACGGTCAATGGAGGCGAGACTTTTTCATCCTGGTACAACCAACCCACCGCGCAATTCTATCATGTCAGCACGGACAATGCATTTCCATACAATGTGTACGGAGGACAACAGGAAAGCGGATCTGTTTGTATCACAAGCCGTGGTAATGACGGCATGATCACATTCCGTGAATGGCATCCGGTCGCAGCGGAAGAGTGGGGTTATGTTGCGGCCGATCCGCTCGATCACCATATTGTTTACGGAGGAAAACTGACCAAATTTGACAAACGAAACGGACAGTATCAGAACATCGAACCTGAAGCCGTTAAGAGCGGTGCCTATCGATTTCTGCGAACTGCGCCGGTCCTCTTCTCGCCCACGGATCCAAAAACATTATTCTACGCAGGGAATGTTCTTTTCAAAACACGCGACGGCGGCCATTCCTGGGAGATCATAAGTCCCGATCTGAGCAGAGCGTCTTGGGAGATGCCGAAGAATGTGGGTGTGTATGCAAGAGAAGAAATGAAAAAGATACAGCGCCGAGGCGTCATTTATACGGTGGCTCCATCCTATATTGACCGTCACACGATCTGGGCAGGCACAGACGACGGACTCATTCACATCACTTCAGACGAAGGAAAAACATGGAGAAACGTGACGCCGCCCGGTGTAACGTCGTGGAGTAAGATCTCGATCATCGATGCGGGGCGGTTTGACGCAAATACCGCTTATGCCGCGGTCAACTGCATACGGCTGGACGATCTGCGTCCGCATATTTACCGAACCCATGACGGCGGCAAGACCTGGAAGGAAATTGTGAGAGGATTGCCGAACGAACCGATCAATGCCGTTCGCGAAGATCCCGTTCAAAAAGGGCTGCTTTTTGCAGGTTCGGAGAATGCGGTGTACGTGTCGTTTGACGACGGGGAGAATTGGCAATCGTTGAGGTTGAACATGCCGGCCACATCCATCCGTGATCTCGTGATCAAAGATGACGACGTGGTAGTTGGTACTCACGGCCGGTCATTCTGGATATTGGATAACATTACCACACTTCGCCAACTGGCTTCCGGATCCATTACAAAAGAACAAGCGATATTATTCAAACCGCAGGACACGTATCGTATACGATGGAATATGAATACGGATACGCCGCTGCCGCAGGAGGAACCCGGCGGGCAAAACCCGCCCGACGGTGCGATCATTGATTATTATCTGAGTGACAAAGCGCAAGGTTTTGTGACGCTTGAGATCTTCGATAAGAATGGAAGGAGTATACGCCGGTTTGCCAGCGATGATGTGCCGTACAAGATACCCGATGTGAATATTCCTCTTTACTGGATCAGACCGGAACAAATTCTAAGTGCAGAGGCCGGTTCCCATCGCTTTTTATGGGATATGCATTATGCGCCATTGAACCTGCCCGTTCATTTTCCAATGACCGCCATATACGGCAATACACCGCCGGATGCCACTTCGCCCTGGGTTATGCCGGGAACGTATATGGCAAAACTTACCGTCAATGGAAAAACATACGAGCAGCCGTTTACTGTTAAAACGGATCCACGTGTGAATACAACCCTTGAACAACTTCAGTTGCAACATGATCTTTCTATGATCTGTTATGAGAATAGAAAAAGATTGATAAGCATTCAAAATGAAATCGAAGCGATACGAACGAAGATCAGAAACGCATTGAATGCCGGTCAAAACAAAAAAGCGTTGAACCAACTTGAGCAAGACATTTCTCGTATAGAGGGCAATTCCCCAGACAATAAATGGAGTGTGAAAATATTGCGCGACAGTTTCGCCACACTTTTTAATATTCTGCACGAATCGGACATGGCGCCCACCTCACAAACCGTTTCGGCGGTCAAAGAAGCAGAGGTAAGGATGAGACAACTCAATAATGAATGGGAGTCGTTCACGGTTGATGCGGGCGCAGTTTTTAAACGTTAGGGTTGACCGTTAACCAGATGGGGCTATATGAACTATCTTAATTCCCAATTTGATCTGAATGATCCTGACTTAGTTGCGGTATTTGACGAGGTGCCTCTTTGGTCGGCTCCGTTCGGTTTGAAAATTCTTGAAGTTATCAAATATCGACCGGGCATGACGGTTCTGGATATTGGATATGGTACCGGGTTTCCGCTTCTTGAGATCGCCATGCGCCTTGGCGCCGCGGCAAAGGTATACGGGATTGATCCATGGAAGGCCGGACAGGATCGAACCCGCAAAAAAGTACACCTGTATAAGATCGGTAACGTTGAACTAATTGATGGTACGGCCGAATCTATTCCGTTGCCGGATCGATCGGTTGATCTGATCGTCAGTAATAACGGGATTAACAACGTACACGACCTCAGCCAGGTGCTTTCCGAATGCAGCCGCATAGCCCGGCAAGGTGCGCAATTTATATCCAGCATGAACCTCGATACAACGATGATCGAGTTCTATCATGTGATGGAATCGGTGCTGTTTGAAAATCATATGGCTGCCGAAGTTGAGAAAATGAAGGGACATATCTATGCCAAGCGAAGACCTTTGGAGGAAGTCACTGCTCTGGTTGAAGCTAACAATTTCAAGATCGTTCAGATCCATGAGGATCGATTTGAGTATCGGTTTATCAGCGGAACCGCGATGTTGGAATATCATTTTATTCGGATGGCATTTCTGGACAGTTGGAAGAATATTATTCCACCGGAGAGACAGGAACGCATATTTGGGCTGATCGAACACTCTTTGAATGACTTGGCTGAGAAAAAAGGCGAGCTCAGTCTTTCGGTTCCTTTTGCCGTGATCGACTGTGAAAAAACCTAATAATAAAAAAGGCCGTCCGCCAAGAGGCGAACGGCCTGTAATTCACTACGCCCGGCTGTTTATTTACACGGACAGCTTGCGCAGTTTGCGGTGGTCGGGCAGTTAGCTTCTTCTTTCTGCGTTTCTTCCGAACCCGCAAATGCGATGGATGAGATCGTCAGTGCGATCAACATTAAGGCAAACATGATCTTTCTCATGGTTATCTCCAAAAAAGTTATGTGATTGAGTTTTTTTTTTTGAAATATCAAACGCAATCGGGCGGTTGCCATACCCGGGTATCATATGGCGGGAGTAAAAAAAGCAAGCCATCGTCAGGCCTTTCGCGATCCAAAGAAATGCCCGCGATAGATGATGTTTGTGAAGGCGTATAAAAACAATTCGATGAGTCGCATCGCAATGTGGCAGGACACGAAGGCTTATCATTTTGTTTTGCAGGTTTTGACGGCTGC
>CAZHUW010000022.1:0-26272 GCA_964535295.1 uncultured Bacteroidota bacterium
AACAAAAAAAGAAATGGCGCTTGTGAACATATACGTACTGGCAATGGCTTTTCCGCTTTGCATATCAAGTGCGGCCGGAATGGCCCAGCCGTAATAACCAAGGCCCGCGACCGTAGACACAACAAGCAATTTTACACGGCCACCTTGCTCGAGTTCCTGAACAGATAACTGGCCCGACATTTCAGCAGAGATCCTGCTCCTTAGCTCCCTGACCTGTTCCGTTGTATAAGTAATTCGTTTCCGCAAAATATTTGTATCGTTTTTGTAGTATATCTCCAGTACAAATTCATTATCCGAAATCTGAAATAACTTGGCTTCTCTAAAACCCTGATAGTCAGGAAACAACTTGAGCCTGTTATTCAATTCATCGTCCACCAATAAGACTTTGCCTTCATTATCCATCGGTAACTGGATATCCTGTGTGAAAACATTTGTTGTCACAAACAAGAAAAGGATAAAAATACTGGTTAAATATTTCATAGAAGTCAATACCACTAAAATACGCAAATCACATATTCTTATAAATCGGCCCGCCTCCGCCTTCCGGGGTGACCCAGGTAATAACCTGATAGGGATCGGCAATGTCGCACGTTTTACAATGAACACAATTTGAGAAATCGATACGCAGTTGCGTGGGCTTGCCTTCTTCAGGAACGATCATATTATAGACCTGCGCCGGACAGAAATTTTGGCAAGGATTGCCGAATTCCTCCTTGCATCGTGTGTTGCAGATATTTGCAAGATCCTCCGGCCCGATTACCAAATGACAGGGCTGGCTTTCTTCGTGTTTGGTTCCGGAATAAAAAACGTCCGTTAATTTCTCAAACGTAAGCTTCTCATCTGCTTTGACTTTTTCAAACGGAATCCCTGCTGCAGTCTTTTTCTTCATATGTTTATAATCCGGCTCCAGCATGGTCCGTTTCTTGGTACCGCCGTTAGTCAGATATATTTGCAAGCCGGCCTTGAGCATACCGGAATAGAAACTGCCGGTGAAATTCTGCCGCCAGTTCCGAGATCCCCATAGTTCTTTATATGCCCAGCTTGCGCGGAAAAGTTCGTCAAAACGTTTTAACGTATCGGCAGAATAATCATTCTTCTGCAGAGCCTCAAATGATGCTTCCGCGGCCAACATCCCGGATTTAATGGCTAAATGAATTCCTTTCAACCTTGAAATATTAATAAAACCGCCGGACTCGCCGATCAGCATGACGCCGTTGGAATATAATTTCGGCATCGACCAATATCCGCCTTCGGAAACCGTTTTTGCGCCGTAGCTGATCATCTTGCCCCCTTCAAGAAGGCCCGCAATGTAGGGATGCGTTTTGAATTTTGTGAATGCGGCGTGCGGATCGAATGCCGGATCTGCAAAGTCGAGCGCAGAAACGAAACCAACCGAACAGGTCGTGTCGGTCATCATGTACATCCAACTGCCGCCATAATGATCGGATGAAAGCGGCCAGCCTGCTGTGTGAATGACCATGCCTTTTTTTAGCCGTCCTTGCGGAATCTCCCAAATTTCTTTTACGCCGGTGCCGTACACCTGCGGATTCCGGTCGGCATCCAGACCCAATTTAGGAACCAATTGTTTGGTCAGGCTTCCTCTCGGCCCTTCGCCTAAGATCGTAATTTTTGCGTGAATATCCACCCCGGCTTCAAAATTGGATTTGGGCTTGCCGTGGTGATCAACGCCTTTGTCACCCGTCCGAATGCCGATGACTTTATTGCCTTCATACAGAACTTCTTTGCCGGGGAATTCCGGGAAAATATTGACCATGTCACCGAATTCACTGTTGATCTGTTCCGCCAGCCACTCGGCAACTTTATTTAAAGAACAAATATAGTTGCCATGGTTCTGCAGGGTTGGCGGCAGTATCGGAAATTTCAATTTTCCTTTTTGGGTCAATAGATACACCGATTCACCCGTCACTTCGCTTTCAACCGGAAATCCTTTCGCAAGGAAATCAGGCATAAGCTCTTTTATTCCTGAGGGATCCATCACCGCGCCGCTCAACATATGATCGCCGACATTCTTCCCTTTTTCCAGAATACCGATGCCGTTGTCTAATTGAATTTTTTGCCCCTGCTTCGAACCCTTATCGACGGCGTCATTATGCGTTTTGATCAAACGTGCAAGGTGATAAGCTCCGGCAAGCCCTGCGGGGCCGGCGCCAACAAAAAGCACGTCCATTTCCATTACATCGCGCTGGATATCTGCCATAACTTGTTCTTCTCCCGTTGATTCTTGTGGTTTCCTGTTCCGTTACGGTTTCGTGATCGTAAGATCGTCGAACGAAACCCGCACATCATAACCGACATTTAATCCGATCGACCGCTCGCCAGCGATCGGATCTTCAAAGGTTTTAATCAGTTGATCATTAATATAAAAAGAGACTTTGTTCTTCAAACATTTCACTTTCAGCGTATTGGCACTCTCGCCCTTGACGACGGGTGACTTAACCCAATTCAAATAATAAGCCTCGCCGGCTTTACCGTGGTTGGCCGTGTATTCACCGTCATGATTGATATAAATACTGAAAAAATCACCTGAGTTCATCGAATACACATCCACACCGTAGCTTTCAGTATTTGAACCGCTTTCCCATTTGGTTTTAACCTCCACGATCACATCCGCATAGGTATCGGATAACCAGACCGGCATAGCCGACGAACCGTTAAGTGAATACTGACCGTTTTTGACATACGAGAATTTATCTTCCTTCCATCCCCTGGCATTCGCGGAGAAATCTTCCGTATAAAACTTTTTATTTTTCTCAATACGCGGATCCATATAATCGATCTTGAATTTACTCTTCCCTTTCAGGTTTTGAGCCTCCCGGGTTACCATTTTCTGATTAAAGTTCTTTGATAAATTCAAATAGTCCACGATATAAATACCGTCATCGTTATCATCGATCCATCCGATCTGGCCTTTGGTAAAATCACAAGCACGTGCGCCATGCGCTTTCATAATACAATCCTCATTGACCAATCCCCCGTCGGCTGCATTCCCGTTGATCACGCCCAGCAAACCGTTCCGTTCGTTCGCATTCGATGCGCCAGGGTACTCATCCAACGCATTAAAAATATGGCCCGTCTCGTGCGCCATGACTTCCCACGCATGATCAGGACCCCAGCCGTCGCATCGGTTGTTCATAACAAGCAACGGTCCTCCCAAATTGGCCCAAGCGACCGATCCGGTCTCTTTCCAGTTGCCGTCATCATCATTGTCAGCGGGAACGGCGAAAATGACGAATGCCCAATTGGTCTTATATTTATTGCGAAGATCGTTGGCAAATTCATTGCATATCCGGTAAGCATCTCCTTCGCCGTATCCAAGCTTATCCGCAACGTCATTGATCCATACATCCGCATCGCTATAAGAATGCGTGATCGGTTCGTACTTCGTATTTACATCAAGAAATTCGTAGGTCCAGGATAAGCTTGCGCGGTATCCACCCTGCTCTGTCCACCAATCAAGTCCTTTGCGGATCTGAAAGAACATGTCTTCCTTGGAATAGTCGTCCCACTTTTCCGATTTTTTTTCGAATGAACCGTCGCTCTCGACAAACACAACCGCTACCGCAACACTGCCCATCATATATTCACTCGTCTCGTATTTTCCCGGTTTCTCTTCACTTCGGTCATTGTCACCGGATTTATCTTCCTCGCCGCGGGTTGCCATGAGCGAAAGAAATTTCTGATTCCAGACATTGATCACCATCTTGTCACGAAGTGAAAAATTACCTGACGCTTCAAAAAACGTGTCCGTAACGGCCGTGACCTTTGCCTGCGCGCGCAGGCTTTTCTCCCCTTCGCGGGTAAGATAGCCTTGAATGATCGTCGGCGGATAACAGTGTATGGCGTGCCCATCGTGATCTTCAACGATCTTCTTCAATTGAACGAATTTCGAAGAGTCTTTATTATCCAGAATGATCATGGAATACTTCCCTGAAAAAAGTCCCTGCGAAAAAACACCCGAAGTCGTCATCAAAAAAGCAATCAGAATGGTCAAAATGGTTTTCTTCATATTTTTAAATTCCTTTGAATAGAGTCGTTCGTCTATCGTTAAATATACGTCTTTTATCATTTTACAGCAACGATTAATTTAACGTAACTTTACGGTCACAACTCAAATGAGATTGATTTTCTGGCTTTTTTTTTGTTTATTGGCTTAACATAGTGATCGTATCCATAGCTATTCGCGGTAATTAACATACGTATATGCCTCTTTCCATCGATTCGAAAATAAAGCTGAATAACGGGGTACTCATACCCGCTCTCGGACTGGGTGTCTATCAAGCCGATGCCGGAATTGAGACCCAGAACGCGGTTGTGCATGCGCTAAAAGCCGGCTACCGCCATATCGATACCGCAAAATTCTATGGAAATGAAAAGGACCTGCCTGCCGCGATCAAACGGTCCGGTATACCGCGCGAACACGTTTTTGTTACTACGAAATTATGGAACAATGACCACGGTTATGATAAAACGATCAAAGCCTGCAATAAGAGTCTGAAACAACTCGGGATGTCCTATGTCGATCTTTATCTGATCCATTATCCCGTACGAGCGCTCCGACACGAGAGTTGGCGCGCGATGGAAACACTATACGAAGAGGGAAAGTGCCGTGCCATCGGGGTGAGTAATTACACCGTCCGGCATTTGGAAGAATTACTGCAAGCGAGTAAAATTGTTCCTGCGGTCAATCAGGTGGAATTCCATCCCTATCTGTACCAAAAAGAACTATTGGACTTTTGCCATACACATCATGCCCGAATCGAAGCTTACAGCCCTTTGACAAAAGGGAAAAGACTAAATGACCCGAAACTTACCGACGTAGCCAAACACTACAACAAAAGTAACGCACAAATCCTGATCCGGTGGGCTTTGCAGCATGAACTGATCGTTCTGCCGAAATCAACAAGACCGGATCGTATCAATGAAAATGCCAATGTGTTCGACTTTGAAATCTCTGCTGAAGATATGATCGCGTTAAATAACTTCCACTGCAACTTGCGTGTTGCATGGGATCCAACTAATGAACCCTGAGGTCGTTATGAAAAAAATCGTCATGGTGTCACTCATCATCCTGTTTTTCACAGTCTCTTCATGTACAAAGAATGAAGTCAGATCATCACGCCCGGAATTCTCCAAAATAGCATGGATACTTGGATCGTGGGAAGGTAAAGACAGCAACTCCGTCTATTACGAACATTGGAAGGAAGCCGGAAAAGAATTATTTGAAGGCCGTGCCGTTGTGATCGTCAAAGGAGATACCGTATTTTCCGAGCGCGTGACCATTGAGGTCAAAGATAGTATTCTTGTATACCGCGTAGTGATCGGAAAAAACGATCCGGTTCTGTTCAAGCTTATTGCAGCGGACGAACAATCTGTGAGCTTTTCGAACCCTCAGCACGATTTTCCTCAAAATATAGCCTATAAACTCCAGCCGGACGGGTCTCTCTATGCCTACGTAGACGGAATGAACGGCAAACAATACAAAAAAGAAGAGTACTTCTATCAACGGATGAAATAAATTCTATGAAAAAGATCTACCATCTCGCAACCTGCCAAACCTGTAAGAAGATCATTGCAGAAACCAAACCGGGCAAAGATTTCGTTCTTCAGAATATCAAAGAAGAGAAGATCACTCCGGCACAACTTGATGAAATGAAAAAACTGGCGGGTTCCTATGATGCATTATTTACCAAACGATCGATGAAATTCAGAGCGTGGAACCTTCAGAACAAAGAACTCACGGAAAAAGACAAGCGCGACCTCATTCTCAAAGAATACACATTCCTGAAAAGGCCTGTTTTTGTGATCGGGGGTAATATCTTCATTGGTAATGCAAAGGCTACGGTAGAAGGAATCAAAAAAGCGATTAAATCATAATAAACAATCTATTAAAACATGACTTTGGTCATTCTTTTCTGAGCCTTTTTTTATTATACTAAGGGCAATAGAACAACCCTAAATCCTGTATGGAGGTATTTTATGCAGAGGATCAGAACGATTATCATGGGCGCAGCCGGACGTGATTTCCATAATTTTAACGTGGTGTACCGTGATAACAAAGCCTACGAGGTTATCGCTTTCACAGCCAATCAAATTCCCAATATCGACGGACGCAAATATCCCGCTTCGCTTGCCGGGAAATTATATCCGAAAGGGATTCCGATTTTCCCTGAAAAAGATCTGGAAAACCTAATCAAAAAACATAATATAGACGAGGTCGTTTTCTCTTATAGCGACGTTTCGTATAATTACGTCATGTCTCGCAGTTCGATTGCCAACGCGGCAGGCGCCCACTTCAAACTACTCGGCGCCGGTTCCACCATGATTAAAAGCAAAAAACCGGTCATTTCTATCTGTGCGGTCAGAACCGGTTCCGGCAAAAGCCAAACCACGAGGCGCGTATCCGGCATTCTGCAAGGTATGGGGCTCAAAGTAGCCGCGATCCGCCATCCGATGCCGTACGGCGATCTTGAAAAACAAAAGGTCCAGCGGTTCGGCTCGATCGCCGATCTGAAAAAACACAAATGCACCATCGAAGAGATCGAAGAATACGAACCGCATATTGTCAGCGGTACGATCATTTACGCCGGCGTGGATTACAAAGCAATCATTGAGCAGGCGGAAAAAGAAGCGGATATCATCCTGTGGGACGGAGGAAATAATGACATGCCGTTCTACAGACCGGATCTTCATATTGTCGTCGCTGATCCGCTCCGGACGGGCCACGAATTATCATATTACCCGAGCGAAGCAAACCTTCGTTTGGCCAACGTGGTGATCATTAACAAAGAAGATACCGCCGATAATAAATCCATCAATCAGCTTAGAGGTCATATCCGTCAGGTCAATCCTACAGCCACAATTGTGGATGCCGCTTCGCCGATCCTGGTTGACCAACCGGAATGGATCACCGGCAAGAATGCGCTGGTGGTGGAAGACGGGCCAACACTGACCCATGGTGAAATGAAGTTCGGCGCCGGTACTGTAGCCGCACAGAAATACAATGCGAAATCGATCATCGATCCGCGCCCCTATACCGTTGGAACGATTACCGATACCTTTAAAAAATATCCGGACATCGGCGTACTGCTTCCGGCTATGGGTTACGGCGCAAAACAGGTCAAAGACCTTGAAATGACGATCAATAAGACCCCATGCGACGTCGTGATCATCGGCACACCGATCGATCTGAGCCGTCTGATCAAGATCAAAAAACCGGCGGTACGTATTCGTTACGATCTGCAGGAGATCGGTAAACCGAATTTGGATACGATATTATCCAAATTTCTGAAAAGAAAAAAATAGGTCATTTTAACACAAAAACCCGTTCCTTTAATCATCGAACTGGTTTTGTATACTATTTCCAAAAATGAAAATTAAGATCGGTATACTCACGATTTCCGACCGTGCCAGCGCCGGCGTGTATGAGGATGTTTCCGGCAAGGCTATCATCGAGCTATTATCGGCCTATCTGAAAAATCAGTGGGATCATGATTACCGCGTGATCCCCGACGAACAAAAAAAGATCGAAGACGAATTGACACGCATGTCGGATATGGGCGGATGCTGCCTGATCGTCACAACCGGAGGAACAGGCCCCGCGCCGCGCGACGTCACGCCGGAGGCGACCGAAGCAGTTTGCGAAAAGATGATGCCTGGATTCGGAGAACTTATGCGTGCAGTATCTCTAAAATACGTTCCGACGGCCATATTGTCGCGACAAACAGCAGGTATTCGAGGGAAATGTCTGATCGTCAACCTTCCCGGGAAACCCAAGTCGATTAAAGAATGTTTAGATGCTGTTTTTCCGGCCATCCCCTATTGCATCGACATTATCGGCGGTCCGTTTTTGGAAACGAATGAGGATATCATAAAGGTTTTCAGGCCTAAGGCTTAAAAACTTCTTGATACTAATGTAAATTTTTTTGATAATGGTTCAGTTATAATAAAACCTAAAAAGGAGTTATATGAAAAAGAAAATCATCCTAATAAGTTCAGCGGCCATGATCGTCATTGCCGGTACCGTCCTGGCGTTCACGCTTCAAACAAAAGAAACGGTCGCCACAACCCAAACAACTACAACGACCGCGGCTCCGGCCAAGAACGATGCGTGTTGCATGAGCAAAGAGGAAGCAAAGAAAACCACAACGGCTGAAACTACGGCTTCCAAGGACGCCTGTTGCGCTGCAAAATAAGGGTTATCGTGCAAATTAAAGGCAAGGAATCCTTTTTCCTTGCCTTTTTTTATTTCCGTTTTTTAAGAATGATTCACAATACCCCGCGCATTTGGGCGATCATTTTTCTTGCATAGTCCAGACTCTGATCCTTAGGATGATTCTTTATAAAATCCTGTAGGATAACGACCGCGGCGTCAGCTCCCTGAAGTTCTTTAGTAATATAGGCTATGTCTCGAATCACGGGAAAATAATCCGGCGTCAGTTCGCGCGCTTTCTCATATACAGCCAACGCCCGTTTGTAGTCTTTTTTCAGATAAGCCAGATAACTGCCATAATAGTAATAACCCTCGCGGTCATCCGGATATAATTCGGTGATAAGCCGGTAGTTCCGTTCGCATTCTTCAACATTATTCTCAAACCAGCCTAAATTCCCCTGAAATATCAAAGCTTCCTTGCTGGTCCTTCCTTTAAATTTTTCTTTGAATCGAAATGCCTTTTCACCAAAAACCGCGGAAAGCGAATCTTCTTTATTGAATGACGCGTTGCAGGAAACCAGGGAATATGCCAAGGCAAAATTCGTATCGATCTCGGTCGCTTTGATCATTTCTTCAATCCCGGGATGAAATAAACCGTTCATACTCATTTCCCAGCCGCGCACCAAGTATGCATAGGCTTCAATGGAAGACGTGGTGAGTTCAGTAATGGATAGAAATTTAAAACCGGACGTATCCCGCGAAGCAAACTTATCGTTTATTTTCGCCTGAAATTTCACGCATAACGAATCGATAAGAGGCCCAAGTATACTTTCTTCCATGGATTCTTTCACCACGAACGAACCAATAAGCTTTTCTTCATCCAGGTCGTTGAGATCGGCGGCAAGAATAAAAGTCGTGCCGATTTTTTTCAAACTGCCCGTGATCATCAGGCGGCTGTTCGCTTCTTTGGCAATTTTTTCAGCCAGTTCTTTTCTTTCCGTAACGCTCCGATCGTCGATATTGGATTCTTTCATGATCCTGGCAATACGCAGCGGGCTCACCAATTGCACCGCCGGATATTCATAGAATTTCTGCACCATCGCATCGTTGATGATCTTTCCGATCCCAACTTTTTCTAATTTCTCATCCCCGGTCTCATCTGAAAATGCAATGATGGCCAGCGTAGGGCGTTTGGTCGGCTCCGGTTTCTTCTTCTCCATCGGTTTCAGCATAAGCCAAATGACAGCTGAAATGATTATAAGACTGAATGCCCACAACCTTTTTTTCACGCTGTTAAACCGTTGCAGAAAGATCCGGGGTTCACGAATGGATTCTTGAAACCTTGCAGGATCCCATAAAACCTCATATAAATGGATCGGGCGGCTTATGTTCTTAAGTTCTTTGACACCGAGATCTTTGAAATGGTAGGATAATTTGCCGAGCGCAATCGAATAAATATCGTGTGATATAAAAATTTGCCCGGGTCCGGCAACAGATTCAATCCTGCTGGCAATATTCACCCCGTCGCCGAATACATCCTGATCGCGGTAAATAACATCGCCTACATGGATTCCGATGCGAACGGAAATATGATCTCGGATTCCCTTCAGCGCGTTTCTTCCCTGCAGTTTCTGCTGAATGTCCACCGCGCAATTTACGGCGTTAAAAACACTGTCAAAGTCCGCAAGAAAGGCATCCCCGATCGTTTTAATGACATGACCCTTATACATGCGGATCTGGTTTTCCAATATCAGATTATGCTCATTAAGCAGGGCCAGCGCATGGTCCTCATTTTCCTGAACTTTCTTGCTGTAACCAACCATGTCGGTGAACATGATAACGGAGAGTTTTCGTGTTTCCATGACAATCCTCTAATGGTGATTCTACAATAACTTAAAATGCTGGAGCAACCGGCCAAAAAAAATCAGAAACTCCTAAGCCGGCAAGTATCTTCAGAACGAATTGGCGCGAGTGCCCCGAAGTCTGGAGTCCGGATTTTAGATTCCGTGACTTGGGTCAATCCTCATCTGCAGTTCATTACGAAAAGCGATTGGGTCATCAAGACGTAATGCGAGCGATGTCGCTTTTTTCCGGATCCCGTACAGACCAACGAATTCAACAGAATCGTAAAATGACACCCAGATGTTGGGATTGCCTGAAAGCGTGATGATGAAAGGCAGATCCCTGCCCGAGGTGATTACCTCGACCGCGTTAATATTTGACAACCGGATATCGGCTTCCCATCGCAGGCCGAATCTAAAAAGCAGCCGGTCCACTGAAAAACGGGTTAATCGGCTCATGAGCGCCCGGCAGTCTCCTACTAACCATACGATGGAATAAATAGAAAGTCCCGTCATCACCCAGGCCAGCACAACGCTCCATCGAGCAACAAAAAAATGAACCGCCAGCGTTTCGACCGCGATGGCAACTATTAAGGCAACAACAATCGCAACATAACCTACCCGGCGATGAACTGTAAATCCCCCGTCAACTTCTTTTCCTGATTTTCGAAAGGCATGGTAGAAAAGGGATAGCTCAGTTGTGAAAATGTCCGCGGGTATCCGGTTTTTTAAGACATCTTGTGCAACAGTGCGAAATTGCGTGACAAAATCGCCAGTTGCGGGCATACTCTTTAACGACCGCCGCGCCGCTACTGTCAGATAAATAACAAGGGCTGCTTCCGCAGGAATAATGACGAACCGAATCATAGCGAGAACGTCCTGATGCTGATGGGGAATTGTGAGGTTTGCCATTGCATATCCGGCAACGAAAACCGGAACAAGTGCAATAAGCGGGAGTCTTCCGGTGCGGACGGCAAAAACATACACCAGCGCCGGTACGACAAGCGTAAAATCAAGCGTAAGAGCCGCAGAAAAAATTCCGGCATCACCTTCTAAACGGGGCAATATGAAGATAGCGAGCAGCGAAGCCGTTACAAGAACCATTATTGGCGACGCAAGGCGGAAAATAGTCGAGATGCCTCCAGTTATTTTCGATATAGAACTGCCAGGGCGCCATGCCCCGAGCAACACGCCGAAGGCCGTTACAACCGGTGCACTTAACACAGGCCATCGTGCGACATCCGTCAGACCCGTGTCGATGTATCGCATTAATTCTATCGTTTCCAAAAGCCCCAAGGTAAAGAGACCGGATGCGTAATATAAAGGCACCCGAAAATTGCCTGCTATCCGACGGCAGACATATCCTGAGAGGGTAGCGAACAAAAGTCCGGCTCCCAATTGAATGAACATCCATTTTTCTAACAATCGGATGTCATTGCGGTCTACGATTCCAAGAACAATAGCGAGAACTGCTATACAAATCATGCTGCACAAGAAAAAGCCGAAACTCACAAGGACGGATGCAACGACCCGATTCTTGCGCCAAGCTCTTTCATGGTCACTATTTGGTTTCATCGCCAGCACCTATCTCTGTGCCTTGTCAATTGGTAAAAAGAAGACTGTTATGTATAAGGAATTCGATTAGCGTTAAATTAATCATCGGAAGTGAAAAAGTCACTTATTTTCTTGATAAGAATACTTTCAGAGGGTACTACTTGTGAGGCCACCGGAAGCGAATTCAGGAATAATTTCCCGTATTGTTTTTTTATGACCCGATTGTCTAAAACAAGAACGATCCCGCGATCCGACCGGCTGCGAATAAGGCGTCCGAATCCCTGTTTAAATTTAATAACGGCTTCGGGCACGGAATAATCGAAAAAGGAATTCCCGCCCAGCGCGGTCACTCTTTCCATTTTGGCCGCGACCAGCGGATCGCTCGGAACTTCAAACGGCAGTTTAGCAATGATCAGTATTTCTAAAGATTCTCCTGGCACGTCGACCCCTTCCCAAAAGCTGTCCGTACCAAACAGTACCGAACTGCGGTCATCAAAGAACCTTTGGGTTACGTGGCTTCGTGATCCGTCATGCCCCTGCATTAACAAAGTAATGGATCTGTTTTTTAAACGCCGCTTCATATCCCTGTAACATTTGTTCATCATCGCATAGGATGTGAATAACGCCAGCGTACCTTTTTCACACTCCAAGATGACATTCTCTATCAGGGAAGATCCCGTTTCTGCAAAATCAGCTGAAGCAGGATCCGGCAGAAATGACGGTACGAGCAACAGGCACTGCTCCGTAAAATCAAAAGGGCTACCGACCGAGAACTGTTTGACATTTTCAATCTCTGTCAATCCCGTACGGTTTTTGAAGTAGTTAAAATTGCCGGCAACCGATAAGGTAGCAGAAGAAAAAACGCAGGTGTTGAGCTTTTCAAATAATTTTGTTTTTAAAATCTCTGCGACATTCAGAGGAACGCCATAGAAACGGATATCATTAGAACGCTCTTTTTTCGGTACTTCATACCAATAAACGTAATCCGGATCATTCGCATCCTTAAGGAACTGATAGGTTTCAAGTGTTTTCCGCAATTCATCCCTTTTCAAAGTTAAGAGATCTCTTAGCGTATCGATGTCCTCGAAAACATTCTCACTCCAGTCCTTCATCGTATGGACAAGCTGCAACAGCGCCTCATCGAGAATTTTCGCAGTTTCAAAAAAAACATCGGCGGCTTCATCCGCTTGTTTTAATATCGATGTTCCGGCGTTATAACGCGACTTGTTCTCGCGCGACCTGTTTTTCGAAGCCGTCTCGGCATCAAAATCGATACCGCGGCCGCTCGATCCTTTGACCGTCAACTGTGAGAAAAGTTCCTGTGCCTTTATCCAGAATTCCGTGCATGCCATCGTAGCATCGGCAAGGAGCGCATTCAATCCCGACAACTCCGATTTATTCAGACGGCTTCGTGGCAATTTTTGTTTTATTTGAAGAAGCGCTCCGGTTTCGACCTGATCGCGCTCATATAAACTGGAAACAAAATTTTTCATCGCCCATAAGGATAACTCGACGCCGAGATAATTCTGCGCCGTTTTTTCTAAATGGTGAGCTTCGTCAAGAATTAAGTTGGTATACTCTCCCAGGATCGCATTTTCAGATACGATGTCCGAAAAAAGTAAGGAATGGTTTACCACTGTGAGGTGCGCTTTTCGTGCGGCATCACGTATCTTTTTGACGAAACATTCATCGGATGAATTACATTTTTGAGCCTGGCAATAGGCGCTCTCAGAAGCCAGTTTGCTCCACAATCCAGGATTTTGTTCCGCCGGAAACCCGCTGCATTCACTGATATCACCCGTTTGGGTTTGTTCGGCCCAAAAAATGATCGGCAAAGCCTTTTCCCGTTCCGAAGATGATAGATGTCCAGCCGGATCCATACAAACCGACCGCCATTTCTTCATACAAATATAATTGGCTCGACCTTTGAGCAATACGGCGCGGAACGGGATCGGCAGGATCTTCTGAAGCTGCGGGATATCCTTGTAGAATAATTGTTCCTGGAGATTTTTCGTGTGCGTGCTGATCACAACGGATTCTCCAATGTGCCGGTTTTGCGAAGACCAGTAAATAGCAGGAACAAGATAGGCAAGCGATTTCCCGGTTCCGGTTCCGGCCTCCGCCAAAACAAACTGAGAACGATTGAACCCGTCCGCGATGGCCAGTGCTAGTTTGATCTGCTGCGGCCGCTCTTCGTAATTATCAAAGTGTGCATTCAAAAGTCCTCCATGTTCAAATACAGACTGTATAGCCTTCTCCTGAACAGGTTGCGCGGTCTCGTTGTCGCTATCCGAATAACCGTCGCCTATAATATTCGATGGAAGCACGGAAGCTTTGATTTTCTGGAATTGAAAGGAAACGGGCGCGCCCGATTTGTGATACTCGGCCACTTTCTTGAAAACCGTTCGCAGCGGGGTATGCGTTTGTTCGGTGAATTTAACAAGGAGGGAAAGTTTTTTAAGATCGATCCGGGCTATATGTTCGATTAAGTGA
Source organism: uncultured Bacteroidota bacterium (assembly GCA_964535295.1). GTDB lineage: Bacteria > CLD3 > CLD3 > SB21 > SB21 > SB21. The sequence continues at coordinate 14,059 of CAZHUW010000022.1, forward strand.
ATATATACCGCAAGTAGTTTATCCGCATCGGTATGTTTCTTTTCAAATGGAAATTCAATGAGACTGACGACACTGCCAAAAGTAAAATCTGCCAGAGAAGGAAACAGCGCCTTCGCCAAATCTGAGGCATCCCATATCTGTCGGGAAGAAAAATAATCATCAACCACCACCTCATCGCTGGCCGCCGCCCGCAAGCCGTCCATCGTTATTTCTGTTTCAAAAAAAACCCAATGCTGCGCATGAGACTGTTGCACGATCATTGGGATCAAATCGTCATCGATAAGGCCGGAATAAACATTTTTTACACTAAAGTCTGTGAAGCGGCTGATATCAGCCCAAAGAGAAGTGGCCTTTGAATCGACGGGTCTTTTGACAAAAACGGCTACGAGATCATCGAAACCAATATGAGTTAACAGCTTTTTCAATCGAAATACGGGTTATAACGGCCAACAACCGCGCCGTTTGATTCATTTTTCAAAATACCGTAGGAGCACGTGGCTCATTAGTTCCACTGTATTGGCGATGATGCTTTCGTCGACGTCAAATTTGGAATGGTGGAGCGGATAACTGGTTTTGGGGCCGGAAGACGCGCCGATTCTCAAGAAATAGATAGGACATTTTTCTCGGTAGTACGCAAAGTCCTCACTGGCCGTCATCGGAAACTTCAAATGATCGATTGCGGCTTTCCCAAAGACATCCTCGACTACAGATTCGATCAGCCGGCCTAATGAAGCGTCATTGATCACGGGTGGAGCATTGGGCGTAATCTTTATTTCACACTCAGCGCCAAATAAACCGCATGTCTGTTCAGCAGCTTTAGTAATCAAGGATCTCATTTTGATCCTATCCGAATCATCAAAAGTCCTGAAAGTTCCGGAAATGGCGCATTCCGGTGGAATGATGTTGTGAGCCGTTCCGCCTTGAATTCTGCCTACAGACAGTACCGTGGGGTTCTCTAAACTGCTGAAATAAAGGTTTTGTACCCGATAGACCGCCTGAACGACCTGAGATGAAACAAACACGGTATCCACCGTCTCGTGAGGTCTGGCGCCGTGACCGCCTTGTCCTTTGACCACGATGTCAAAAAAGTCTACTGAGGCCATCATGGCTTCATCTTTAAGACCGAATTTCCCGTATGGAATACCGGGATCAACATGTATGCCGAAAATAGATTCAACATCGTCAAGAACGCCTTCCCGCACTACAAGTTCCGCGCCTCCGCTTAACGCCTCTTCCGCGGGCTGAAATATGAATTTTATCCGGCCTTTGAGTTCGCCTTTTAATTTATTTAATAACAAAACCGTACCGGCAACAATGGCAGTATGGACATCGTGTCCGCATGCATGCATGATTCCGGGGCACTGGCTCGCATACGCGGCTCCAGTCTCTTCCGTAATAGGAAGCGCATCGAGATCACATCGAAATGCAATGGTTTTCCCGGATTGTCCTAGAGCGGCAACCAGTCCGGTTCCAGCTATACCTTTGGTAACCGCAACGCCTTCTTTCTCTAGAATTTCTGCGATGTACGATGAGGTCCGGTTTTCCTGCTGACTCAATTCGGGGAATTGGTGCAAACGACGGCGTATATTAATAACGCGATCACTTAAATTTTTTAATTCCTCCGAAATAGCTGTTTTTCTATTCATAAGCACGATAAGAATTTATTTTGCAATTATGGCGTAAAGTTCTTTAAATTATAAATAAGTTAACTCTACAACCAAGCCGAAAAAGCCTTATGAACATCGTTACTAAAGAAAGGTCCATTGTTCTCGCACGCGAGATACACGAGGCCTTGGAAACGCTTGATGTCGCTTTAACCGGCGGCGCTGAAGAACGTGAGATCATCGAAGCAAAGAATATCGTTGCGAATGTCCTGAGAAGCCACAAAAACCTTTTGGAAAGTTTGTCCGGACCGGAAAAAGAAGAAGTTCATAAACTCTTCGCCAAGAAAATCGAGGATATGGCCGCTAAAGCCAAATCTTTGAAATAACGTTATCCGCCAAACTCCTTTTTGAGTTCATCGTCGTAGCGGTCGGCATACCAGCCGACGCGATCAAATGTATTCCGGCACTCATGAATGTCCATCCCTTCGCATTCGCGGATCGTCCTCAGCCAAACCCATTCCTTGTTGATTGAAAAACTCACACCATACAGGCTATGGTTGAGTTCCAGCAATTTTTCATATAACTTGTCGGCAGATTGAGGCACTTCCATCACGGGAGATGTAATGCAAAAATAGGCCGTCCCCTCATCTGCCGTATAGATGTCCGCAAAAATTTTTGCAGAACCTTTGGTCAAATTCCATTGCCCCGGTATAGCTTTCCCGCTTGAATCCGATGACCGGCACTCTTCGATCGGAACTCCCAATCCGCGTATAACGTCTTCCACAATCCGATAATAGGTATCTAATTTACTTTGATTCATAGAATCTCCCTGCTGTTTATAAACTGAAAATAGACCGGATCCCCTCGTCAACAGACTGAATAGGTGTCTTAAGAATACTCCTGGCAAGGCTGATATTAAGGCTAACGTCTTTGGGACGTCTGGACAACGAGGCTAATTCCGACATGGGTGCTTTGATCAATGCAGAAGTCGACAACTTAAGATGTTCGGCCAAACGAACGCCAAAATCATAACGGCTTATCCGCTCAGGACCCGCCAGATGTATCAAACCCGAAAACGTGTGTAGCGCCAGTTCTAATAAACATTCTGCGGCATTGCTGATATTCATCATGGATCGAAATTGATCGCCAAACAAAGTCACCTGCCGCTGTTCCCGCAGACCGTTGTAGATGGAATCAAAAAAATTCAGCCGCTGATTCTGATTAAACCCATACAACAAGCCGATGCGTGCCGTAACGTAATTATTACTCGAAAAGTTTTCCTTGATGTCATTTTCTACTTCTGCTTTCGTGTCTCCATAAAAATTAACCGGCTGCATCGGATCTTGTTCGGTATAGTTACCTTTTTCACCGTCAAAAACAAGGTCCGTTGATGTATGGATCATTCTTACTGAGTTGGTATTGGCATATGCGGCAATTTCACCGGTCGCTTTGACATTAATCTGCCATGCATCAAGTTTACGCTTCTCACATTCATCGGGTGAAGACAGCGCCATAGTGTGAATGATACAAGACGGCTTGATCCGGCTAAGCGTCGGAATCAGAGAATTACGGGCATCTGCAAAATGCCAGAAAACTTTATGAAAATTTGGATTGAGTGTATGGTAGGTGGCATGAACTTCGTCCCATTTTCTGGAATTTACGGCCTGACGAACAATATGACTACCCAGATTACCGGTCCCACCCGTAACTAATAGTATGCCTGACATAAGCTGATTCAACGTGATTCTTTTAAGAAATATTATACATATGAGCAACAAAATGCAAGCATAAAAACATGCCTACACTTGACTTAGTAATTGACTCAAAATGATACACAGTAACCGCTGTGATACATGAATATGGCATTGTTCTGACTTTCACACATTACTTTAAATATATGTTTTTACAACAATTGACACGCTAACGTACTGTGGCACGGGATATGCCATATTAAAGAGTGTAAACAACAATAACTCAATTTAAATCCTAATGAAATATCATGACCATGTTAACGATGCCGGAAAAATATGAAGGGGAGATGATGACGATGAGAACCAAAAATATGCTTCGAACTTTAGGATTTATTGTCTTGGGAGTGATCATTCTTGCAATCGGCTATATATTCTATTACCCGACTATTCTGATAGGAGTTACAGGTATTTTAATTCCCATTGGCTTATTCGTTTTCTTGCTCTTGGCATTCTATCTTTTGATTCTAAGCACAAAATACTAGCTCCAGAAAAGAAGCTAATCCAAACTTGCCTGTTCCCTGAGAACATTTTAAGGATCGTGTTTCGTAATTCACTCTCCTGAAAACTCATTTCTTTTTTGCAATCCGCCACTCCACCATTTCGCTTGCAATAAAAAAATTAATTGGGTAATTTTTCTCATCGTTTTCATGTATTCTACATAAAAAAAATGACAAAAAAACTTGCTCAATTAATCACGTCATCTGTAACGCATGTCCACGGCAAGACTGATATAGAGGTAACTGGATTTTCCTCTGATTCACGTGAGATCAAACCCGGAAACATGTTTTTTGCGGTGAAGGGAGAGCAATCCGACGGAAACAAATTTCTGAACTCGGCGATCAAAAACGGCGCCGGTGTCATCGTGTCCGAAACCCCCTACCCGGGCTTACAGAGCACGGTATATGTTGAAGTATCTGATGTCTATCAATTCATGGCAGAAACAGCCGCTCTTTTTTATGAAACCACCGAGCCGCCGATGACAATCATCGGTGTAACCGGTACCAACGGCAAGACAACGACGGCTTATTTTATACATGAGATCCTGAAGTCATTCGGGTGTAAGACCGCTTTCATTGGTACCATCGGCATTGAGATCAACGGTGAAGTTTTCCATACGGATTACACAACGCCGCCGGCTTATGAATTGCACCGCATTTTAAGAAAAGGGTTGGATCTTGGTCTTACCCATGTGGTCATGGAAGTTTCTTCACACGCTCTGAAGTTCAAACGCGTATGGGGATTAAAGTATGACGCGGCGGTTTTCACCAATTTGACTTATGAACATCGTGAGATCCATCCGACCATGCAGGATTATTTCTCTACAAAACTCCGACTGTTCTCCATGCTTAAAAATAAGGGATTCGGCCTTGTCAATTCGGACGACGAATACGGACAAGAGATATTGAAGAGACATGCAAAATTACTGGACTACGGCCATGACGCAAAGAATATCAAGCTGATCGCGACAAATTATGTTGCAGAGAATCACGGCCAAATCATCCATTATGAAGCGGAAGGAATGTCACACGAATTCAAGGTGCCTATGATCGGTGAATATAATGCCTACAATGCTCTTGCGGCCGCCGAAACACTTGCCGGACTGGGGTTCCAAAGAAATCGAATTCATCAGGCTTTCAGGTCCATTGCACCTGTTGCCGGCAGACTTGAATGGTATGAGATCGGAGGCATTCACGTACTAATCGATTTTGCCCACACACCTGATGGAATCAAAAAGCTTATTGAGGCCGTTCGTCAAGTACGTACGGCTGATGCGCGCATTCTGACAATCTTTGGATGCCCCGGAAGCCGTGATCCATCCAAGAGACCTCTCATGGGAAAGATCGCATCCGATCTTTCCGACCGGGTCATTGTAACGACCGATGACATACATCATGAAGAACCTGACATAATCATCCAAGACATTGTCACTGGTATTACGGGAAATAATTTCGAAAAAATCGTCGACCGGAGAGAGGCTATTGCGCACGGTTTGAAGATCGCGAAAAAAGGTGATTTTCTGGTCATTGCAGGACGGGGTCATGAAAAATTTCAATACGTTAAAGACGGGAGAGTTCCATTTCAAGACAAAGCTGTACTAATGGAAGAAGCCGAAAAAGCAGGGTTGGAATTAACAAAATAAAAAAGGCCGACCAGATACGATCTGCATTCAAGACGCAACGGTTTACGTCACGGATATTATACAAATCTTACCTAATCGGCCTTTGACAATATGCGAGGCATTTACGCCATCGCGCTGACCTTTTTTGCGAGAACCGATTTTTTGTTTGCGCAACTGTTCTTGTGAAGAATTCCTTTTACCACCATTTTATCAAGCAGGCTGGTGGTCTTTTTGAATAAATCCTGAGCCTCTTTTTTTCCTTTTGCAGCCAATACGGCTTTTACCGATTCCCGCATGAGCTTCTTGTAATGGCGGTTTTTGTCATTGTCCCGGGCATTCCTTCTGACACGTTCTTCAGCCGACTTATGATTGGGCATGTTATTGATCCTTTTTTGTTTCTAAGTTTATTATCAACAATAATATAATTCTTGAACGTTGATCCTTTTAAAGTGGTCGCCAATATATAAAACTAAAGGTGAATTGTCAAACTAAAATTTTATTTTGACTGATATCCTTGTATCCTTTATATTGAAGAGAATAGTACCGTTATCTTTCCTTCGCCCAAATACACATGAAATCCACTTTTGTCGTATTCCAGTTCGTCTGGATCGCCTCCATTTTTTCGCAGACTACGGCTTTCACCGAGCGGCAAATCTTCGACGCAGGCCTAGATGCTTATCGGAAACGGTCGTATACGGAGTCCAGGCATCATTTTGAGAACCTGATCAAACGGTACCCGGCAGGTGCTTATTATACTTCCGGCCTTCTGATGTTATCTAAAACATACGCACGCATGCACTACTTCAAGAAATCCTGCGTCCTCGCAAATGAGTTAATCTCAACTTACCCCAACAGCGCATATGCCGACGACGCATTATTTCAAAGGGCGCAAAATTATTATGACATGGATCAGTACGTGTTGACCTGTAAAGATTTGGCACAGGTCCGCATGCGGACCCAAGAGAAACTTCTGGCAATTCGAGCCGATTCCCTGCTCGGCATGATCGCGCGAAATGATCTTTCGTCGGAAGACGTGGATGATCTCCTTATGGAAGCAACGGATCCGACTTTAACCGCTGTTTTGCAGACCCAATATCTAGCCAACCTCATAGCGCAAAAGCGTTATGCTCATACGAAGGAAACGCTGGAATCCTTTTTGAAAAAAGAGACGTCGCCTTCCCGTGCAAAATCGTACCGCGATTTGCTCAAACAAATCGGAAACAGTGAAGAAGGTCCTGTAAGAATAGGCTGCATCATTTCGCTTACCGGCGCCAACAGTGATGTCGGTAGATCTATAAAAGCAGGTATCGAAATCGCCATTCAGCAACATAACCGATCGAATGCACCTCCTATAGAATTGGTTATTTACGACGATCAGTCGGATATTATTCAAGCCATACAAGCCGCAAAGGAACTAGTGGCGGACGACGGCATAAGCGCCATTATCGGGCCTATCGAAAGCAATACCATGGCCGCTGCCTCCGTAATCGCGGATCAGCGCCGAATTCCTATTCTTTCACCGACGGCCACAAAGTCGGGGCTCTCCCAAATCGGGCCCTACGTTTATCAGGCCAATATGAATATCGAGGCGCGCAGCGAGGCCATAGCCCGTTATGCCGTGGAAGAACTGGGCTTCAAAACTTTTGCTATTCTGTCACCTTCTGACAATTACGGCGATATCGCGGCGACGTCTTTTGCCAGAACGGTTGAGAAACTCGGCGGGAAGGTGATCGTGATCGAAAAATTCTATGAAAACACCTCCGATTTCAAGGGACAATTGGTTCATCTGAGAAAAATGGGTTTCATCGAACGGGCGCTTCCGCAAACCTCCTATCGCATGATTTCGAGACTAACGGCTCCGCAGATAGACTCTATCTACGCACAATATTACCCGATTGACAGTACCTCCTCAGAAAATGAATACAACCTGCCGATGGATTTCATTGATGGATTATTCTTACCGGTGTACACCGATGACATCAAATATATCGCTCCTCAACTCGCATTTTACAATATTAAAACACAACTCCTTGGAAATGATAATTGGTATGACCTAACGGAATTAAGACTTCACCAGAGTTATATTAACGGCGTCAGATTCGTATCCGAATCGTTTATGGATCCCGGCGATCCGGATGTAAAATCCTTTAATGCGGCATTTAAGAAGATGAACGGCTCTCTGCCTTTACGAGAGGCTGTCTACGGATATGACCTGATGAATCTGCTTGCATCCGTCATTGAGTCCGGAAGCTACACAAGCGAAGAGATACAAGCCGAGTTAAAAAAAGGCATTACCTGGAACGGGATCCACAACAAAATCATTTTCACCAAAGATTCCAGGGTCAATTCTTCCGTTCACATTCTCCAGTTCTCCGATGGGAAAATAAAAAAGCTATCCGATTAATATTTTCTGTTCTATCGCATGCATATTAAACATCATAGACTACAACGGGTTTCAATCGTTGCAATCCTTTGTTTGTTGTTGCCGTACTCGATTCTGGCACAAACCGACAGTGTAACAATTACCGAAGTGATGTATGATCCGGCCGGCAGTGAGTCAACGGATGAGTTTATTGAAATATATAATTTCAGTACCTATCAAACGTATGATCTTACCAATTGGTTAATCTCGGATAGTGCCGGAGGAAATGACTCAGATAAAATCGTTAACGCCGGTGAAGGTATGCTTTTGTATCCGGGACAATTTGCGATCATCATCGATAGTTCTAACTACAATTCGCTGACATATACTTATTACGATCTTATTCCGGACACGGCACGCGTCCTTTTCATCAACAATTCGACTTTCGGGAGTGGCGGGCTTAACGCAAGTACCGCCGAAACCGTCATGCTTATAAAACCGGCTGTCGGAAGGCGAGACACCGTATCGAAATACAAATATTCCTTAGGAAATACAGCGGGCTATTCAGATGAAAAAATTGAACTCAATAGTGATAATTCTTCTGCTAACTTTACAAATAGCGTACATCAAAATGGCACCCCCGGCAATTATCCCGAACTCGATCTTTCAATTAAGAAACACCGTCTTACTTTCAATCCGATCTCACCCCCGACGAACTCTTCCGTCAGCATTTCGGCAACCATAAATAACATGGCCATTCGGGCTGCTGACAGTTTTAAAGTCAAATTTTACGAAGACACAAATAAAAATTATTATGCAGATGAAGGCGAAGAAGTAGATTCGGTAAGCTATTTTACAGGTATCAACTACTCCGATTCGGCGATAGTGTCAGTTAACTCAAACACCCTTTCGAGCGGTACCCATATTTTCATTGCGAAGCTTTTGAATATATCTCCGCCTGATACTTCATTGTCCAACAACATGATCGTTGACTCCGTTACAACGGTTCCAGCAATGGATTTGGCCGTGAGTACGTCCTCCCTCACATTTACCCCTTCAAATCCTAAAGCCGGAGATAATCTGCAGGTCCGCGCGGAGATAAAAAATACCGGACTATCTGCCGCAACAGCCTACACTGTGAAGTTTTATGAAGATATCAACCGCAATGTGTCTCCGGATATCAATGAATTCTTGGATTCTGCTAATTTTTCAGGCACTTTGAATATCGGCGATTCCAATGATGTGTCGATAACAATAAATAACGTAACATTCGGTTTCCACTCTTATTTGGCGAAAATTGTCCTTTCGAGTGTGATGCCCATTGATGACGAGGTTAGTTCGAATGACCTGCGTATGGATTCAGTGAGAGTCACGACCCCTGATTCGATCACCCTTACGGAGGTGATGTTTGATCCGTCTGGTGATGAGGGTTTTGATGAATTCATTGAAATTTATAATTATAGTTCGAGTCAGACCTATGATTTAACGGGGTGGAAAATTTCCGATAGTACCGGCGTTGATAATATTGTTTCTGCCGGAGAGGGCCTATTGTTGTATCCCAAACAATTCGGAATCTTTTTAGACGGAGATTATGCAGCCAACTCCACGACCTATAACGCTTTAATTCCAGATTCCGCGCGGATTATCAAGGCAGGAACGAACGATATTGGGAACAGCGGATTAAGGAATTCGCCTCCGGAAAAGTTACTTCTCATTACAAACCTCAATGATACTATTTCGATTTATCGATATAGCGGCGGCACGGCAGGCGGAAAGTCCGATGAAAAGATCGTGTTGAATAATGATAATTCAACTTCCAATTGGACACGCAGTCTCCAAACCAACGGCACACCCGGAGATCATCCTGAATTAATATTATCCATCAATGACAGCCCTCTGTCGTTTACACCGGAGCAGCCTTCAACCGGCAATCCACTACAAATTTCGGCAACCGTTAAAAATATCGGGATCGCTTCGGCGAGTTCGTTTTCAGTTAAATTCTACGAAGATACGAACAGAAATTTATCTGCAGAACCGGCTGAATTTATTGACTCCGTTAGATATGATGCTTTATTGAACCGCAACGATTCAGCAATTGTTAGCCTCGTCATTCCTGCAATAAACAGCGGTGTACATCGATATATAGCAGCCATTGTAGGTAATACCGTATTGCCCTATCCCGATACGGCCATCTCAAATCACACGATCACAGATTCCGTTGAAACAATGCCGGCTTATGATGCTGCCGTAAATTCGCTTTTATTCACGCCTTCTGTTCCAACTGCTGGAAGCACCGTAATGATTTCAACGTATATCCGAAACACCGGATTTAATTCGATCAGCGCGATGCAGGTTAATTTTTACAAAGATCTCAATGCTGATTTATCTGGCGCCAGTGATGAACTTATTGACTCCGTTATCTTCAACGGCAGCCTTATTCCTGGCGATTCCGTTCAGGTTTCGGTTGCAGATCAATTTCTTACCCGCGGACCGCATCGCTACATAGCCCAAATAGTGTCCGAACGTCTTCTGCCTCAGCCGGACGAAAAAACGACTAACAATATTGCCACCGGCATACTTGCCGTTTCACCCCCGCGGTATTCGGTTGTGATCAACGAGATCAATTATGATTCTTCACACGGTTCGACGGAATGGATCGAACTATACAATCGCAGTCAGGACACTTTAGATCTCAAAAAATGGAGAATTGCCGACGGTAATACCGATCTTATAAATTTCAGCACAACAACCCGAACGATCACCACTCATTCACACACCATGCGGCCGGGTGAATATGTCATTGTAGGTAAAGATTCGAGCCTTTTTAATGCTAAATACGGCAATCCGGATGCACAGAAATTCTTCATCAGTTTTCCAAACCTTAACAACGCCGGAGATATGATCGGGATCTTTGACAGCTTGGGAACCGTGATCGACAGTTTACTTTACGATGACAGCTGGGGCGGCGGTACGGATCACACTCTCGAACGTTTATTTGCAGATTCCCTTTCTTATCTGGCAGCCAATTGGGAATCATCCTATTCCATCGGGTCGCCGGGATATGAAAACTCCGTAAAACCTAAACAATTTGATCTATCTCTGTCCGCTGAAGATATTGTATTCGACCCACCCTATCCATACAAGGGCCAATTCTATACTGCAACCGCCAAAATTCAAAATATCGGCCTCTCACCAAGCGGAAACTTTACCGTTTCTGTATACCGCCGGTACGGAAACGACTCGTTATTATTGTCAATCGTTGATCATCCCGGATTAGGTCCGGGTGAGTTTCTGATGATGACAGCAACGGATACGGCTGAGTACCCTGAACAAGTTATAACTGTTAACATCAATTACCTGCCTGATGAAAAAAACCAAAATAATTATGCATTGAAACAAGTTGTACTCGGCGCAAGAACATTTGATGTCGTCATTAACGAGATCCAATATTTGCCGTCCGCATCCGGAACGGAATGGATCGAATTGTATAATCGCAGCCAGGACTCAATAAATATTAAAAATTGGCGTTGGGCGGATGAATCGAATTACAATTTCCCAAAGATCATCACTTCCAGCAACTTTTGGATGATGCCGGGGGCATACGCTGTGATCGCAAAAGATTCGGTATTGTTTACGGCTAAATTCCCCAACATCTCTTCTAAAGTTTTTTATGCTAACAGCAATTTTTCATCACTTAATAATTCCGGCGACCTCGTGTTCCTTTCGGATAGTTATGGAAATACGGTGGACAGTTTGTTTTATGAATCGCTGTGGGGAGGAGGAACCGACCTTTCTCTCGAACGAATATACCCAGATTCTGCTTCAACGGACTTCCGCAATTGGAAATCGTCAGAAGCGCTTGATCTTGCTACACCGGGAAGATTGAACAGCCTTACTCCGGTTGATTTTGATGCCGCTATCAACAGGCAGGATATCATTTTTACACCGGAACATCCGGCGGTCAATCAGCCGGTCGTGATCACGGCAATTATTCGAAATAATGGGCTGCAAAACATCAACGCTACCCTTACCATAAACCTTTATTATGACGCTAATGGCGACAAGGTCGGTACTTTCTCTGAATGGATAGATTCAGCCAACATCTCTGGCCTCACGGCAGGAGATTCTAACATCGTATCATTCAATTGGCAGGTTCCTCAGGTATTACTGAAATCCCGATCCATTTTAGCCGAGTCGCGTTTTATTATTATTCATGTCGAATATCCCAATGATCAACGTGCAGAAAACAGTACTGCGGTCAGGGAATTACTCGTCGGTACTCCGGCACAATCTATTGTGATCAATGAGATCCTTTACAACCTTGACACGACACAAGTTGAATTCATTGAAATCTATAACCCTGGCGCAGTGAATTTAA
>CAZHUW010000023.1:0-25923 GCA_964535295.1 uncultured Bacteroidota bacterium
CATTCTTTAATTAAAAGAATGTCTTTTGAATTTGTTGCGCTTGATCTTAGAAACGCTATCGCCTCATTATCAGAGATTATTGGAGAAATTTCAAGCGATGATATTCTAGATAACATATTTGCTAATTTTTGTATTGGTAAATAATAGCGCTTTAACTGTTTCACGTGGAACATTTGATGGTTATTATGGATCTGTGTTCCACGTGAAACGTTATTAAATCATTGAAAATAATGAATAAATATGATGTTGTTATAGTTGGCGGCGGTCATGCCGGATATGAAGCAGCGTTTGCGTCCGCACGAATTGGGTGTAAGACGCTTCTTTTATCGATGGAGATATTAAAGATTGGAACATTATCTTGCAATCCGGCAATTGGAGGAACAGCCAAAGGACATTTGGTAAAAGAAATAGACGCCATTGGTGGCGAAATGGGGTTGATAACTGATTGTGTCGGGATCCAGTTTCGCATATTAAATCGGTCACGAGGCCCTGCTGTTTGGTCGCCGCGCGCCCAAGTCGATAGAGTCGGTTACCCCAGAATTACTCAAATGCTCCTTAAAAAGCAAAAAAATCTCGAAATAGCCAGTGCAAACATTGTTGACCTAAAAATACAAAAAAATAAGATTTGTGGCGTTGTTACTTCAAGCGGCGAAACAATCGAATGCAAAACAGCGATTTTGACTTGTGGAACTTTTCTAAATGGTATTATCCACATCGGCCTAAAAAATCAAAACGCTGGAAGATATGGGGAAGCACCGGCGAAAGGAATAACTGAAGCCCTTACAAGTTTGGGTTTTGAATGTGGAAGATTAAAAACCGGCACACCTCCACGAATACATAAAGACACAATTAATTTTTCTGTTTGCGAGCCTCAATACGGCGAAGAACCGGCCGAGCCTTTTTCATATCGAACAGAAAAGATAACAAATACTCAGATTCCTTGTCACCTTACTTATACCAATCAAACGACCCATGACATCCTAAAAACAGGGTTCGATCAGTCACCGATGTTCACAGGCAGAATAAAGGGTATTGGACCGCGATACTGCCCATCCATAGAAGACAAGATAAACCGTTTCTCAGACAAAGACCGACATCAGATCTTTTTGGAACCAGAAGGTTATGAGTCTATCGAATATTATGTGAATGGATTTTCGACCAGCTTGCCGCAGGAGGTTCAGGAGTCTGCTATACGAACAATTCCTGGTTTAGAAAATGTGAAAGTCATTCGTCCGGGCTATGCGGTTGAATATGACTTTTTCCCTCCCTATCAGATCAATCTTAACATGGAGTCGAAATCCGTCGAAGGATTGTTCTTTGCGGGACAGATCAACGGAACCTCCGGTTATGAAGAAGCCGCAGCTCAGGGTTTGATGGCCGGAATTAATGCGGCGTTAAAGGTTAAAGAAAAGGAACCGTTTGTACTCAAAAGAAATGAGGCGTACATCGGTGTGCTTATCGATGATCTTGTTAACAAAAGCACTCTGGAGCCATATCGAATTTTTACTTCATTGGCTGAATACCGCCTCCTGCTCCGATATGATAATGCAGATATACGATTAACAGAGTTTGGAAAGAACCTTGGTTTGGTTAGCGAAGAACAGTATGAGAAATTCATAAGTAAGAAAAATGCTATAAAGAAAATTGACGATTGGATTCATAATACCAACGTTGAGCCTAATCTGGCCAATCCAATTTTGGAAAAGCTGAACTCAAGCCCGATCACTGAACCGGTGCCAATCATGCAGGTTTTAAAACGACCGGAAGTTTCTATGGAGGCGTTAATGAGGAACAAAGAAATAGTTCCTTCGCAGATCATAGATTTATTGAACTATCGTGATACGATGAGAGAGATCGACACGTCCATAAAATATGACGGATACTTAAAACGCCAGAATGATCAGATCGATAAATTCACACGCATGGAAATGAAAAAAATCCCAAAGAATTTTGATTACAGAATAATATCATCGTTGTCCAACGAAGCAAAAGAAAAGCTAAATAAAGTTAAGCCTGATAATTTAGGACAAGCGAGCCGAATATCCGGTATTACACCGGCAGATATTTCACTATTAATGGTCTATATAGAAAAAGGATATCGTAGTTATACTAAATTAGACACGGAGACATCAACTTTACTATGAACAGCGGTTTGACTGTTTTTGATTTTCTTCAAATTATAGACAATAAAATAATCAAGCTTAACGCGTTGCAAAACGATCAATTTAGTCTGTTTTACAGCTTGCTTGTTGATTGGAATTCAAAAATAAATCTTATTTCCAGAAACGAAAAAAACATTATTGACCGTCATTTTCTTAACAGCGCTTGTGTTGCCCGGTTTGTAAAATTTAGAGCTCAAGATAGAATTCTGGATATTGGATCAGGCGGAGGATTTCCAGCAATCATTCTCAAAATATTGTTCCCTGAATCGAGTTTTGTACTAATAGAGTCCATAAGAAAAAAAAGTGATTTCCTGAAATACACGATCAAGGAACTTGATCTGAAAAAAATTGAAGTGATCAATGATCGGGCTGAAAAAATATCAGCGAAAAAGATTTTTCATTGCTCATTTGATTACGTAACAGCGCGAGCGGTGTCTCAGCTAAATGATCTGGTCATGCTCTCGCAGCCTTTCCTTAAAAAGGATGGAAGAATGCTTTTTCTGAAAGGAAAGAGTTATATGAATGAAATAGCGGCGGCGTCTTTTTCCTCTGACCGAACTCAAGTAATTCAATTAAACTCCGTTTCTGAAAATCAGGATGGCGTTCTTTTAGTTATTTCGACGGCAAAAGAATTTATCACTTGAGTTTCTGCCGGAATTTTTTTACTTTTTGTTATCACCTTTGATCAATCGTGGAGATCCTCTAAAGACCATTTTTACTGTTAACCTTCCCAGAAAAGAACATATTGAGTAGGTTAATTCCAAAATATAATTTGGACAAGAGAGCTCTTACCGCTTATATTTTAGTAAGGTGATGGTGTGGGATTTTTTTCTGAGATTTACGAATTGATCAAAAAAAGCTTGCCAAATAAAACTTCCTTTATCCTGATCATAACGTTTTGTTTGATCCCATTAACAAACGTATTTAGTCAGAGTGGTTCAATTAACGCAGCCTTCGTAGCCTCATCTGCTCCTTCCGTGACTGATTCTCTGGACAAAATAAGATACATAGAGCGGGTTTTCCGTAATATAATGGAAAGACATGCAGGATCTTTTGGAATAAATGGATCGCTTCAAAATGAAATCAATGAATCAATCGATTACGCCGCTCTCAGTATCCCGGTTGATACAACGATTCAAACCAATTTCAGATTGTTTCCTTTTCAGTTTTTTCCAACGATCTCTGCCAATCCAAATGATAATTATCTGTTGATCAAAGGACCGCAAGTTGACATTTCCCAGACACACACTCTATTGCCTAATTACAAAGTTCAAGTCAGATTAGACTCCAGCGGGAAATACTACTTTTTTACAGACAGTTATGGGAATTCCAAAAAACCGTTGCGGCAACGGACTATTATAAATAAGAAAACATACGTCGAGTCGAATTTTAACAATCAAGTTAGAAACACATTCTCCAAATCTGTTTTGGCAAACCTGTCGAGTCAGGACGAAAAAAAATCCGGTGCGGTACGCCTTTTCACCGCTTCAGTAACGACCAACGAAACATTCACAAAAATATTCGGCGGTGATGAAGTGGCGGTCGACGCTACGGGAAATATCAATTTGAGTATATCGGGCGCCCAAGAAAAAACGTCAAATCAGAATTCTAATACCGGTAAAAACTCTTCTTTTACCCCAAAATTTGAGCAACGACAGCGGTTCAATTTACGCGGAACCATAGGTAAGAAAGTTGAAATCCTATTCGACCAAGACAGTGAACGTGAATTTGATTTCGAGAACAATATTAAGATCACTTATACCGGTTTTGACGATGAGGTGCTGCAAAAGTTGGAAGCCGGCAACATTGACCTGTCATTGCCCGGGACAGAATTTGTAACAACCGGAGGCCAGAACAAAGGGCTGTTCGGCATAAAAGCTCTTTTCAAACTTGCTAATCTCAACATCACAACTATTGCGAGTATTCAAAATGGTGAGAAAACTAAGTTGTCGCTGAAAGGAGGAGCTCTTAAGTCTGAGCGTAACATGAAAGTGTACGACTATGCGAAGGCTAAATTCTTTTTTCTGGAGCCATATTACCGGGATAATTATGAGAATTACAGCGGACGAATTCATGTTACCAACCCGGATAACGACATATTAAACATTCGGGTTTTTCGTTATTCGCCGAACAATCAGTCCAATCCTCAGAACATTCAAGGTATTGCTATTAATAAGCTGTCCATCCTGACTGATCCAAATTTAGCAAATCTGACCCCTGTACAAATTGATACTTTGGACAACAGTCAGTCCGTCACCGGCTATTTTCTGGAGGTCTCTCCGGAAGAATTTTTTTTGGATGTGCGGCTTGGCATTCTAAGAATGCGCTCATCCGTTGCCGATGGTGATCTTCTTGCTGTCACCTATCAGACAAGATCAAAAACCGTCGGTTTATACACCGACACTTATCTCAAACTAAAAATGCTCTGGAATAAACAGCCAACACCCAGCGATTCTTCATGGACACTGGAAATGAAAAACGTATACGATTTTGGCATTACCGGTCTCTCGCTAGAAGACGCAAAATCCCTCAAAATCAGTTATCGGGAGAACGGTACTGGAACGGATCAAACTATTGTGAAAGATAAAAATAATAGCAATGTCGCGTTATTAAAAATGCTTCATGTGGACGAACAAGGACAAAGCGATGAACCTGATGATATTGTTGATGAAGCGGTGTATGGCTACGGACTTGATTTTTCAAATGGTCTACTTATCTTTCCAAAGCTAAGGCCTTTTGACCCGAGCTCCTCTCAACTGAAAGGTTTTTCCGAAGAGGTATATCCTGATTCTCTGCCGTTTCGTATTCCATCTATTTATGACTTTGACAGGACGCCGTCTAATATCACACAACTATCAAATATTAATACATTTAACATTTATTTGTCTTCAAGCAAAAAAAGTTCGAACGTTTCCTTAGGTATAAATATCCTTGAGGGCAGCGAAGAGGTTCTGTTGAACGGTGAAAAGCTGGAAAAAGATATCGGATATGTTATAGACTATTTTTCTGGCAACATTGAACTGCTGGATCAGCGCGCACTGCTTCCGGATGCCGATATTGAAATAAAATATGAGCAAGCGCAATTATTCCAAATAAATAAAAGGGCTATTTTCGGTGCCCGAGCTGAATATAGCCTTGCAGATTACGGATTGGGAACCAATTCATTTATCGGAACTACCGCGTTATTTCAAAGCCAGTCTACTATCAACAAGCGCGTTCAGCTTGGCGAGGAACCGTTCAGCAATTTTGTGTGGGATGTTAATACCAATCTCGAGTTTAACGCAAAATTTCTGACCAAACTTGTCAATTATATTCCGCTTGTATCGACCTCTCAACCTTCAAGAATAAATATCCGCGGGGAATATGCGAAAATATTTCCAAACCCAAATACGAGCAACGGGTTGATGAAGAACGATGAAAACGGAGTTGCCTATTTGGATGACTTTGAGGCTGTAAAAAGAACTTTTCCGCTTGGAACTACACGAAAAGCCTGGACGCTTTCCAGTACTCCGCTGGAACGAAATGCGGAGGATCGCGGACATCTGATCTGGTTCATTAAACAGGAAGCAAGAGAGAAAATATCACTCATAAAAACAAATCCTACGGATAATGTTTTGACATTGGGAATGGCGTTAAAACCAAAATCAGAAAATCCCGCTAACTCATGGGGCGGGATTATAAGAGGGTTTTCATCATCTGCTGCTAAAGAATTGTCTGAATCACGCTTTATCGAACTCTGGGTCAAGAACATGAAGGGAACTTCCCGAATCAACATTGACCTCGGTTCTATTTCGGAAGATCAAAACGGCAACCGCGGAGAACCTGATCGTGAAGTAAAATCTGCTCTTCAGATTGGGGTTTCCGAAGATCAGGACGTCGGTTTAGACGGACTCAATGATTTACAGGAAGCCGACACGTTATTGGCGCTGGGTATTATTCCGGGTTCAACAAACTTGACTTCCGATCAGCAAAGAATTGTTGATTCTCTGCAGATACTCTATCCGTGGGGTCTCATCAATAAAAGTAGCGAGGATCCTTTTGGTGATAATTGGAATCGTGAACATGCCCAGCCACAAAACATCAAAGTCATCGAAAACGCTATTACAAATAATGATATATCTGAAATAAAAGGTAATGGGCTTGAAAAAAACCTGGAAGACGGCACTACCCGTATCGGCGACACCGAAGATCTAAACGGGAACGGCGTCATCGATCAGCCGACCAATTCCTATTTCCGCTACTCATTTTCAACAGACATCAACAGCAAAGACACATCATTCGTTGTTGGAAAAGGAAAGGACGGATGGCTACTATATCGTATCCCGATTTTGAGTCCTGACTCAGCGATCAATACACCCTCACTGCAAAACATCCTCAATGCGCGGGTGTGGTTAAGTCCGGAAAACAATTCTAATGATGTCATCGCTCTCCAAATAGCTGAATTCCAATTTGTCACCAGCGAATGGACGTTTACGAAGGAATACCCAAACGGCGTGATCGTTGACCCGAACGGCAAACAAATCGACTCAACTGATCTTAAAAAAATCGTCGAGATTTCTTCCATCAGCACTGAGGAAGGCGGGGAATACCAAAAGCCACCGGGGGTTCGGAGAGAATACGTTCAGGGCCAATCGGGCGATAACCGTAAGCGTGAGGTGAAGGAGCAGTCCTTATCATTAAAACTGAATGAACTGCCTGCGGGCGCTTCGGCTGTTATCGTCAAGAACATTTCATCGTCTGATCTTAGAAATTACGGCCGGATGAAGATGTTCGTACACGGAGACATCATTCCAAAAGGAATCGTATTGCTTCCTGATGCGGGCGATAATGTGGACGTAAGCCCTGTGAATTTTTTCTTCCGATTTGGGAACAATCCTACAAATTATTATGAAATAGAAGCGCCTCTTTTTGCAGGTTGGGCGGAAAGAAATTTTATCGAAATAGATTTTGAAAAAATAACATCGTTGAAATTTAATAACTCGGTTACGGCAGACCCTTTGACCAACACAAAAACCTTTTTTGTTGAAGACGGTAAGATAATTCGAATCAAAGGTAGCCCTACGATTGCGGGTATCACGCAGTTGTATCTTGGCGCTACCAACAATGAAGTTGTCAACGCTTATACAGGAGATATTTGGTTCGATGAACTCCGTCTCACTGATGCTAACAATAAACCGGGTCACGCCGTAAAAGGTAATTTAGCATTCAATGTCGCCGATTTTGCATCGTTCAACGGATTTGTACAATATCAAACATCGGAATTCCGAACCATCGATCAACGATTTGACGCCAATTCTGGAAACACGCGTTCATGGAGTATGAACACATCCATCGCCTTACAAAAATTCTACCTGGAAAACTGGGGAATAAATCTTCCCTTTACATTTAACATAAGCAACAGCCGGTCAGATCCTAAATATCTGCCGGGTAACGATATTCTAGTCGAGTCTGCAAAAAAACAAAACAAAGAAAATTTGATCTCTCTTTATTCGTTTTATGAAAATAAAACGGACAGTTTGAGGATTTCACGAGAACTAGGGTTTGACGCAGCTTATATTCAGAGCCTTGAAATAGACAGCGCTATGATTGACAGCCAGATCACGAGGGCTGAGAATTTTGAATCTACCCTGCTAACAACAAATACGGCAAAAGGATTCAGCTTAAGTTTTTCAAAAGCGAAGAATGAGAAGAATTTCTGGCTATTGCGATATACGATCGACAATATATCATCCAATTTTAACTATAATACCTCGATACAAAAGAATCCTCAATTTATATCAAACAAGAATCAGAGTTGGTCCAGTGCAACAACCTATAATCTTGCCATGAAACGAAAGCCGTTCAAGCCTTTAAGTTGGTTCCCTTTAAGTAGCATGCCTATGCTTGGAACAGTATTCAAGAACATCAAAGAGACTGAGTTCAACTACATGTTCGTTACAGGTGTTACAACGGATTTTACAATTACATCGACTAAGAGCGAAGCTGTTGAGCGCGACCCGCTCGGCAATCCCATAAATAAACCAAAGATCGCAACTCTTTCTTCCTCGCGCGGATACGGATTATCCATGAGCCCTTGGCAAGCGCTTAGTTCTACTATCGGCGTGAAATACCAAACAGATCTGCGCGGGTTATCTGCAGGACAAATTCTGAAGGGTGTGGCAAATGGATTAAATCCTTTTGACGGTTTTAATGATTTTGTTTTTGAAAGCGCTATTGACACGATCAAAGGAGGAAAAACCAATGATTCGCTATTATTCAATCGTGACTATGCAACAACAAATACATTCAATATCAATTATAACCCTTTGACCTTTCCTTTTTTAACACATACCGTTAATTATACTTTTTCAAATACTGGAAGGCGGCAAAAACCACCCATTTCAGTATATAA
Source organism: uncultured Bacteroidota bacterium (assembly GCA_964535295.1). GTDB lineage: Bacteria > CLD3 > CLD3 > SB21 > SB21 > SB21. The sequence goes on from CAZHUW010000023.1 coordinate 8,554, forward strand.
TGAGTCGGCATCCATCAGCAGAAGAGTGCAGATCGACCTTGGATTCAGCTTAAGATCATTTGTTTCATCCGTAAAAGAACCGTTCAATCAACAAGGAACTAAAGATCAAACTAAAACGGACGATACCAAGAAAAGCCGGCGAGATAAATTCAAAAACCTCAATCAGGGAACCGGCGCACTATCCGTAAAAGAAGGATCGGACACTACCGCAACAAGCGGCAAAACATCCATTCTGGATGTTTCGAGAAAAGTAGGCAACGCAACAGAAATTGCGCTAAAAACCATCAACGATGTTCGCTTCACCATCGGATTTGATAACAATTTTCAGGTTGTCAATACGGCTCAGAAAATAGACCCCTCGTTGCAGTGGTTCGGCTATACAACAACCCGAAACTCCGGTTTTGTTGAAAATATTTTCAGTTTTGACCTTGATACAATAAAACAGTTTCGGGAACCTGATCGCGACAAGAGTACTGGGTTGTTTAACTATACAGCAGGAAAAGCAATCAATTACGGGTTTAATTATGGATTCAATTTTGTCTATTTTACTGTCGATCTGCGATACGATTATGCAGACGGAAGAACTCTTGGTCAGTCCAATTCCTTTCGCCGCACCATATCGAAATCCACTTTGTTTCCTTGGCTTAAGTTCTTTCCCGTTCCGCTGTTTTATGATGTCACCATTCGGGCCAACAACGTCGGGAGATGGCCTATATTCAATTTAATGGCCGGTATTACAAACAATATGGGGTTTGGTTTTACTTACAACTCCAAAGAAACTGAGAATTGGGCAACCTCAAGCAGCGAGGGGTTGAAGTCTGAAAAAGTCAGCGGCCGAATTCTTAAACTTGAAAGTATATCCAATCAGCAAACTTTTCCGCAGATCAATTATGATATTGTTTGGAAAGGAAACATCAATCAAAATATCGTGTTCTCGAATACCAATACCACAACTCAGACGACTGCCAATATTCTTACGTCAAACACTAAATCTCTTACGACAAATGTCAGTTATACTAAACGTGGAGGATTCAGGATTCCGATATTGTTTTTAAAAAAGAAGCAAATAGATAACGAAATTAGGGTTGGTACTGTGGCGTCATATACAAAGCGCGTCGCATTCAGTGAGAACAAAAAACTTGACCAAGCTTCTGAAAAAACAAAAACTGACGACTCTATTACCTGGTCTGTGGAGCCTCGTGTGGACTATTCGTTCACAAAATGGATTACTGGCGGTAGTTTTTTTAGGTATGAAAGCTCTAAAACTCTGCGAACAGGAAAAATTACAAGATTCTTGGCGGGTGTCGTTATAAATATTACCATTGGAACGTAAATTACTGTTGGTAAAGTCTTAATTTATGTTGATAATGAATAGCAACTTTTTGTTTTTTATTCGATTTGTGCTTCTTAAAACACATATTAACAACTTTGATGTGTAATTCTAACAAAGCAACAACTCTAACAATAATAAAAACAACTGGTTTTTTGCTGTTCTAACATTTGCACATTACATAAATTACTATGACTATTATATATATAAATTAACAATTATATATATAATGAAAGTATTACGCTTGATTTTATATGCTATTTGTCATAATATGTTATTGCTATGAATTATCTCATCAAAGAAGTCTTGGACATATTAAAGCGTCCTAAAAATTATTTAAAGCTTCCAAACATTGTTATCGTTGTATTTTCTTATTTTCTGTGCAAGATCTCAAAACGAAATATTGTTTTTGGTCACCCGTTCATGATGATGCTTGAGCCGACGAATATTTGTAATTTACGATGTCCGCTTTGTATTACGGGAAGCAGCCTTATGACACGCGAAGACGGAATAATGGAACTTGATAAATTCAAAAAGTTGATGGATGAAACGGGGAAATATTTGGTTCATCTGACTCTTTGGAGCCAAGGAGAACCTTTTGTCAACAGAGATTTTACAAAAATGGTTCAGATTGCCAAAGACAAAGGAATAAAAACCATGACCAGCACCAATGGACATTTTCTTATTGAAAACGCCGAAGAGATTGTCAGGTCGGGGTTGGATGTCCTTATAGTAGCCATGGATGGCGCATCTCAGGAAACGTACGAAAAATACCGCGTGAACGGCAGATTTGAAAAAGTTTATAATGGTATGAAAGCGGTTTCAGAAGCAAAAAAAAAACATAAGAGTAAAACCCCGGAAATTGAGTTACAATTCATTGTGATGAAACACAACGAACACGAAGCTGAAAAAATCCGTGTCCTGGCTTATGAATGCGGCGCACAGATTATCTCATTTAAAACCGCTCAGGTTTATACCCAAAAGCAGGCCGATGAATTTCTTCCGGTTCAAGAAAAATATCGACGTTATGAATTGGATACAAACGGCAAAATTAAAACAAAAAGCAAAGAAATAAACTTCTGTCGATGGGTTCTTCTTTGTCCGGTAATCAATTGGGATGGAACGGTTTCCCCTTGTTGTTTTGACAAAAACGCAGAAAATGGCCTAGGGAATGTATTTTCTGACGGTGGGATGAAAAAAATATGGAAAAGCGAGAATTATGCAAAATTTAGAAATCAAATATTCACTCAAAGGAAGAAAATTCAGATTTGTACTAATTGTTCTGAAGGTCTTGAAGTTGAGGTCTTTGAGAAAGAAAAAGTGAAAAGGGTTTTGAAACCTGAAAACATTAAAATAATCAAAAAGGAACCGTCTCAGGAAAGTATTTTAGCATAGTTATAAAACAGGAACCGATCATGAAAAAACAAAAAACTAAAAAACCGCAAAAAATATCAAAAAAACACGTAAAAAAGACAAAATTTACAAAAAAAACAGCAAAAAAAGACATAAAAAAGCATAAAACGTCAAGTAAAACAAAGAGTAAATTAAAACAAAGAAAGAAAAAAACACAAAAGAAGAGCTACAAAAAACCCGGAAAAAAACTTTCAACAGAACACACTAGAAAACCTACTAAGCAGATTATTGAAAAACAGAAAGAAAAAAATAAAAAACCCGCTTTACCGATAAAGAAGGTATTTAATAAGTCGCCACTGGAGAATTTAACACGTCCATTTAACATCATAGAGAGTTACATGGGAGATTATAGCTTTAACGATATTTATTCAGTACTGTTTGTTTGTACTGGTAACATGTGCCGGAGCCCTATTGCCGAAGGCATTCTAAAGAAAAAGATCAATGAAGAGGCGCCGACAGAATTAAGAGATAAAATATTCGTTCAATCCTGCGGGATCTATGCCTATGACGGAAACAAGCCGTCCGAAAACTCAGTAAAAGTCTCTTTACAGAACCTGATTGATATTTCACTGATTAGATCAAAACCAATTAACAGGGTCCAGATAGAACAATCCGATTTGATATTTGCCTTATCTATTGATCATCTTAATTTTATTTTGGAGAGCTTTCCGTCGGCAAGGCATAAGACATTTTTGCTCAAAATGTACGGTAAAGAAAAAGGAGCGGCGATATCGGATTCCATCCCGGACCCGATGGGGTTCTCAATGGAATTTTATGTTAAGACGTTTACAGAAATAAAAAACGCTATAGATAACGCCTTTCCTTTGATTATTTCAGCGGCTGGGCAAAAGATATTTCAAAAGAACGGTTCCGGTCAATGACCTTTTTAATTAAGAATGCTTTTTTCATTCTTTTGTTACTTTTTTATGAAAATCATCTTGGATTTGCTCAGGATCAGAGAAAAATTGACAATAAAGCATTCAAAGTAGGTGAAAAACTAACTTTTTCTATTGGCTGGGAATTTGTAGATGCAGGAACAGCCACACTAAGTGTCGAAGAAATAACGCAAATAAAAAACACATCGTGTTATAGAATTTCTGCCGTTACCAATTCCAACGCCTTTTTTTCAACTTTGTATAAAGTCCGGGACAGACTCGAGACTTTTGTTGACATAGATGGTATCTTTCCTGTCAAATACATCAAAAAAACGTATGAAGGCGGATATCAGAGAAATTTTGAGGTCGATTTTGATCAAAAATCGCTAAGCGCCTCAATTTCCGACGTTGATTCCGGAAAAAGTGAGATAAAAATTCCACCCTATCTACAAGATATCATTTCTTCATTTTATTATTTAAGAACTCAGCCCATGGTTGAAGGTAAAGAAATACGACTATTTGTCTTTGACAACGGGCGCTACAAAGAAGTTACCGTAAGAGTAATAAAAAAAGAACGTATTGCGGTTGAGGCGGGAGAATTTGATTGTATTCTTGTTCAAACGCCGATCGGGCCATTCAATAATAAGTCAGACCTTAACATTTGGCTGACCGACGATATCCGACGCATTCCGGTATTAATGAAAAGCAAGATCATTATCGGATCTGTTCGCGCCGAATTGGAATCCATTTCGCTGGAATAAAATATAACGGATCCATTTTCCTCATCATTTTCATTTCTGAAATTTTCAAATTTGATCCCCGATCTCAACTAATGGGAGAATTTTCATGCAGTATTATTCCTACGGTTGGTATAGTGAACGGTTGGAACGTCAAATGGATTTCCAGCATTTTGGACATTCGGGAGCGCCGGTTATTGTTTTTCCGACAACACTTGGAAATCAGTATGAATTTTCAGACCGGCACATGATCGAACCCATTGAAGGAAAGATCGACCAGGGGTTGATACAAATACTGTGCGTAGATTCGATCAATAATGACAGCTGGTATAATGACCGGATTCATCCTCATGAAAAAGCCCGCCGCCATGTTTTATATGAAGAGTACCTCATACATGAATTTCTTCCGTACGTTCGTCATAAAACCGGAACGAATTTTATGATATTATTCGGATGCAGTTTTGGCGGCTATCACGCAATCAATTTTGCTCTCAGGCACCCCGAAGTGGTCGATCATGCGATCAGTTTAAGCGGCTCGTTTACTATTCAGGGTTTTCTAGGAGGATATTATGACGATCTGTGTTATTATAATAATCCAGCGCATTATATGCAGAATCTAAACGACCCATATTATATCGATCGTTATAATCATTCGACAGAACTTACGCTTGTTACGAGCGATCTTGATCCCTGCCGAGACAGAAATGAGTATTTTCACAAGCTCTTGGTCGAAAAGGGCATACGGCATAATTATTATTTCTGGGAAAATAACATTGGACATGACTGGCCGTATTGGCAAAGGATGATCGGGCATTATTTGTAAACTTCCAATCGGATCGTATTAATGAAAATTGCAATAGCGGCAACGGAAGTTGCGCCTTATGCAAAAACCGGCGGCCTCGCCGATGTCATGGGCTCTCTGCCGAAGGCATTGGAAAAACTGGGATGCGAGGTCAAAGTCTTCATGCCGAAATATTCCCTGATCGATGAAAACAAGCACCAGTTGAGTTATGATTCATCGATCGGTGAAATGCCGATACGCGTTGCAGGACACGTTCGATCGGTCCACGTCCAGACAACGAAGATCAAAGGCTCCAACGTTGAGATCTACTTTATCGATTGCCCGCACTATTTTTACCGTCGCTACATCTATACTATGGATCCGGATGAAGATGAACGCTTTATCCTGTTTTGCAAGGCTGTACTGGAAACTTTGCAGCGGATCGGATGGACCCCGGATGTGATCCATTGTAATGACTGGCAAACGGGACTGATCCCTCTTCTTATCAAGGACAATTACAACTGGGACAGGATGTTCGACAATGTCGCCACACTCATGTCCATTCATAATATCGCCTATCAAGGTCGATTTCCAAAGCAGTCATTATTCAAAGCGGAATTTAAGGAGAGTTTATACTTTCCTGAAGGGCCAATAGAGTTTCACAATACCTTTAGTTTCTTGAAAACCGGCATAGTGTTTTCTGAAATTATCAGTACGGTCAGCAACACCTATTCCCACGAAATTTTGAGAAGCGAATACGGCCTCGGAATGGAAACGGTTTTATGGCCACGACGTAACGATCTTCACGGTGTTTTAAACGGCGCTGATTACGACCACTGGGACCCAGCCAACGATACCCATATACCTTTTCATTATTCAGTATCCGACCTCTCTAATAAAATAAAGAACAAAGAATATCTCATCAAACAAACGCATTTACCTTTTGAAGAAAACAAGACGCTGATAGGAATTGTTTCGAGATTGGTTGCGCAAAAAGGATTTGATCTTGTTGCGGAGGCGATCGGCGAACTCATGTCTCTTGACGCGCAGTGGGTCATTCTTGGAAGCGGAGAGGACAAATACGAAGAGCTATTTGCCGTTTTGAGCCGTTCGTTACCTCAAAAAGTATGGGCCTATATCGGATTTAATAATGAACTGGCGCATCTGATCGAAGCCGGAGCAGACCTTTTTCTGATGCCGTCGCGGTACGAGCCATGCGGATTGAATCAAATGTACAGCCTTAAATACGGAACCGTTCCGATCGTAAGAAAAACTGGCGGGCTTGCGGATACCGTACAGGACTGGCACGAGTTTAAGGCAAAAGGCGAAGAGATCGGGGATGGATTTTCATTTAATGATGCAACAGGTTTTGCCTTGTTGACAACCGTCCGCCGTGCAGTCGAGACATACAAAGACAAAGATACCTGGAAGAAAATCCAGATCAACGGCATGAAACGAGACTATTCTTGGACCGTATCCGCGAAAAAATACGTGGCTTTGTATGAAATGGCCATAAAAAAAAGAAGAGGGAATTGATCCCTCTTCTTTTTACTGTTTTAAAACGCTGCACTTAATTTATAATCAGATCATCCGTGAGGAGAAACCATAGTAACTTTAAATGTATTCACCATGTCGTCAAAAGATTTCTTCCAGTTGTCAATCGTTTTCTGAGGGCCGACGGCTTTATAGAACCAAGGTCCATTTGCTGTTTCGACGATCGCAGCCCGCATCGCATAATTTGCCATTTCATCTACGGGCCCGCCCATCATACTCCCATCACGCGATTTAAGATACGTTCCGGTCACATACACCACGGTAACCTTCAAGCCGTTCACTTCTTTACTCTCTGAAACAACCTTGTCTTTTGTGTTTCCGCCATTAGGTTGTTTAAATTGGCCATACCAGCGATCCAAGTTTGCGTCTACGCTTCCGCCGGCACCGGGGAAGAAGAATACAGCCAGTTCCGCATCACCGGCAGGACCGGGTAAACGGTATTGGCCCTTACGCATCGGATTATTTGGCACCTCTGCAAGCCATCCGTCCGGCACCGTAAACGTAACTTCGCCCGCCGGTAAATTTTCCATTTTTGGGGTAGCTCCGGTGTTTTCTTTGGCTTGTTCGTCTTTTTTCGGGTTGGAATTACATCCAAGGACGAGAATAAAAACGAATAACAGCAAATTTCTCATGATTTCTCCGTTAGGGTTTATTTGAATGATTTACACGAGCGAAATATAGCAATAAATTTAAAAAAAGAAACAGATTTTTAAATTTGTCTGTTTTAATCGATCCCGTTTGTAAGAATTAAGAAACCCCGGTCAGAATATCTGATGATAGTCGCAGTATCGTTCGCATTCCCGCCTTCAAAATAATATAGATCATCGCCTTTTCCGGCTACTTCTGCAGAGTTCTTTAAGAAGTCCGGATGAACTATAAATAGATCCCAGCTGCTGTTCTCAGAAATAAATGACGTCATGTTATCTACGATGACTTCTGCCTTTTTCCGCTCCAGTTGTTTTCCATAAAAGCTGAAAAAACTTCCTTTAGTCGTGTCGCCCGTAAGCATCGCAATTAAATATTCGCGTTTATCAAGGTTTGACCGGCTTATTTTCAACTTTATGTTGTCTTTTAAAATATTTCCGCGCCTAAGTTCAAAGTTTTCAGTTTTGTTGTCATAATAACGCATGCAGTTCCAACCCCTTTTAATATCCTGAAATACGAGCTGTTCCATGAAATATTCTGAATTTAAAAAACCCAAAAAGGATTTTTCTATTTTATCGGGATCAATATCGAATTGGAGGAGAAAGGTATTGCTGTTCAAAACAGCATCTGCGGCATCCAAAAAAAACTTAACGGGTTCAGAAGAAATGTCGATGTGCGGCTTGTTCATTAGGTTACTATCAATGTTGTTTTAAATGCGAACCAAACGATGCCGCAAGCGTAACTATTATTGCCGTCTTTTGTTTATTGCAAATATCAATGCAGAAGAAACGATACACATTACTAAAGCGCTAATGATAAGCGGATTCTCTTTTTGTAAAACCCCGATAAAGAGGTCGCCGACAAACATCACTAAAAAGAAAATATAGGCAATGGTCAGCATAGGGATCGATCTCTTAAATGTCGCAAAAGCAAAGATAAAACCAAGGGCAAATTGCCTGGCCGCCCACATATAGATCACGTAGTCAACGCCTTTTGCGGTAAGGTCGACGGTCTCCAAGACCGATTGCGGGGAAAAGCATAATGATACGCTTACCATAATTTCCATTACTGCAAAAAGCCCAGATACTATAAGTATCCATTTTGGCAATGATCGTTGTTCTTCTGTCATAGAATGTTTTTATGTTTCATATTACTTTGAGTTTAAAACTGCGGTTTGTCCGCTTAATAATTTCCATCCGTCGTTTCGCTTGATCCAAACCCCGGATTCTATAAGGGTGAAAGTTTCTGCTTTACCTGTTGTGTCTATCATTTTAGAGTTTATTCGTGCATAATACGAGGCTAACTCCTTACTCAATGGAATGATTCTTAATGAGTCAATAGAGTTGTCAATAGATCTGGAATTAGGCGCATGTTTTTTAAGGATCGCGGCAACGCTGTCGTATGAAATAGCGTTGGTATATCCGGGAGGAACCCAAAAGAAGTCAGATGAATTATCAAGATACTTAAATTCGGCTGTTAGCCCAGACTTTTTGATGTCGCTAAAATAATTGTCTAATGAAGCCCGAACATCTTTGATAATGTTTGCTTTTTCATTTTCATTTAATGTGGTTAATTGATTGCACGATATTACTGTTAATACAACGCAGGCTGTTAAAAAAACTTTAATCATATCTTTTACTCTTCTTTTGTCGTTATACAATTACTGCAAACGGGAGGCCATTTGATCAACTAATGTGCATACTAATACCGATTTCCAATAGTTACCGATGGCATAGACTTTTGAATAACAGCCAGATCAGCTTTGGTTAATTCCACATTAAATGCACCTAAATTCTCTTCAAGACGGTGAACTTTTCTGGTACCTGGAATAGTCACGATTTCATCGTTTTGACTCAGCACCCATGCAAGGGCAACTTGTGCTTTGGAGACTTTTTTGTCCTGTGCAATTTGCTCCACAACTTCTACAAATTTTAAATTTTCCTTTATTGCTTCCTCTTTAAAGCGAGGAAGTGTAAGACGCCAATCACTTGTTTCTAGATCTGCCCGACTTTTAATAGCTCCCGTTAAGAACCCTCTTCCCAAAGGACTGTATGCCACAAAGGTGATACCGAGTTCTTTACAAACATCAAAAATCTCTTGTTCCGGTTCGCGACTCCATAAGGAATATTCGGTTTGAAGGGCTGTAATAGGGTGAACTGAATGCGCCCTGCGAAGCGTTTTTGCATCAACTTCAGAAAGACCTAAGTACTTTACTTTTCCTTGTTTAACCAAATCACTCATCGCACCAACAATTTCTTCAATTTCCACTTTTGGGTCTTGGCGATGCATGTAATACAAATCAATAGATTCAACACCCAAATTCTGAAGACTTTGGTCGCAAGCTTGCCTAATGTATTCCGGCTTACCATTAAGTCCAAGAAATTCACCATTGGGCCCTCGCATCACTGCAAATTTCGTGGCTAAAATCACGTCATCCCGCCGGCCTTTAAATGCTTTTCCTAATAGCCGTTCATTCGCTCCCCAGCCATACATGTCAGCTGTGTCGAAAAAATTGACTCCTAACTCGACGGCTTTATGCAATGTATTTATGGATTCCTTTTCATCAAAAGATCCATAAAATTCTGACATACCCATGCAACCAAGCCCAATTCTATTCACTTTTAGTGTACTGTGCCCTAATGTTGTTGTTTGTTTCATTGTATCTGTATTTTGAAATTATTGATAATAAGATTTTTTACTTGTTTTTTGTCGTCCGTTTGACGGTCGAAATGGGTACTGAACGGCTGGATGGATTTTCATTTTTTTTAATATCCATTAACTCTGCCAATTGTCTAATGGGATCGTTCAATTAGATTTATATTAGGCGCAGCGTGTCGGAAAACTTGTCAACACACAGCCTCACGGCGTTTATTGAGCCGATTTGGGTCAATATACGCGACGGGTTGAGAATATCATATTGGTGATAGCTTGCTACAAGATAGCTTTCAATGAGAGATTTGTCAATAGACCCTATGCAAAATCTTTCTGTATCCTAAGATTTAATCATGGTAAGCATCATTTTGAATCTCTTGACCGCTTTCAAAGCGTGCGGTTCGTTGGCCGGCATGATGATCATCTCGCCTTGCTTCAGATGAAACGGCGCGCCGGAGATCATGATCTCCACTTCCCCGTCCAGCACCTGAACCATCGCGTCAAAAGGCGCGGTATGTTCGCTCAAGAACTGCCCTTCGTCAAACGCAAAGAACGTGATCGTAGCCGATTTCTTACTGATGATGCTTTTACTCACTACAGAACCGTCCTGGTAATTACCCAGTTCGGCCATAACAGAGATCTTTGGTTCCACTGATCCTCCTCTAATCGCTTACTTTCCGGTATCGCAGAACCGAAAGCGTAAACATTATGATTGAAAATACGGATAAAATGATGATTTGTGAACGAATATCGTAGAAACCGGCGCCTTTCAGCAGAATTCCGCGCATAATGCGAATATAATGCGCGATCGGATTCAATAATGTCAGATCCTGCGCCCATGAAGGCATGCTTTCGATCGGCGTAAAAAGCCCGCCCAAAAGCATGAAAATGACCATGAAGAACCAGGCGATGAACATGGCCTGCTGCTGCGTTTCCGTTATCGTAGAGATAAAAAGCCCAATCCCAAGGATAACTAAAAGATATATTGCCGCCGTCCCGAAAACGAGCCAGAGACTCCCAAGGATCGGGATATTAAAAACAAATTTTGCTATACACAGCCCAAACGCTAAAATGAACAGCCCCAGCAGCCAGAACGGAAGAAGTTTTCCGATGATGAATTCGTGCTTCTTTATCGGGGTCACGTTCAGCTGTTCTATGGTCCCGATCTCCTTCTCGCGGACAATATTCATTCCGGACAAAAAAAGCCCGATCATGGACACCAGGGCAACCAGAATACCGGGGATCATATAGGTTTTGTAATTAAGAACCGGATTATACCAATAGGAATACTCGATCTTGATCTGATCCGGTTTTTCCTGATCTAAAGCCCTTGCCTGGAATTCAAGCGCGAACGCGCTTACAATATTTGAAGCGTAAGTTTGCGTCAGGGCTGCCGCGTTGCCGTCCTCGGCATTTATGATAAACTGAACCCTTGATATTTTTCCTGTTAACACCTCTTTCTCAAAATCTTTCGGGATTTGCAGCACCAGACGAGCGCGGTTATTTTTCAGGTCTTCTTCACCTTGTTCGTCTGAAAAGGACCGGCCGACTTGTATAAAATATTCGGACGAAGTGAACCTTTCGACCAGTTTACGCGAAACGGTACTTTGATCGCGGTCGATCAAATGGAACTGAACATTTCTAAGATCAAAAGTTGCCGCATTGGCGAGAATAAGCAGCTGCAGCACCGGCATACCAAAGATGATCGGCAGCATTGCTCTGTTGCGGAATATCTGGATGAATTCTTTTTGGATCAGGAACCGTATCGTACGCATAAAATTACTGCAATCTGATTTTGAATTTCTTAATGCTCACACTCACAAAAAACAAAGTCATTCCGGCCAGGATCAGCGTTTCTTTCCACAAATACTCAATACCGATCCCTTTCAGCATGATCCCTTTGACGATAATGAGGAACCATTTCGCAGGCACAATATTGCTCAAGATCTGTAAAGGCCACGGCATGGAGGTGATCGGGAAAATAAAACCCGATAAAATGATCACCGGCAGCATCAATCCCGCCAAAGCGATCATCATGGCGGTTTGCTGGGTCTTGCTGATGGTGGATATCATGATTCCCAGCGATAAAGCCGTGACCACGAACAATAATGCTTCAAGAAAGAACAGTCCGTAACTTCCATTGAAAGGCACCCCGAAAACATAACGCGCAAGGAATAGAATAGTCATTGTATTAGCGAAAGACAGAAACAAATACGGGATGACCTTTCCGATGATGATCTGAAATGGCTTGAGAGGCGAAACCAGCAATATCTCCATAGTGCCCATTTCTTTTTCCCGCGTAATAGTGATCGACGTCATCAAGGCTGACACCAGCATAAGAAGGAGCGCAATGAGCCCCGGAACGAACATGTAAACGCTTTTAAGTTCCGGGTTGTATAATAATTTCACTTCAGGCTGTATTTGCGGTAACGGTTTTGTCTGATTCTTCAAATTCATCTGGTAGTCCTGAATGATCGAAGAAGTATAACCGATCAGCATATTGGCCATATTAGGATCGCTGGCATCGGTGATGATCTGAATGTGCGCCTTGCCGTCTTTCAGGAGCCGCTGAGCAAATTCCGGTTCAAATACGATCACTTCCTTTACGATACCTTTTCGAAAAACCGATTCCATATCGGAATCTTTATCCAAATCATCCTGAAGATGGAAATAGCCGGAAGAAAGCAATTTCTGTTTTATTTCCAATGTGATATGATCATTGGAATGATCGACGATAGAGATCTTCGCGTCGTTGATCTCGTTGCGAATGGCAAAACCGAACAAAATAAGCTGGATCACCGGCATACCAAAAAGGATCAGCATGGTGCGTTTATCGCGGAAAATATGATAGAATTCTTTGATAACAAATCCTTTGAAACTCTTCATACCGCTCCTGACTTTTGGGGGCGCGCCAGTTTGAGGAAGACGTCATCCATCGAGGAAGCCTGGAAACTTTCTTTGAGTCCTCGCGGCGTATCCAGCGCGGCAATACGTCCGTCCACCATGATGGAAACGCGGTTGCAGTACTCCGATTCGTCCATATAATGCGTCGTGACAAAAACCGTTACGCCATCGGATGATGCCTCATAGATAAGATTCCAAAACTGACGGCGTGTGATCGGGTCGACACCGCCAGTGGGTTCGTCCAAAAAAACAATTTTTGGATCGTGAATCACCGCAATGGAAAAAGCCAGTTTTTGCTTCCATCCAAGCGGAAGCTCGCTGATGAGCATATTCCGGGCATGTTCCAATTCAAGTTTTTTCAGCAGCGAATCGGTTTTATCGCGGATCTGCAGATCGCTTAGTCCGTACACGCCGCCATAAAAGCGGATATTTTCTTTAACGGTCAAGTCTTCGTATAAGGAAAATCGCTGACTCATATAACCGATGCTTCGTTTGATCTGTTCGGTTTCTTTGAACACGTCAAACCCCGCAACGGAGGCTATTCCGGATGTAGGCGAAAGAAGGCCGATCAGCATTCGGATTGCCGTGGTCTTTCCAGCGCCGTTGGCTCCGAGAAATCCGTATATCTCGCCTTGTTTGACGTCGAAAGTGATCTCATTGACCGCGATGAAATCGCCAAATCGTTTGGTCAGTTTTTCCGCCTGAATGGCGTAACCTGCATCAGCCATTGTTGTGGGACTCCATTAAGGACATAAAACAATCTTCGATATTGGGCTCGATCAGTTTCATTTCTACCTCTTTTACTTTCTCTTCCGATAAATGATTGCCGATCTCATCGTTCGAAAAACTTTTCCTCCGGTCGGTATAGTGTAAGAACTCGCCGAATGGGTAAACCGAATGCGTATGAGGAAATTTTCTAAGCGCAACGATCAGTTCGTGCATGTTTCGCGCTTTGACCGCCACAAGCGGCCGGTCAAAGGTTTTAACAATATTTTTCGGCGTGTCGATCCCAAGAATATTGCCGTTCTGGATCAGCGCGATCCGGTCGCACAAGCTGGCTTCGTCCATATAGGGAGTTGAAACCACGATCGTAATACCGGTTTGCTGAAGGCGCTTCAGCATTTCCCAGAATTCCTTTCGCGAAACCGCATCTACGCCGGTGGTGGGTTCGTCGAGGAATAGTATTTCAGGTTTATGAATTAAAGCGCAACAAAGAGCAAGTTTTTGTTTCATGCCTCCGGATAATTTTCCTGCCCGCCTGGTTTTGAACGGTTCGATCTGGATATAGATGTCTCTGATAAGTTCGTAATTTTCTTCGATAGTAGTGCCGAAAACCGATGCGAAAAACCTCAGATTCTCTTCCACGCTCAGATCCTGATATAGAGAAAATCTGCCCGGCATGTATCCTAACTGAGTTCGGATTTTTTTATAATCTCTCACTACATCTAGGCCGATGACCGTTGCTTCGCCTTTATCCGGCAAAAGCAGCGTTGTGAGGATCCGAAACAAGGAAGTCTTACCTGCCCCGTCCGGCCCGATAAAACCGAATAGCTCTCCTTTTTCAACGGAGAAACTGAGATCATTGAGCGCCGTAATATGTCCGTAGGTTTTGACAAGACCTTTTACTTCAACGGCCGGCATTATTTCCCCATCGACGTTAATTTTCGTTTTTCAAAATAATATCCGGTTAAACTTATGATGGCCCATACGGCCGTTCTGATTGTCATAGCCACAACCGTGCGGTTCTCATACAGCCCGCCTGACCAAACGTGGATACCGAACGCTAAAAATATCGCTCCGGTTGAAATGAAAATGAAAAATGCGAGTGTCACACCCCAGGTTCGGATGAACCAAAGCCCGATTCCGGATAGAATATAGAGAAAACCGGCAAAGAAATTGAACCACAGGACAAAAGGAACGTAATGTCCGGCGGCTAAGCGCGCTTCCCCGTTGAAGAACAATACCGCACCGCCTTCTTTGATCGTTGCGATTCCAAAAAACAAAGCAAAAGCAGCCATGATCCTAAAAAACAAAGTCTTATTCATTTATCAAAAACCTTATTCAAAAAAGTTACTATAGGAGAATAAATTTCTTTCCATTGCAAGAAAGGCTTGTTCTGAAGCTTTCAGATCATCCTCTTTGAGCACGTTCAGTTCTTTGATGACCCCGACCAGAAAATTATGCAATTGCTGATGCGCGTCACCCGTCATTGTGCATTTCTTGAATATGCTGTCCAATTCGGTTTGAAGCTGTGAATTAAGACGCCTGTAGTCTTCAATTCCCGGGTTCGGCGTATCTTTTTTGAAGGCCATAACCAGGCTTTGCATTTTGGCAACGCCTTCGTTGGTTTGCTGGTCCGCTTTCCATTTTTTTCCATTATCAAGCTGAACGGGTTCGGTTTTGTGCGAACTGTTTTCTTCGCTGTGTTTGTGTTTGCAGCTTCCAAGAGAAATGAAGCAGAATATAATGGCTAAAGAGAGTAATGTTTTCATGACGGTCTCCGGTCTTTTATTAAGGTTGTTTGAAATTGATCTCGCCCGGCATACCGATTTTGAGCGAACCGTCATTGGCAACACGAACTTTTACGGCATACACCATATTCACCCGTTCCTGTTTGGTTTGAATGATCTTGGGCGTGAACTCCGCTTTAGAGGAGATCCAGCTGATCTCGCCTTCGAGTTTTTGATTTTCCGTTTTATTCTGATCGATCAGAACTTCCACCTTCCCGCCGATCTTGACCTTGGGCAACTGATCGCCGCTGACATACACGCGGAGGAACATGGTGGAAAGGTCCGCGATCTTGTACAGCGGCTTTCCGAAGCCGATGACCTCGAAAGGTTCTGCAAATTTAGTCAACACCGTTCCTTTGACCGGATTGATAATAATGCTTTTTTGGATCTGATCGTTGATCTGGCGAATTTGCGATTCCAGTGAACGGATATCGGACAGTACGGGCGCGTTTTGCGATTCGATGGAAGCCATTTGTTTGTCCAGCACATTGAGTTGTCCATTCACATCGTCCAATTGTTTCTGCGTTGCCGCATTCTCTTTGAATAATTTGTCCAACCGCTGTTTTTCAATGAGCGCAACGTTCTTTTGCTCCTGCACAACGTTAATTTGAGCAAGAATATTGGCGGATTTCGATCGGACGCTTTGCTGCGTTGCGAGCAATTGTTCGCGCTTCAATGCAAGCTGAACCGTGTCAATATAGCCGATGACGATGCCGGCCTCGACGGTAGAGCCTTCCTCTGCGCTGAATCGCAGCAGTTTACCAGAAGCCTCGGCCGAAATGACGATCTCGGTAGATTCGAAATTTCCGTACGCGTCCGACCGGTCGCCGTTACGCGAACAGCCGGCGGCGGTTAACAGTGTGAGTGCTAAGACTAATTTTTTCACTTCTATTCTCCTATGGTAATGCGATAATCTTTTTGGGCTTTACTAAGTTGTATCTTATGCGATTCCAAGGTCAAAACAGCCTGATGCTCAGCATTAAGTTCTGTCAGGTATTCCGACGATGTGACCACGCCGTTGTCAAGCTGGCTGGATAACTGCTGCGTGACTTTTTTCCGAAGGGCAATGATCTCGCGGTCGAATTTGATAAGTTCCAGCAGCTTGCCTATCTCCGACAGGTATTTTTGAGCCGCAATGCTGATGTTTTTTGTAAAGGATTCTTCCTGTGCGCCGATCATGGATTGTTGTTGTCTCAGAATTTCTTTATCCCGGTTATCGGTGTTCCAGTTCCAGAAGGTCCAGCTTGCGCGCAGGCCGGCGATGTAATATTTCTGGAATGTATTGTCAAACGCATTGATACCCGGGCGCGCATAGGATAACTGCAGGAAAGCTGAAATTTTCGGCAAATTACGGCGGCCCGTCAGGTCCATTGAGCGGTCGAGTTTTTTTCGTGACAGATCGAACGCGGCGTATTCGGGACGCTTCATGATCGTTCCGGAACCTGCGGCAGAAGCATCCTGCGGGATCTCGAGGTTCAGCGATTCGTCCAGCGCGGTATTCAGCAACTGCGACAACGCGTCGATCGCGGCCTCTTTATTCGCTTTCGTTTCGGCTTTTGCCTGCGCAATTTTCAGCAGTTCCGCTTCCAAGATATCCGCATTACTCGGCAGAGACGTCCCGTTCTTAACTTTGGAACGAATGGACGAGAGTTTCGTACGGACATCCTCATCGGTCAGACTAAGAGATCGCTCCTTTTCCTGAAGCAGTAATACGGAAAAATACGCTTCGTTGACCTGGGATTTGAGCTTGTAGAGTTCGACCTCCACGGATTTTTTGTCCATACCTGTCTGCGCTTTTTCCACGTCTTTTTGTTTGGAGATGACGCCGAAGTCGTAGATCAGCTGATTGGTTACGAATGAAACCTGATACCCGTCCTTATGCTGCTGCGGTATGGTAACGCCGGGCAGGACGAGCGGAAATACGGTGACGTCCGACTGATAGGTGGTCTGCGCATTTAATACCGGTTCG
>CAZHUW010000024.1:0-25315 GCA_964535295.1 uncultured Bacteroidota bacterium
GATTCCGAACAGTCCTATATTAATAGAAAGTTACGTATGAAAGACATTACGGACCTGCTCAAAGAACCCGGCGTTACCATTGCTATCGTCGGCGCAAATAACAATCCTGCCAAATACGGTAATGTTATATACCGTGACTTGAAGCGAAAAGGTTACAGACTTTTTCCTGTGAATCCTTCTTCGCCTGAGATCGACGGCGACAAAGCGTATACAAATCTTGGTGAATTGCCTGAAAAACCAACGATTGTCAATTTCGTCACACCGCCTGCAGTAACAAAAAAAGTCTTGGAAGAGTGCATCAAGTTAGGTTTCAAAAACGTCTGGCTTCAACCCGGATCAGAAAGCCCAGAGGTCATGGAATTCATTCAGGAGCATGATTTCAATTACCTCGCGAATGCGTGTATTATGGTGGAGTCGAGATTAAGTCATTGAATCATTGGGTCATTGAATCATTTATGAATCAAATTGAACTTAAAAATCGTACGAAAAGCTTTGCTATTAGGATTATTAATTTATATCGAGGCTTACCGAAAGCTGAGGAATCACGGATAATTGGTAAACAAATTTTGAGATCGGGAACATCGGTCGCCGCAAATTATCGCGCCGTTTGCAGGGCACGCTCACATGCTGATTTTATTGCCAAAATGTCAATCGTTGTTGAAGAAATGGATGAAACTCTTTTTTGGATGGAAATTCTGATTGATGCGAAAATTATTTCTTCAGCTAAATTAACAAATCTCCAAAAAGAAGCCGACGAACTTATGGCTATTCTTGCTGCCTCACTGCAAACAGCAAAACAAAATTCCAAAAAATTCAAATAATCTAACATATTCAAATGACACAATGACTAAATGACAAAATGACCCAATCTTAACATGTTGCCAAAATCCACAAAACTCCTCATCATCGACGACGACACGGACGTGTTGCTCGCCGCGAAATTATTTCTGAAGCAGCACGTCGATCTCATTCACACCGAGACGAATCCGGAATCCATTCCTGCGTTATTGAAAAATGAAACGTATGACGTGATCCTGCTCGACATGAATTTCACCCGCGATGTCAGCAGCGGTTCGGAAGGGTTCCACTGGCTCAATAAGATTCTCGCGATCGATCCCCGCGTGGTGGTCATTCTTATCACAGCCTACGGCGATGTGGAAATGGCCGTACGCGCGATCAAAGAAGGCGCGACCGATTTCGTTGTCAAACCGTGGCAAAACGAAAAACTGCTTGCCACGCTTTCGTCTGCGGTCAATTTACGCCAATCGCGTCTGGAGATATCGCATCTTCGGGATCGCCAGCAGGCGTTGAATGAAGAACTTGATCATCCCTTCAGCGAGATCATAGGCCGTTCCGCCTCAATGCAATCCGTATTCGCTATGATCCAGAAAGTTGCGAAGACCGAGGCCAATGTGCTCATACTCGGCGAGAACGGGACGGGAAAGGAACTTATCGCGCGCGCGCTGCACCGTGAATCGCTCCGCGCTGACGAATCTTTCATCAGCGTGGACATGGGCGTCATCAGCGAAACGCTTTTTGAAAGTGAACTGTTCGGACACATGAAAGGGGCCTTCACTGACGCAAAAGAGGATCGCGCAGGGCGTTTCGAGATCGCGTCGGGGGGAACACTCTTCCTTGATGAGATCGGTAATCTTTCACTTCCTTTGCAGGCTAAATTGTTAACCGCGATCCAGCAGCGTCAGATCACGCGCGTCGGGTCCAACCGCACGGTCAACATCGATATCCGGCTCATCTGCGCAACCAACATGCCGATCCACGATATGGCGGCGCAGAAATCTTTCCGGCAGGACCTTTTGTACCGTATCAATACCGTGGAGATCCAATTGCCGCCCTTGCGCGATCGGATCGAGGATTTGCCCGCGCTGGCGGAACATTTCCTCGCCATGTATGCAAAAAAATATCAAAAACCCGCACGTCGCTTTCACCAGGCCACTTTAAAGAAGCTTGAGAAATATTCATGGCCCGGCAATGTCCGCGAATTACAGCACACGATCGAACGCGCCGTCATTATGTCCGACGCTGAAGAACTTTTTGCCGAAGATTTCCTCCTGACCTCGGCGCCTGTCAAAAGCGACGGCCTCGTGATCGACGATTATAACCTCGAGGAGATTGAAAAAGCGCTGATTCGAAAAGTACTGAGCAAACATGCCGGCAATATAAGCCAGGCCGCGAAGGAACTGGGATTGACACGAACCTCTCTTTACCGCCGATTGGAAAAATATGGTTTTTAAGAACTTCCGGCTTCAGACCGGTTTACGCATTCTCGTGCTTGGAATGACGATGTACCTCCTGTTTTACGTCCTGACGCAAACGCATTTGTATGTCACTTCAAGTATCCTCGCGACCGCCACGGTCCTGCAAATTATAGCGTTGATTCGCTTTGTCGAAAAAACAAACCGTGATCTTACGCGTTTTCTTGAATCGGTCAAACATGCCGATTTTTCACAGAACTTCACGCCGCAAGGCCTCGGTTCCAGTTTTGATGAACTAAAAAAGGCGTTCCGCGAGATCATAGGAAAATTCCATCAGATCCGTTTTGAAAAAGAAGAACATTACAATTATCTGCAGACCGTCGTCCAGCATATCGGAACCGGACTCGTGGTTTTCCGCTCCGATGGAAACGTAGACCTGATCAATACATCAGCGAAACGCCTTTTGAGGATCGGGCCCCCGCAAAGTATTCACGATCTGAAGAACATTCAGCAGTTGGAGGCACATTATCCGGAATTGTATCAAAAACTGATACAATCAAAACCGGGTCAAACCTCTCTGATAAAGATCCAACAGGATAATGAACTGCTCCAACTGGCCGTGAATGTAATGGACTTTCGTATGCGTGACCAAAAATATACGCTCGCATCGATCCAGAATATACAGAATGAACTGGAAGAGAAAGAAATGGAGGCGTGGCAGAAATTGATCCGGGTTCTGACTCACGAGATCATGAATTCAATGACCCCGGTCACTTCATTGGCGTCGACCGCCAACGATCTGCTGGACGGACTCGTGAAGGATGAATCGGCGGCGCCCGAAAAGAATGAAACGGTTAAAGATATCCGAAGCGCCTTGCAGACCATTCAGAGCCGAAGCCAGGGGCTGATGCATTTTGTAGAAGCCTATCGAAACCTCACGCGCATCCCGACGCCGCACTTCAAGATATTGCCGATCAGCGAGCTGTTCGGCCGAATCGAAAAACTCATGCATCAGCAGGCCGTATCCAAAGGAATACATTTCAGCGTAGCGGTTGAACCGGAATCGCTCGAGGTCACCGCCGATCCGGAATTGATCGAACAGGTATTGATCAATCTTTTATTGAATGCAATTCAGGCTCTGGAAAACAAAACGGTGGCAAGGATCGAACTCACTGCGGAACTTGACGAGAACGGACGTGTAGTGATGAAGGTCAGAGATAACGGGCCGGGGATTTCCGATGAAGCGATCGATAAGATTTTTATTCCTTTTTTTACCACCAAACCCGAGGGAACAGGCATTGGCCTAAGCCTCTCGCGTCAGATCATGCGCCTGCATCGGGGCTCTCTGAGTGTCACTTCCAAACCTAAAGCGGAAACGGTATTTACTCTGCGTTTTTGATGTGTTAAATAACATCAGACATCCTGACTTTGGAATCGGACATAACGGCGACATAGGCCATTTCTGTAGGTACAGTGCCCCTGCAAAAATATCCGGTTGAATAAGCATCGGCCTCGATCGCGGTCGGGCAAATGGCCGTAAAGCTCAGCATACGCTCGCTGGGATAACCCGTATGCGTATCCATGATATGTCCGAAATGTTTGTCATGGATCGTGACAAACGATTCATAATTTCCGGATGTGGAAATAGCCCGGTCTTTAATTGAAAAACTCGCGATGAAATCCGCAGGATTTTTCGGATCGGGAATGCTGATGATCCATCCATCTTGATCGGGAGGGGAACCGGCTGCAAAAATATCCCCGCTGTGATTGATCAAAAAATTTACAATCCCTTCCGATCTGAGGATTGACGCCGCGCGGTCCACCGAATGGCCAACTGCAATCCCGCCCAGGTCTACCGATGCAGATTCATGCGAGAGCCCAGCGGTATTTTCACTTTCGTTGATAACCAAATGTCTAAGTAGAGAAGCCTCCCGCGCCCGATATATTTCCTTGTCGCTCGGCATCTTTGATAACGTTTTCTCGTCACTGCGGAATCCCCATAGACGCATCATCGGTTCGACACACACATTGAACGCGCCCTGTGTGTGTTCGTAAAATACTTTGGCACTTCTTAGCATTTCAAGCACGGAATTGTCTACATGAACTGCCTCCTTTCCTGCAGCCCGATTGATTCGACTGACATGGCTGTCGGGCTTATAAACACTCATCAGAGCGTCGATACGCTGAAATTCCGCTTGCGCTTTTGTAATCACACGATGGATCTCCTGAGCTGACGGACCGTAGGCATCGATGGTCACGATCGTTCCCATGGTATAAAACGCGCGCCGAACCAAAACCGGGTTTACTTTTTCCGAAAAGGAAGGAAGATCTTTCAGTATCAGTCCGCCAAAGGCTAATCGCGCCGTGTTTTTAAGAAAATTTCGTCTCGAGGCATTCATATTAAACGACTTTGAATTTTTCTGCCTTGGATTTATCCGGTGTTTTAACCCCGTTACCTGAAACCGCTTTTTTCTCTTCTTCTTGGTCTTTCTCCTCATTCGTTTCCATTCGCGCGCGAACAAGATAAAGCGCGAGAGCAACTAATAAAAAAATAAGGCTCGCCTGTAAAACAAGGAATGAAACGATCTTCAGCCAGGCAAACTGCGGATGAGCAAATCGTACCAGCCAGCCTGAACCTTCATCCAAAAAAGCAGCAATGAAAGGAGTTGCGATAAAAACGATCTTACGTGTTTTTGAAAATGGGAAAAAAGTGATGAGGTGCGTCAGCATGAGAATGACAACGGCCATGACCGGCAAATGCCCGTGTGTCACTTCAAGCATCGAACCGAACGTGCGGGCCGGCCGAAAAGTTTCTTCGGATCCGTTATAATATTCAATGACCTCGGTTGGCGAAGTTCCCATTTTCGAATAGAAGATCACAAAATTGGTAACGACAAACCCTGCGAGAAATAAGACCGTAAAACCCAACGTCAAACTCGTCAGAGGATTTTGCTGGTATCCGCCTTTTTGCATGTACTGCATTTCATTTTTCCTTGCTGAATAGAAGTTCAAAGATCGTCATATATTTACGAACGCTCTCCGTAACGGCCTGAGCCGACAACGTTGCGCCGGCCACGTTAGGAATACCGCGCTTTGTGTGAATATCGTCGTTCAGAGTTTTTCGGGTAAACTGCGCAAACCAGCCCTTCGGCGGCAAATAATCTTCCGGCTCAAAAAACGCGAGCATGTCGACCGCTTTGACGGAACCATCGGAATTCAATAGGATCATGTACGTGGCCGGATGCGTGCGTACGGTTTGCGTTTCGAAGAACGCGACTGCCTGGAGTTTCCCGTCCTCAATATATTCATAGTACGTCAGTATCTTTGAATCCACTTTGGCACGCGCGCGGCTTTGGATCTGCTGTAACTGATCGTCACTCAGAAAAATCGTTTTGCGATTCACTTTTGTTTCATTCGGAAAATATAAACGCAATGCCTCATCTTTTGTCAGATAGACCTGGGCATGAACCGGGGTGAAAACTAAACTGATGAGTATCCAAAACGCATTACGCATACACAGGAACTTCTTCTTTTTGTTTTGTATGCACGAGGTATTGACGCACCTCTTTCCGCTTGATACTTTTGTTCATCAAGCGGAGTTCAGCCAGGACCGGGCAGTCTTTGCAGGCTTTCTTTTCCTCATAATGTTTGCAGCATTTGTTCTTCAAAGGTACTAACCTAAATTAAATTATACGGGTTCATCTTGACGCATACATAACGGGAAGATACAGGATCGCCATCCATATCAGGCCTTTGATCAGAAAGAACAAAAAACCGAGCCAGCCGATTTTTTTCAGCCACAATCTCATTGCGACAATACCTGATAGGTCTTGAAGGATGATTTCATCGGCGGTTCTTCGCCCCTTTGCGCCGCCAGTCTAATATCCTCGAACCCGCGGCGATGGCCTTCGATAAATTCCGGAGAACCCGTCCATTGTTCAAAGGCCTCTTCGGTTTCCCAAAAACTTACAATGAGGTAGTCTTCACCCTCTTTACTCGGCTTCAGAACCTGCATATCAACGAATCCGGGCATGCGATCGATCGCATGGGCGCGCGAATTGAACAGTTCTTCAAAACGCTGTTGATAATCTTTTTTACAGCTGATGTAGTTTATCGCGACAAAATTCTTGTTCATATTGCTTCTAATTTAAAAATGAACTCAGTATTACGAACATTCGTTTTTGAGTTATATGAATTAAAAAAGATAATTAACGGCTAAATTCCATTGATCGTTTCCGGTTTTCTTTTCATTGGCGTTGTTGCGGAGATCAAATTTAAACGCCACATTCGGATGAGGTTTGTACGAAATACCAACCGTCGTGATTGTGCGTTCGGATTCCGGATCGCGCGAAAGGCCGGCGGCAACATTGGCTTGCGTATCGAACAATTCATATTGCACAAACGGCGCCAAATAGTGGGCCGTTCCCGGTTTTATCAAAGGCATGACATCATAACCGGCGACCGCGTACCAGCCTTTCATTGTTTTGCCGATCGTTTTGCCAAACTCCTGATTGAATTGTTTGGTACCGGTCAGGCTATTCTGCACATACAGCGCACGCGTCTCCAAACCTTTCCATGACCATTCCGCATGCACGCTAAAAACCGTCACGTTGGGTTTCCAGCTTTTTAAGGAGTCGACGATCGTTTGATTGGAATTGCCGGAATAAAAACTTGTTCCGAAGATAAGGCCTTGAACGCCCGAATATTCCAATTTTGCCGTAAAAGCAAATTTTTCGGCGTAGGCTTTTGAACCCAGTTGCCTTCCGTCACGGATACCGTCTTTAGAAGTAAAATTGGTAGCATCAAGCCCTTCGACCACATACGCCCGGTATTCGAGACCTGAAAAGATCTCCCCGTAAAGGCCGACCCCGTTCCCGCGCCAGGTGGTAGGAATGATACGCTGTTCGACTTGCGGACGCAGAGTCCCGAAAAAGGTCGACGGCTCGTGTTTTTCATTGATAATACCCACCGGGATAAGCACCATACCCGCGCGCAGGTTGGCGTGCCGATTGAACATCAGTTCGATATAACCGAATTCCATTCCGACTTCGCCTATAGGTTTACCCCCGCGCTGCTTGCCGGTATAGCCGTGTTCAAATTCTATTTCGGAATTAAAAAGGATCCGATCGCTGAAGCGATATCCGAAATACACGATATTACGCAGGTAATCGAATTGATCCTGCAACGTGGAGGCGGTTTTATCGTCTCTTTTTCGTGAATAATTCTCATAAACCAATTCACCGTACCCGGCAATGGACACGCCCTGGTCAACCCGGTATACTTTCGCAGCCGCAGGACCGAGGCCGCGGGACGATTCGTATTTGATCTCAGCTACTTTCCCTAATTTCAATTTTTCGATCTCTTCGGTCAGTATATCAATCTTTCGATTCATTTCTATCAGAGAATCCTGAAAGGATTGGGATCTGACCGGACTCGATACAAGTGCAAACAAAACAATAATGAATAATGCGGATCGCATAACTCTCCTGATTAAATTGAGAACGATTCTCAATTACAACTAAAAAAACAATGCTCAGAATCAATCGAGCATTTTATAGTTGAGATTTGTTCTCAGTGATAGTTATAAAATGATGCCCGTTTCGTTTGGGCATTTATTTGTTTATTCTTTACTGAGAATAATTCTCAATTGATGATCCAAAATAAAACCCGCCGGATCTTGCGAGTTTTATTATTTGAGATTAATTCTCAATTATGACGGCATCATAATAAACATAAAAGTTGCGTTTGTCAAGCATTTATTTGTTGCGTTTCCAACTTAGTCAACAAATCCTCTTTCGTAGCATTCGGTTTTTCAGACACCATGAGTATTTAAGTGTTTATTTATAAAAACCCTAACGGATTAATCCTGACTTTTGTTAACTGATCCAAACAATTGTTAAAAAAATCCAATGAAGACCTGTTGCCGCGCAACAATCAAGCGGGTGCCGGTCCATGAGTTGAACTCTTCAAGAAATTTCGCTTGACTTTGACTTATGTAATTATTAGTTTAGGTTACCCTAAAAAATTTAATTTGTAAATCTAAATGTATTACAGGAGTTATGATTAATCGAATAGTCATCTCTGCCGGTGCCGTGTGCCTGATCTCCATGGCCGTTATCGCTTGCGAAACGTTCCTTCCGGATGCGCCTAATTCGGCGGATGTTTTGAATGAACCCATCGCTGAATTAACGTCAGAGCAACTGCTTACACACTTACAGGGAGATGTGGAGTTTGGGCGTGTGTTTGGACAGGCGGACGGCTTGGGGCCAACTTTCGTCTCAAACAGCTGTGAAAGTTGCCACATTGCCGACGGCAAAGGCCATCCGTTGACCACTTTGACACGATTCGGACGTTATATCGGATCGGATTGGGACCCCATGATCGAATTCGGGGGACCGCAACTCCAACATCGCGCCGTGGCTGGCTATTCGGCAGAATTCATTCCCGCAGAGGCAACAAGTCACGTGACACAGTTGATGCCGCCGGCCGTAACCGGGTTAGGTTACTTACAGGCGGTGGACGACAGCACTTTACTCGCACTGGCCGATCCCACGGATGCCAATGCTGACGGTATCACCGGGGAAGTTAATTGGATCACGCCACAACCTTTTTTTACTCCTCGGCCGGGCCAGATTACCAACGCGGGAAAATATATCGGGCGCTTTGGCAGGAAAGCCGGAGCTATTGATCTTTTGCAGCAGGTGGTCGGCGCTTATATTCAGGACATCGGCATTACGTCAGATTTTCATATGGAAGAATTATATAACTTTCAGATTGGCCATGAGAGCGGTGACGCCGTTGCCGATCCGGAAGTTCCTGCCAGTACAGTAAACAACGTTGTATTTTATATGAGATCTTTAAAGATCCCGCCCCGGCGAAATGAAAACGATGCCGAGGTGTTAGCGGGTGAAACGCTGTTCGATCAGGCGGGATGCGCCTCATGTCATTTACCGACGCTCACGACAGGCAAATCCGATATCGAGGCGCTGAGCGAAAAAACAATTCATCCCTACACGGATTTGCTCCTGCACGATATGGGACCCGGTCTGGACGACGGTTATACCGAAGGAACGGCGCAAACATGGGAGTGGAGAACAACGCCTTTATGGGGTCTGGGGCTATCCAAGAATTCGCAAGGCGGGTCTGCTTTGTTCCTCCACGACGGTCGGGCCAAGACGATCGAAGAGGCGATATCTCTCCACGGCGGCGAAGCTGCGGCCAGTGCCGGTGCGTTCAATGCCCTGACTGCCGAGCAGAAAAAGCAGATTATCAAATTTTTAAATTCACTATAGTATGGATGAAAGCCGTCGCGATTTTGTCAAAACGATCGGTTTAGTTACCGTTTCCGCAACTTTGGGCCTAAGCGGCAGTCTCTCCTCCTGCGCCGGTACGCATGTCGCTCGTTTCTCAGTTAATGGAAGCCGCCTCGCAGTCGGGAAAAACGAATTTGCAGGGAGGGCCTTTGTGCTGGTGAAGCCGTCGACAATGCCGGCGCCTATCTACGTTCGCCGACTTCATGAAAACGATTATGTTGCCGTTCTGCTTGAGTGTACGCATCGGCAGTGTGAATTGAACCCGGCAGGAGAAATTTTAGCATGTCCATGTCATGGCAGCGAGTACTCCATTACAGGTGAAGTTCTGAATCCGCCGGCAGAAACGAAATTACAAAGATTTAATGTAACCTATGATGTTGAATTTGTTTACGTGGAGATGAAGTAACATGCGCCAATTCTTTCTCTTATTATTGTTAACATGCTCGTGGAGTTATGCCCAGGAAGACAGTCTGACCACACAGGATGCGATATACGACCGTCCGTTCGTAAACGGGAAGAATAACTCTGCTCTTGCCATCGGCGGATACGTCGAGGGGAACACGAATTATTTTAACGAGGACGGTTCTTCAGAAGGCTTTTCTATGGAACTGCGCCGCTTTAATATTTTCATGTACTCATCGCTCCATCCGCGAATAAAATTTTTGTCAGAGATCGAATTTGAACACGGTACGGAAGAAATTGCCATTGAGACGGCGCAATTGGATTTGTTATTACATCCGTTACTGGTGCTGCGCGGAGGTATCATTTTAGTCCCGTTAGGTAACTACAATGTGAATCACGACAGTCCTAAATGGGAGTTTATCGATCGTCCGCTCGTGACAACCCAGATCATCCCCAGCACGCTTTCTGACGTCGGTTTCGGCCTCAATGGAAAATGGTATGGTGGGCCGTGGATCGCCACTTATGATGCGTATCTGGTCAACGGACTACAGGACGGGATCATCTTCAATGATCTCGGACGTACGGACATAGCCAGCGGCAAGAATCCCGAAGGTTTTGGCGAAGACAACAACGGGTCGCCGGCCCTTGCCGGCCGGGTTGGTCTGCGGCATCGAGCTTACGGTGAATTGGGATTTTCCATTTATAATGGCATTTACAATTCGTACAAATTTGAAGGCGAACCCATTGAACGCAAGCGGGATATCACCCTGATGGCGCTGGATTTTAGCGCTAAAGCCGGCCAAGCGACCGTTAACGGAGAGGCGGCCTGGGCATTCATCGACGTCCCTTACTCCGTCGATGAGATTTACGGAAAGAAGCAGTGGGGAGGATATGTAGAATGTATCTATCCGGTCTTGCGCGGTTCATGGTTAGGGTTTGATCAAGCCCTGCTAAATACGAATCTGCGATTGGAAATGATTGACTACAATTCCGGAAAATTCTCAGCGACGGGCAAGAACATATTTGATGAAGTAAAAGCGATTGTGGGCGGCCTGAGTTTCCGTCCTACGGCTAATACGGTTTTCAAAGCCAACTATCGATACCATTGGATACGGGATATTCTTGGAAATCCATCAACCCGTTTAGCGGGATTCCAATTTGGATTTGCCACCTATTTTTAGCTCCAGCCCCACCCGATTTTCTTTTAATGATTACTACAGGAAAGGGATGTCGAACGGGATAAAAAATATCCTTTTCCGCATCCCGGTTCTTCCTGAAGTACTCTTAGAATTGCTTTCTTAACAAATTATTTCTCACCATAAACCACAAGAGAGCTCGACTCGATCAAGACATTTCCGTCCGGATATTTTTGAACCAGGGTCTGATAGACTTCGCTTTTTATTATTTCTTTCAATACGGGATCTGCATTGCTCAGAGCCGCAACGACCGGAGCCGCTAATTCGGTCATCACATTCCAATAAGTTTTAGCCGTTTTGCAGTTTAGCCTTCCGGTTACTTCTTTCACTGAAACATTCTTGAACCCGGCCTGTTTGAATAGATCAACCATTAAACCATCTTTTGCACATCGAAACATGCCCGGCGAGCCGGGAGGTGGTGCCGGTAATTCCATATACTTATTAATCGCTCCCATCATAGCCGTGATCCAGAGATTTTTTTCCGGAACGCCCCAAACGGATGTTGCAATTCTTCCTCCTGGTTTCAAAACACGCGCCATTTCTTTGGCAGCTAATACCGTGTCGGGAAAGAACATAAAACCGAAACGGCAGCTGACCGCATCAAAGGTATTGTCAGCATACGGCAACTCAGATACGTCACACGCGCGGGTTTCGATGTTCTTAATTCCCCGCCGTTCGGCGTTTTCACGAGCTATCTCAAGCATCCCCTCCGCCAAATCTGTAATAACAACTTTTCCCAGATTTACTTTTGATGCGATACTTAATCCGGGCTCTCCGGTACCTGCGGCGACATCCAGGACCAGGTCCGTAGCTTTCAAATTAAGCAAATTGATGATTTCATCGCCTTTGGGTTTTAAAAAATCCATGAAGAGATCATCCCATTTTTTCCAGCCCGGTGAGAATTTATTCCATGATTCGCGTTGTTGGTCTCGGATTTGCATAAGTTGTTGTTCCACTTAATATCTCCTTATTTTAATTATTTGTTTTCTGAATTATTGGACTGAACTTGGGGTGGCCCTTAGGGGCAACCAGTCAACCAGTTCTCAAGATAAACGGCATAGCTTGCGCCATACGTTCCCGCGCCTGAATAGTCCTGGATAATATTTACCTGGTAAAGTTTGCAGTAGGAATGATCATCAGTTGAGTCTTGGCCCCAAGCATATCCTACTTTAAAGCGTTTTTCAGGTATGCCCAGGCCGTTCTTTTGAATGTCCCAGTTGCTCTGAGCAAGACCAATTTGATAAATCCTGATCTTAGATAAATCACCCAATTCGTTTTTCATCAGGATTTCTTCCGCCGCATTATGAACTGAAAAATTCTTCGGATTGGGTTTGAAAGTGGGTATTATTTTTTTCCCCACTTCCGAAAGCTTATCCAATTTCTTCAAAAATGTTTCTTTGACCCCATCGGGATCCCCATACTTGAAGAACTCACTCAACCATTTTTCACGTTCCTTCATAGACACAGCTCTTTTCAGCCATTGTCCGTCATGAGGATTCACAATAAAGGCATCCTTTTGAGGATGGTAGGATGCAACCTGTTCCGTGACCTTGACAATTTCATCCAGAACGAATTGCAGCACAGCCGGCAGAGGTTCTTCAAAAACCATACCCTGTTTAGCGGCCACTTCTGCAAGCGCGCCGTATGCCGCTTCAGCCGCTTGTTTGTCTTTTTCGTTATAGTAAGACGAACCATAGTTATTGTAGACCGCGTCCCGCCGCTTTTTAGAAAAGGCCTCTTTTATCCAGGAACTTTTCCTCTCATTTTCGTATTCGTTCCAATTGGATTTATTTATTGTACCGGCTTCTACTTCCTTTCTTACAGTTTCGATCTCTGCCAACAAACCGTATCCGTTATCGCTTATGCCGGTCTTTTTTCGTTCTTCGATTATGGCTTTTTCTTTCTCTGCCTCTTTTTCTTTTATTTCATTTTCCTTAGCTATTTGCGCTCTCTCGTTCTTTTGAATTTCATCAAACTCTTTTCTGACAGCGCTCCAATCACGCCTGCATTTAGAAATATCGTAATCAGGATAGTCTTCACTGATCCTTTGTATCCTTTCCTTTGCCCGATCGAAGCAAACATTAAACGAATAGGAATCGATGGATTTGGAAATCATCTTTTCTTTTAACTCAGACAATTCCTCACGAAGCCGATAAACTTCTTTCGGGGCCGCTTTGCGTAATTGGCTAGATAAGACCCAACTCTCTTCAACATCCCCGCCGGTATTTTCCCATCGAACTTTATATTTTTGGTCCTTTACCTCATCAACCTGTCCTTTTACCCAATGGCTATCATCGCTCCCATCTTTCCCGTCCAACTTCATCTCAACCTCATCTCCCCATTCCCAAGCTTTAGGTGATTCCTGTGATGCAACTTGCTGGCCTTCATTGGTCAAAACTTCCTCTTTTTTTTGATTTTGACTATCCTTGGCCTTTTTCGCTTTCTTCAAGCTCTTTTCAAGCGGCAATTGTGCCGATACTGTTTGAAAGCTCAATGTGCCACATAACAGTGTTGCGAAAATAAGAATTAAATGTTTTTTCACGATTCTCCCTTCTTGAGTTAAATGTTATTATGCCCACAGCGGAAAAAATATACTGGAAATCCCTTGGCTCGTCAACCGCATGAATTTGTACTGTTTCAGGCAGATACAGTTTAGAAACGCTAATTGATCAACATAAGTCACCCTATCAATGGTGACCAGTTGTATTTCAGCAATTGACATGACAGTCTTATAATATTAATAACTTACATGTTGGTGTTCATGATATGGTAGTGAATTTATTGCTTTACAATTTTATGAGTTTGACGGGGATATCCTTTAAATCTCAACTAATGGATGGATGTCTTATACATGAATATGTAGTATTTGCGTTTCGGGAAAAAAAATACACTATAATGAAATTAAACCTCAAGCCAAGTGCCTGAGGGCGGTTTTTATGCCGCTTTTCTTTTTTATTGAGCTTTGGTTTTTACCACTTCAGATACAACTTGCAGGAGTTTTTCTTTTTTGAACGGCTTACGTAAAAACCCATGAATGGGCGCATGAATTTGATCGAGTCGCTGTTGATAGGTTTCGGGGTCATTGGCGCTCATGATAATGATCTTGCAACCCGGATCGATTTTTCTGACGTTTTCAATAAGCTGAATTCCGTCCATATTAGGCATTTGCATGTCGGTCAGGATCGCATTGATCTCTTTAAAACGATTGACAAAAATGTCCAATCCTTCCGTCGATTCATGCGCAATCAAAGGATTGTAATTCGCCCGTTTAAGAATGCGTTCCAGTAAAAAACAGATTTCTTTTTCATCGTCTATCACAAGAATATTGGGCAATTGCTCCTGCCCGGTGTGACCGGTGATCACCGGGGCCTCCGAATGGTGAACGGGGAAATAACTCACGAACGTTGTCCCGTGACCTTCTTTACTATTGACGTTCACAAAACCGCCGTGCTGTTTTACAATGGATTGAACGGTCGCTAATCCGATCCCGCTTCCATTTCGTTTAGTTGTAAAAAACGGCTCAAAAATCTTTTCCAGGTCTTCAGACTTGATTCCAACACCGGTATCGGAAATCTTTACTTCAATCCATGACTGTCCTTTCATGACCGACTTCTCTATATGTAATGCCAGTACGCCCCCCTCCGGCATGGCGTCTCGGGCATTAATAAGAAGATTCAAAAAAACCTGAAATAACTGATTGGGATCCCCAAAAATTTCAACCGGTTTATCACATCCGGTTGTTAGCAATTCAACCGAGTCCGGTATGGATTCCCGTACCAAATTCAGAACTTCTTCAATAAGCTCTTTAAGATTGATGATTTCCGGGTTAAACGATTGGACCCTGCCATTTGCAAGCTCCAGCACTCTGTTGACTAGTTTAGTCCCTTTACGCATGTAGCTATTTATTTTTTCAAGAGACTCTTTGACGTCAGGATTGCTCGTATCCTGTTTCATCATTTCCACAATGAGTATGATCGGCGTAAAGATGTTATTTAAATCATGCGATATACTTCCGGCCATCCGCCCCAAGCTTTCAATACGTTGATGTTGAGCGCTCGCTTGGTCTTGCAGCTTTTTTTCCGTTATGTCCGTACTCACAAATAAATAACAGGCCGTGGAGTCAAATGCATCATTAAGCATCGAAACCCTGCAATAACTATGCAGGGTCTCGCCGTTCCTTTTATTTAACGTTCTTTCACCGGCCCAATATCTTTTATTTTCGGCCGTTTGAACGATGGTGTGGAGGTCATATTTAGTTAAGCTGAAAAATTCGCTGATCTCGCGATACATCACTTCCTGGGTTGTCCACAGGAACATCTCAGTAGCACCCTGATTCCAATAAATAATTTTTCCATCGCCATTGATGACGATCACAGAGTCGGGGATCATTTCAATGATAGCCGCAAGCTGCTTTATTCTTTCATCGGACTGTTTCTTTTCCGTAATGTCTTTTGAGATGCCCATATACCCGGTTATCCTGCCCCGGTCGTCCCTTATGGCCGAAGCTGACAAATAGGAATAGAATAACTCACCGTTTTTTCTTTTGTTGAGAACTTCATTTTCAGAATACCCGTTGATCTTCATGTCTCGAAGTACACTGTCATAATGACCTCTATCACCATACAAGACACTCACCTGTTCCCCAATGATCTCCTCTCGTACATAGCCGAACAAGCGCTCGGCCGACTTATTAAATTCTGTGATCCGGTGATCTTCGTCCGTAGCTATGATTGAATCCAAGGAACTTTCTATGATACTTTTATAGATTTGATGCTCTTTCTTAAAGACCTCCTGCGCTTCTTTACTGGCGGTGATGTCGATGAAGATCATGATTGATCCTGTAATCATCCCGTCCACATCGGTTATAAGAGATCCCTCGATCTGAACCCAAATTTTCTCACCCGATTTCTTGGTCAAAACAACATCCGATCGCTCTGAAATACCTTCTTTTCTTTTATTTTCAGTTTTAATAATGGTCTCTTGTTTTGGATAAACAATCAGTTCGTACCCGATCTTACCTAACAAATCATCCCGATCGAAGTTCAGCATCTCACATAGATGTTGGTTGACATACTGAATCACATCGTCATTATCAACAACCAGGATCCCGCAACCGATGCAGTCTATCAGACTTGGGTATCTTCTAATCATCTCTTCCCTTTTTGTTATATCTTTGCCGACAACAAAAAATCTTTCTTCGAAAGCATTTTGCCGTTCATCGGCTATTCCAGAAAATTCTATCATTTGATAACTCCCGTCAGCATTGCGAAGCTGTGTAACATTCAACCCGCCGATATAAGCGCCATCTTTTTTGATCGATTGAATGTTTGACAAAACGTCCTCGTTTGTGTGCAGCAGATCTTTGAATTCACGTCCGATCCACTCTGACCGAACCCATCCGGTGATATTTTCAAATGCCTTATTCAAATAAATAATTTCACCATCCCCGGTCAGACAAAAAACCATCTCATCCGGAGTGCCTGCAAATGAAGAATAGCGGCGATCCATCACTTGGAGTTTTTTTTCAATATTTACCGGGTCCGATAGGGCGTGCGCAGGCGCACCGACTTCCATTTTTTCCATACGGTTTCAAGTGACGTATTTTATCAAAATTGAACTGCGGCAAATTACTGAAGGAATCAACTTGTATCAACCGCACGTTTGGGTATGAAACGGGAAGATAGCTCGAAAAACACTACATAAATATGCGGGGGTGTCAGAAGGAAGGTGTCACGATTTGAAATAACGTGAAATAGCTTCACCTTTTGAGTTGACTTGAAGCTTTTTGTAAATATTGCGGATGTGGTAACGTACCGTGTCGATTTTCATAGACAGTTTGTCGGCGATCATCTTATAACTCAATCCTTCGACGAGCGATTCCACTACTTCGACTTCCTTCGCCGTTAGCATTTGGGTAACATCGACCGCCGGTTTCTTCTGAAAATAATCAATTACTTTTCTAGCCACCAAAGGCGACATCGGTGATCCTCCCTGATGTAGGTGAAGGATGTGCTCTTTGATACTGGCTAACGGAGTGTTTTTGAGAAGGTAACCTACCGCTCCGTTGCATAAACACTTAAAAATTTTTTCGGGATCTTCCGAAACGGTGAGCATCATAATGGCGATCTCAGGGTACCGTTCTTTAATAATCTTAATACCTTCATCGCCGGAGATACCCGGCAGGTTTATATCCAAAAGGATAATGTCCGGTACCTGATCGCTACCGCTGTTAGCGACAAATTCCTCTACGCTGTCATAAACATACGGACAGCACATGATATCCTGATGATTCAAAAAGGATTGTATCCCTCCGCGAATGTCCTTGTGATCCTCGATCAGACCTATTTTGATCACTTTTTAATCCTTTCTCTTTATGACCGGAGCGGTATTTTCAATTTGACCACCGTTCCGTGATCGTTTAGTATTTCCAGTGTGCCCTTGACCCGGCCGGCACGAAGATACATATTCTTCAAACCATGACCGATGTGGTGCGGCGACGGCTGTATCCCTTTTCCATTGTCCCGGATCGTCATTTCCAAATGATGGTGGGTCTGCATCAAATTCAACTCCACCGATGTAGCGTTGGCGTGTTTAATAACGTTATGAATCGCTTCCTTGAATATCATATACATGTTTTGCCTTAGTTCGGGCGACAAATGTTCCTTTTTGATCCCATGATCGTTTATGGTCAATGTAATGGATTTTATCGATAGTACTTTGAATGCAAAATCCCGCATGCGGTCAATAAGATCCGAATAACGGTCATGCCGCGCATCAATAGACCACACGATATCGCTCATACTGGTCATCACTTCCCTGGCCATTTCTTCGATATGTTCCAGCATGTTCATCTGATCACGGCCCGCCGCCCCGGATCGTATCAACTCCGCACAATGACTGATATTGGTCAAGGTCGATCCAATATCATCATGCAGATCCCTTGCGATCTCCGATCGCAGACGTTCGACATATAATAAGTGCCGAACGCGGTAATTATACAACAGAGCCGCCACGATCCCTACCATACAAATGATCAACACCCGAAACCACCATGTTTTCCAATACGGTGCCGCAATATGTATCTTTATGGACGTTCCCTCTTCGTTCCAAAGTCCGTCATTATTACTTCCTTTAACCCGAAATACATATTCGCCGGGATCCAAATTCGTGTATACCGCAAAGCGCCTGTCGGCATTGGCAAAATTCCAGTTTTCATCGAACCCTTCCATTTTGTAAGCATACCGGTTCTTCATGGGGTTGGTGAAATCCAAGGCCGCATATTCGAAGGAAAATGCATAGTCCCGGTAACTCAATTTCAGCTCTTTTACCGCATTGATCGAGACGGCTGTTTCCTGATCGAATTTTCTGAATGACGTCAATACAATAGGCGGTCTTTGCATATTGTCCCTTATGCTGTCCGGGTGAAAATAATTAATACCCTTTATTCCTCCGAAAAACATTTCACCGCGGCGATTTTTATAAAAGGCGCCTTGATTAAACTCATTACTCTGGAGACCATCATCCTTGTCATAATTCTTAAATGTTTCAGAGGACACGTTAAATCGAGACAATCCTTTGTTGGTGCTTAACCATAAATTACCATGACCGTCAGGGAGTACGCCATACACCGTATTGTTGGGCAGGCCTTTTTTTTCATCAAGATATCTGAACTCTTTCTTCACTTTGTCGAAAATAGCTAAACCGCCGCCCGTACCAAGCCAAAACAGTTCCGAATTGGGGTCTTCATATATGCAGTAGACATAGTCGTTGGATGGACTGTTTTGGGTGCTTTTGAATGCGTAAAATTTTTTTGATTTCTTATCAAATCTGTTAAGTCCACCCGTAGTTGCGATCCATAAATCTCCATGCCGGTCTTCATATAAATATTGAACCACGTCAGAGCTTAAGCTGAACTCGTCTTTTTCATCATGTCTGTAGTGATTGAATCGCCCGGTTTTCCTGTCTAACTCATCCAGCCCGCCGCCATAGGTCCCTATCCAAAAACGTCCGTCCTTGTCCTCCAACAGTGTTTGAACATTGTCATACCCTAAGCTGAACGGATCATGGGGATCGTTTTTATAATTCTCAAACGTCTGGTTTTTTCGTAGAAATTTACTAAGACCGCCAGTGGTAGAGCCTATCCATATATTTCCCTCTCTGTCTTCATAAATGGAAATAACAAAATTACCGCCGATGGTGCCTTGCTTACCTAATTGATGCTTATATGTAATGAGTTGGTTGGTTGGTTTTTCGACACGATGAACCCCTGAATTGGAGGTGCCGCTCCACAAGTCGCCAAAATGATCCTCATATATCGAATAAATGCCCCCGCTAAGAGCATTATTGAAATCGTTTTCGTTTTCATACGATTGAAATTTTTCTTGTACCCTGCTTAATTGGCTGACGCCTCCACCCCATGTGCCAAACCAGAGGTTTTTTGATTTATCTTCATAGATACAGCGAACTTCATTAG
Source organism: uncultured Bacteroidota bacterium (assembly GCA_964535295.1). Lineage (GTDB taxonomy): Bacteria > CLD3 > CLD3 > SB21 > SB21 > SB21. Next base: position 19,598 of record CAZHUW010000024.1, read on the forward strand.
CGCTCAAACTATTAATCCGATTGGGATCCCATGTGCTGTGTGTAAATTTACCGGAAACCGCGTCTAATTTACTTATTCCGGATCCATAGGTGCCGATCCAAATGTAACCTCTATGATCTTCCTGAATCGATAAAATTCTGTTATCGGAAAGACCGGAAGGATTCGAATTCTCATGTTGATAATGACGATAATTCCCATTTGAATCGATACATATCAATCCGGAAGATACCGTGCCAATCCACACGTTGGCTTTTCGATCCGTATATACTATCGTAATACCGATATTTCCATCTATCCCTTTCAGGTTTATACTAATTCTTTCAAATTTTTCCGAGATCGGATCAAATTGGTATAGCCCGGAACCTGTACCTAACCATAATTTGCCCTCATTGCCCATACACAGGCTATTGATAGTATTATTGGCTGTTGTCGAAGAGGTGTCGTCGATTTTATAATGCGTAAAGCTTTTGTTACGTTTGTCAAATTTTTTCAATCCTCGCGGTGTACCTAGCCATAGAACATCGCTGTTCTTTGTATCGTTCGACATCGCCAGAATGATATTGTTGGTCAGTAGATTCTTTTTATCTGACTCATCCAGAAAATGTCCAAATGAGTTCGTTTCGCGAATGAACTTATTCAATCCTCCTCTCGTTCCGATCCAAAATTCATTGGAGCGATCTCTCAGTAAAGATAAGATATGATTATTGGAAAGACTTGAATCGTCCGCTGAATTAAACCGGTATACCGTCATACGATATCCGTCGAACTTATTCAGTCCATCGGATGTTCCAAACCATAAGAATCCATCCGAATCTTCACAGATGGAGACCACGCTGGCCTGGGATAATCCCTGATCCAGCGAAATTTTGTTGAACATCAGTTTGTTTTGTGGTTGTAATTCTCCGGTTGTCAACAGCCACAAAACAATGATATAAAATGTTCTCATGGTAAATACTGTGATCATTTTTAGTTTGTGCAATTGCACCGCAGATACAAATCCGCTTCAATCCAACTTATGAATTCTATAAAACTTTGGGAGGATCGTATGGATTCAGGGCCTCAAAAACATTCGGATCCATTTCAGCTTACCCTTATATGGCGGGTATTTGATCGGGATATCAAGCCAGGTCCCGCTTTTCGTGATGCTTTTCCGGTGTGAAAATATATCGAAGCCGTATTTCCCGTGATAAGCGCCGGTGCCGCTGTACTCCACGCCGCCGAATGGCAGATTGGAATTCGCAAAATGCACAAGCGTATTATTGACCGCGCCCCCGCCGAAGTGGACTCCCTCCGTTATACGTTTTTCACAGTCTTTGTTTGTTGTAAAAAGATACAACGAGAGCGGATACGGATGCTGCCGTATCATACGCATCGCTTCATCGATGTCGCCGAATTCCAGTACCGGTAAAATCGGGCCGAATATCTCTTCCTGCATCAGCGGATGATCCAGTCCGGTTATTTCGATCAACGTGGGCTGAATAAATAATTTATCCTTATCCGATCTCCCGCCATGAAGGATCGGTCCGTTCTTCAAAAGTTCGATCAGCCTCGTAAAATGACGTCCATCAATGATCCGCGCGATATCTGAATCCGGCGCCGGGTCGTTTCCGTAAAATTCGACCATCGTTTTCTGAAGAAGCTCCAGAAGTTCTTTTTTGACCTTACGGTTGACCAAAATGTAATCCGGAGAGATACAGGTCTGGCCGGCATTAAAAAATTTACCCCAGACGATCCGTTTTGCCGCCACTTTAAGATCGCAGTCTTCGTCCACAATGCACGGCGATTTGCCGCCTAATTCCAGCGTTACAGGTATAAGGTCTTTGGCGGCTTCGGCTGAAATTCTTTTGGCTACGGAAACGCCGCCGGTATAGAAAATATGATCGAAACGAAACTGCGACATCATCATCGGAATGACATCATGGCCTTCGCCTTGGATCGTGATCACATGCTCCGGTGCAAAACATTCTTTGATGATCGTTTCAACGATGGCGGAACTCGCCGGCGCAAATTCCGACGGTTTGACGACAACACAATTACCCGCGGCAACGGCTGCGATCAGCGGGGTCAATATCAATTGTACGGGATAATTCCACGGTGCAATGATCAGGACCACGCCCAGCGGGTCCCGGCGGATATAACTTGAAGACGGGAAATGCAGGATCGGCGTTCTGACGCGTTGGGGCTTCAGCCATGACCGCAAATGCCTGATCGCAAAATTGACCTCATCATATAAAAAGCCGATCTCGCTCGCATACGCTTCAAAAGGCGGTTTTTTCATGTCTGCATGCAAGGCATCGAAAATCTCTTTTTCATGCCGTTGAATCGATGCTTTCAACGTCTTTAATTTTTCAATTCGAAATGAAGCCGGCCGCGTCGCGCCGCTTAAAAAAAAAGTTTTCTGTTTTTCTGCGTTCTTTAAAAATGTTATTTCATCCATAATGTCTCACATACGGTTTGATCGTAACGGCTATTAACCAATCTGCTCCCTAATTCAATATTCATCATTTCTAATTTCTCAAATCCCCTCTTCAGCCAGAATATAACTCATGACCGCCATTGCAACGGCTCCGGACTCGAGTTCACGTTCATTTACTTTATCGAAGGTATCGAGATCGGAATGATGATAATCAAAATACCGGTGCCATTCGGGCCTTAAACCGATCGTAGGCACGCCTTGTTTTTTCAATTCTGAAATATCCGCGCCGCCGTGGCCTTTGATGATCTTATCCGCTTCCAGCGGCGCCAGCGCGTAGGCCCACTGCGCGATCTTTGGGATAACGAGTGAATCGGCATCCACCGTGAACGCTCTCGGAGAAAATCCTCCCGCATCGGTTTCGATGGCGGCAATATGTTTTTCGTCAGGCCGTTCCATTTTTGCATACGCTTTCCCGCCGCGCAAGCCATTCTCCTCGTTCATAAAAAGTACCACCCGGATCGTGCGTTTCGGTCGCAACCCCTGCGCTTTGAGCAGACGGATCACTTCGAGGCACTGCACAACACCGGCCCCGTCGTCGTGCGCGCCATGCCCTTTGTCCCAACTGTCCAGATGTCCGCCAATGACCACGATCTCGTTGGGTAAATTACTTCCGCGCAGCTCTCCGACCACATTGGCCGATTCCACATCCGGCAGAATCTCACAATCCATTTTGATCCGGACTTTTACGAACGGTTCTTTTTTTAGTATGTTGCTCAAGGCCTCTGCGCCAACGGTCGAGATCGCGGCAGCCGGGATTTTCGGAATGGAATCAACGTAATTCATTGCCCCCGTGTGCGGTACATCGTCCAATCGCGTTGTCATTGAGCGAACGATCACCGCAGCCGCGCCCATTTTACCCGCTTCTATTGCGCCTTTGGAGCGTTGATCTACTGCGCCGCCGTACGCTTCTCCCGGAAAGAATTTGGTCCGGTCCATCGGACGATTATAAAATACGATCTTACCTTTCACCTTATCGCCGAGCGCGTGGAGTTCGTCAAACGACTGAACCTCCACTGCTTCCGCCGTAATACCGTCTTTGGGCGTCGCAATGCTTCCGCCCAGCGCGCAGATAGTCAGGGTTTGTATAGGCAGACCGCCGAATTTTACGACCATGAGTTCTTCCGTTTTCACCCGAACCCAATGCGGTACGGTAACCGGTTCCAGCCGTACATTTTCAAATCCGAGTTCCTCCATCTTTTTCCTCCCCCATTCTACCGCGCGGGCCGCTTCGGGGGAACCGCTCAGACGCGGTCCGATGTTAATGCAGAGATCGTGCAGCATATCGTAAGCCGGATACGTTCTCATTCCTTCCCCGATCATTTTCTGCGCTAGCGAGTCGTACGGAGGCTTCTCTGATTTTGGTTTAACATTTTTTTGGCATGATGATACCGTAAGTAAGATGCCCAAAACGGCAAAGATATTTTTAAGCCGCATTATTTTTTCCTTCCAAGAATATTGTTTTAGGGTTCGATAGGGGTCTTTGATGCAAAGAATGATTTTTTCCATCCGTTAAAACTCTTCGGGAGCGTGATAATAACGACCGACGCAACAATGACTACCGAAGCCAGGATCGTGCGCGAGGAAAGTTCCTCCCCGGCCAGAGCCCATCCGAAGAATACGGCTACAACGGGATTGACATACGCATACGTTGTTACTTTTGACGGCGTACTTACCTTTAACAACCAGATGTAAGCTGAAAAACCGATCAGCGAACCGAAAACCGCCAGGTAGACCCAGGAGAGAATAGAACGTGCCGACATGGCCGCAAAATTCAACTGCTGCCATTCACCGGAAAAAAGGCTCAGGATCATAAGCAATGCGCCGCCGGCGATCATTTGCATAGCCGTATTCAGGAATGGAGAAGCGGGTACCGGCGCCTTTCGGGAATACATCGAGCCGACTGACCAGGCCAGTGCGGCAATAAAAAGCGCCAAAGCGCCGACAGGGTCCACACTTTCACCGCCGACGAGTTCCTCCGGTCCAATAAGAATACCCAATCCTAGAAAGCCCAAAACAATACCGCAGAATTCTCTCACCCCCGGGCGTGAGAGGTCTTTGTGAAGCCAGCTCAGGATCATGATCCAAAGGGGAACCGTTGCAACAAGCAGGGCCGTCAAGCCCGATGGAACGCGTTGTTCCGCCCAGGTTACGCCGCCGTTGCCTCCCACGAGCAGAAGACCGCCGACAATCAACGCGGAGCGCCAGTGAAGTTTTGTTATTTCAACTTTCTCCTTCCGACGCATAATAAAATACAGAAATAGTCCGGCCGAAAGATGACGCATACCTGCCATAAAAAATGGAGGGATCGTCTCGACACCCCAACGAATACCCAGGTAAGTGGAACCCCAGACGATGTATAAGACCGCGAAAGCCAGGATCACTTTGACACGAAAGGTTTGAAGATGTTCCATTATTCTCCTTAAGAATTTGGCCTTATGCTTTCGAGCGATTGAACATAATCTCATATTTTCAATGAGTCAAGTTCCATTTTTCAAAAACCATTCAGCCGGTTGAAAATAAATATGTTTTTCCGTAAATAAATGAAACCCGAAACGCATAAACCACCCGTTACTTGCGGAGATGAAAAAGGAGAAAACATGAAAACTTTCTTCAAACTGCTGATTCTGGTAGTCGTCCTCAACGTGATCCGTTACGTTGCCGGATTTCCCATCGAAGCGTGGCTCTTTTTTGACGGCTTGGGAGGCGCGATGGAACGATCCCCATCCTATTTCAACTCCTCCTTTACATCGCTCGACTGGGCCACCAGTTATTTTTATAATTTCGTCATGTGGTTTGTCTGCGTCTATGTCTTTCGCCTCGTTCGCCCGGCCGTGACGGGACACGAAGTTGTGAGAAGCCTGAAGGCCTTTGGCATCCTTTTTCTGTTTTTCGCCTCTGTCAGCGCGATCTATATGAACCATTACAGCCATCCAAAGGATTTTTACTTTTACAGCATTGCCGACGCCTCGGTTATGTTCGCGTTGGTTGGGCTGGCAAACGGACTGTTATACAAATATTTTTTCAAAAATGAAGGTTGAGTTTTTGAAATTAACTTGTATATTTATCCACCGACCCAATGATAATATGTTTTGATTTATTCGTTCGTTTTCTATCCGCTCTCTGACAGAAATTGTCATTCCTTCGTTGTTTGTCTAAACTATTTCTTAAATCAGTTTGAAAGATGAACGCATGAAAAAATCCAAAAAGAAGAACCCTGAAAAACCCAAAGGCATTTCACGGCG
>CAZHUW010000025.1:0-25086 GCA_964535295.1 uncultured Bacteroidota bacterium
GACCATTTAGGCAAAACGTATTCTTCACATGTTTTTTCGCATGATCTTATCGCCGATTCATTAAGAAATAAATGTTTATCATGCCATACCCGACCGAATGACCGGATCCACAATAAAACACCGGATTCCTGTGCACTTTGTCATGAAGTTAACGGATGGAAACCCGCTCGTTTTGACCATTCGGGATTGAATGCAACAGACCGTAATAACTGCATTGCCTGTCATGAAAAACCTTCCGATGCGCTTCATAGATCGTTCGGTGTAACCTGTCTCGATTGCCATACAACAACCGCCTGGAAACCGGCAACCTTTGAGCATGACCGGTTTTTCTCATTCGATAAAGATCACCGGACGGAATGCGTCACATGCCACTCGGAACATAATTACAGGACCTATACGTGCTACGGCTGCCATGAACACACTCCTTCAAAGATCCGGGAAGAACACCTGGAAGAAGGGATCCGCGATTATGAACGATGCGCACAATGCCATCGAAGCGGCGATAAACATCAGGCAAAGGAGGGCCGCAATGATCGACGCGAACATGATAAGGAAGATGATTAAATAAAATAAATGTACAATGATAAAATATCGGAAGTTTTCAAATCATGGGTAAGAAACTCCACCGCCTATTCATCTGGTCAATGGCCTTCGTTGGAATTTGTACGGTTGTTTTTGTGAGTTATTACGGAGCGGGATACTATATAACACCGGTTGTTGACCGCAATCTGCATCCACTTCATGAGACCTTGAGCCCGACCGGGTTTTGGGGACACGGAATGGGATTCATTGGAACCTTCATGATCGTTTTTGGGGTTGCCATGTATTCTCTTAGAAAACGGTGGAGCGTCTTGGCCGGATTTGGGCTTATAAAACACGTTCTGGAATTCCACATCTTTCTATGTTTGCTCGGACCGGCCTTGATCCTCTATCACACGGCATTCAAATTCGGCGGAATAGTCGCCGTCAGTTTCTGGAGCATGGTGTGCGTGGTCGCCAGCGGCGTCCTCGGTCGATACATATATCAGCAGATACCAAAGAGCCTTTCCGGCAAAGACCTTACGGCCGGCGAACTGCAAAAACACTTGAATCTGGTCACACAAACCCTCATGACCGAATACGGGATTGAAGACAGCAGGATCAAACATATTGATATGCTGACGCAGCCATTCAACGCAGGAGAACGGACTACCTTTTTTAGGACCCTTCCCAAACTCATGTGGCACGACTTCAGGCGATACCTCAAAATTCATAGAGCTATCAAAAAATTAAGTCTTCAGGCGGTGAGCCATGAACAACTGTTCAGGATCCGTCATTTATTCCTGGAACGGTCCAAGATTCAACGCCAGATACAAACGCTGGTCACTACGCAAAAACTGTTTCGTTACTGGCATATCATTCATATGCCTTTTTCAATCATCATGGGCGTGATCCTCATAGCTCATATCATAGTTGCATTCCTCTTCGGATATACGTGGATCTTTTAATGAAAGGAAACATATGAATTACCGGCAAAATCTCGTTCCGCTCGTTTTGGGTTTGTTTTTCCTTCTTTCGGCCGTTGCATACTATTTCTATGATGAATCTAAGAATCAGAAAAAAACGGAAACTCATATACATTCTGATACTGACGCCGAGCCGATGATTCCGGGAGGAAGTTCCGCCGGGTCTTCCTCCATAGCCGGAAAACCGGTTCCTCCCGATCACGACGCGCTGATGAATATTCAACTCCTGAAAGATCAGCTCCAGAAAAATCCGAACGACCTGGAACACCTGATCCAGCTGGGAAACCTGCTTTATGACAGCGGCGATTTCAAAAGTGCAATCGAACCTTACGGAAAGGCCCTTTCGCTTAACCCCGCAAATAATAACGTTCGCAACGATTATGCGGTATGTTTCTTCAATTCCGGTAACCCTGAGCAGGCCATCAAGGAATTAAACACGGTCCTTGCTTCCGAGAAGAATAATATCACGGCAACATTCAATCTGGGAATCATTCATTCAAATATCGGCAAGATGGAGTTGGCAAGAGACTATTTCCGGAGAGTGATCGAATTGCAGCCGAACTCGGAATTTGCATCTAAGTCTAGATCTATGTTGGAATCACTCAAATGATACGCTCGATTACGACACTTGTGTTATTCCCACTTCTTGTCATTTCCGCCAACGGATATGCGCAATTTTCCCCGGGAGAATTAACTCAAGCGCATGCGAGTCTGGAGGGAACGGAGAATTGTACGCAATGCCACGATGTCGGACAAAAGATCAACGGAGAAAAATGTCTCGCATGCCATGTTGAACTCAAGGCACGGATTAATGCCGTTAAAGGCTACCATGCCGCGTCATCCGTTCGTAATAAAGATTGCATCGCATGCCATTTTGAACATAAAGGACGCAATTTCAAAATAGTGCGTTGGGAGGGCGGTAGGTGGTCCTTTGATCATAACCTGACCGGATACAAACTCGAAGGAAAACATAAAACCGATAAGTGCGAAAAATGCCATAAAACAGAAAACATTATTGATCCTCTGGTTCGTCAACAGGACGGCATCAGTGTTTCACTCAAAAATACGCAGCTTGGCCTTTCACAGAAGTGCACCGCTTGCCATTTCGATGAACACCGCAAACAATTAGAGTCAAAGTGCGAGACCTGTCACGATTTCGAGAACTGGAAGGAATCAACAAAGAAAAAATTCGATCACGAAAAAACGAAATATCCGCTTTCCGGCCTTCATCAGAAAGTGGAATGCATCAAATGCCACGCATTGACCGTAGATCCGCAGAAAAAACCTGACGGAAGTGTTGATAAAGACTTTGCCAATTACAAGAAACTGGAATTTGCCAATTGCACGCCCTGTCATAAAGACCCCCATCAGAATAAATTCGGACAAAATTGCGTCAAGTGCCACGATACCTTAGGATGGACGCATGTCGTCATGAACGGCTTTGACCACAGTAAAACCAAATATCCTCTCATCGGTGAACACCGGCATACGGCCTGCGAAAAATGCCATCAGCCTGATCTGAAAAAGCCGGCTACTTATAAAAACATGAAATTCGCCAATTGCGCCGATTGTCATGCCGATACCCATGCGGGACAATTTGCGCATCGCGCCGACAAAGGCCGCTGCGAAGCGTGTCATAACGAGAGCGGGTTTGTACCGTCACTGTTTACGGTCGAGCGTCACAACCTCGAATCCAAATACATCCTGGCAGGTTCGCATATAAAGGCCGCGTGCAATAAATGTCACGTTAAACTCAAGCCCGATGAGTTCAATTCCCGCACCGGGGCTGCAGCCCCTGGCGATTCTTCGGCCATGATCTTCAAGTTTACCGACCGTAAATGCATTACTTGCCATGCGGATATTCATCGCGGCCAATTTGCCGAAAAGCTGAAAAAACAGGATTGCGATATCTGCCACAAAGTGGAAAGCTGGAAAGATCTTGTCTTTGATCACAATAAAGACTCGGAATTTGCCTTGCTGGGTAAACACAAAGAACAGAAATGCGAAAAATGCCATAAGCTGCTGGACGAAAACACGCCCGCAAAACGCGTATTGTATAAACCCGTTCCTGCGTTCTGTGAAAGCTGTCATAGAGACATACACGAGGGTCAATTTGTAAAGAATATCAGCTCATCCCCGCTGATCACCAATTGCGGGAGTTGCCATAATACAGAAAAATTCAAGCCGGCCGTATTTGATCATAATAAACAATCGTCTTTTGCCTTAACGGGCGCGCATCAAAAACTGGAATGCGTGAAATGCCACGTCCTCACAAAGATCAAATCCGATTCACTGATCACTTTGTATAGACCGGTCGCATCGGACTGTGCTTCATGTCACCCAGATAAACACGAAGGAGTGTTTGAAATAAAATGAGAAAAGTCTTTTATAATATTTTATTTATGGCCGGATTGCTGGCGGCTCTTCATAGCCGACCTTCCGTTTCCCAAAATGCGTTTGCCTCATCCCGCGCATTCACAACGGCAGTCTCCGATACGCCTTTTGTGAAGGTTCCCCATCGAAAATTTGAGTTTCCTTGTGAGGCCTGCCACACGACCGAATCGTGGAAGGTGATCAAATCGGCCGTTGATTTTGACCATACCCGTACGGGCTTCCCGCTCCGCGGCGCGCATGAACGCACGAATTGCCAGGGTTGTCATGCCGGCGGGAAATTCAATACGTCGGTGCGTGAGTGCGCGGTGTGCCATAAAGAACCGCACCTGGGTGAACTGGGGACTGAATGCGAACGATGCCACAATGAAGACGCCTGGGCCCCATCCATTTTCAGCCATAACGATCAGACGTTTCTTATGATAGGCGCGCACCGCGGACTGGACTGCGCAGATTGTCACCGCAATCTTGTGACCTATAAAATTCCGAATGTCAACGAGTGTTCAGACTGTCACAAGGCGATCGGTGCGCCGCCCCAGCACGCGCAATGGGAAATGCTCGGCGATTGTTTGGCATGCCATAACATGAATGCATGGAACGATTATCCGCATCTTGACGAATGGTTCTCTCTGACCGGACATCACCGGAGAAGCTGCGATACGTGCCATAAAAATGTACCCAATTATACTACGCATTCCTGCCGCGATTGCCATGATTTTGATACGAAAGACCAGGCACATGATGACTAAAAAGAAAACTTTACCGAAGCTCTTATGCGGGTTTATGCTGTTTTTACTATGCAACACATCATTGTATGCACAGTCATCCGGCAACTCCAACAGTAGTCTTATAGGGCGTTTTTCGACCGGATGGAATTATTATACAAAAGGGAACGCGATCTCACCTCAACTCAATTCATTTAATAATTACGTAACGCTGAATTACCGCGTATTTGATCCGAACACACAAGTTATCCAATATCAATTCAAATTCGATTTTTACGAGAAAACGGGCCTGGCAACAACACGCAACGGAACGGAAGGCAATACATTTCAAAACCGGTACCTTGTCAAGCAATTATACGCCGCTTACGGAGATAATTACCGTCAAATAAAAATCGGCCGTATCATACCGTCCGTCAGCGTCATCGACGCCTACCCTATCAACGGCGTATCGGCGGAAAATATACGCGCCGGCAAATGGTTCGATGTGTCGGCCTTCGGCGGCTCGATCAATGATTTTTACAAAAATGACCTGTCGGGCCATGGCTATAATTACGGCTTAAGTATTCTTCATCATCATGGACTTTGGTCGGCAGGCACAGGATTTACTTCCGAAAAATTTGCGACAACCGTTCTCAGTAAAACCTATTTTTATGCAGAATATAAACCAACGCCCACTTTGCGTACATATCATAGAACGCAATATATCGTTGATCATAGCCTGATAGGCTATTCACAGTCGAGCATTTATTACAGGCTGAACAAGCAGCTGAGCTTCCGTACCGTTTTTGATTACCGCAACCGCACATCCGATTTTCCGGCACGGTACGATACATCCGTTTCATCGGAAAAATATTTTTTCTCTTCAACGGAGAAGAATGTTTCTCTTACAACTAACTACCGGGCCTATTATAACCGCCGAATCGGATTACTCGATATTTCATCAACTCTCAAAAAAAGATTTGGCAACGGGAACCTGATCTACGCAGATCTCCGCACCTCATACAAAAACTATTTATGGGTAAGGCTGAATCTGGGGGTTAGCGACGCATATACGAGCAATCAGTGGCTTCAGAATATCCAGACTACCCTGTGGCTCAACCGCGATTTTATGAAAAACAAATTGGATGCGACGTTTTCTTACAATCTTAACGCTTATCAATGGAATATCAGAACTGCCACACGCAATCATTTACTTTCACTTGTCACGACAGACCTGAGTTACCGCTTTACAAAAGATTTTTACTCCGCGGTAACCCTTACAGAGGAATTCGGAGACGCGACCGAACCCCATACATCGATTTTTGTTCGCCTGAACTACTATCTGCGTTAAAACAACACGAAGAAATTGAACGGCAAATAATATAGATCATTACTAAAACCAAACGAAAATTCGAGTGCCTGTCAATTCTAAGTCTCAATTTCATGATGATAAAAATATATTTTTATGCGGCCACCCTGCTCTTATTCTTTTGCGTTATGACCGCTAACGCCCAGTTTTCACCGGGAGACCTGACCCATGCGCACGCAAACCTTGAGGGGATGAACAATTGTACTCAGTGCCACGACCTTGGTAAAAAGATCAATGGCGACAAATGTCTTGAATGCCACACCCTTATCAAAATCCGTATCGACCAAAAAAAGGGGTTCCATAGTTCTTCGGCCGCTCGTGATAAAGAATGTGTGAAGTGCCATACCGAACACCGTGGACGAAATTTCGACATGATCAAATGGGCGGGAGAACAGGCAAATTTTGCCCACGAGCAGAGCGGCTACACTTTGGAAGGAAAGCATAAGACCGCTAAATGCGCATCATGTCATAAACCTGAAAACATCAAAGATGCTGCAGTTCGGGCGCGAACCGGTGAAGGCCTCTCTCTTTCCAAGACCTTTCTCGGACTGAGCCAGGATTGCCGAAGCTGTCACTTTGACGAGCACCGGAGCCACTTAACAAAACCCTGTATCCAATGTCATGATTTTGAAGATTGGAAAAAGTCAGCCGAGATTAAATTCGATCACAGCAAGACCCAATTCCCGCTCACCGGACGGCACTCATTGACTGCTTGTGTTCAATGCCACGTCCTCGTCCCGGATTCGAAAAAAAAACCGAACGGTCAGACTGACGCCGATTATATGAATTTTACGAATGTTAAATTTGATAAATGCACGGCGTGCCATACCGATCCGCATAATAACAAGTTCGGACAAAAGTGTGAGAAATGCCATGTGCCGGGCGGATGGCAGAATGTCTCTGTCAGCGGCTTCGACCATACCCGCACCAATTATCCGCTCTCGGGAAAACATCTTGCAGTCAATTGTGAAAAGTGCCATCAGCCGGATATGGCGAAGAAAGCGGCCTACAAGAATCTGAAATATAACGAATGTACCGACTGCCACACAGACATGCACGCCGGCCAATTTGCAACAAGAGCAGACAAAGGCAAATGTGAAAGTTGCCATACAACAAAAGGTTTTGAACCCACTCTGTTTTCGATCACCCAGCACGAACAATTGAAATTCAGACTTGCCGGCGCGCATACCGCCGTTGCCTGTAACCAGTGCCATCTGACATTGTCTGGATCAGAGTTTAATAAAATAACAGGTTTTACGATTGACCCCAATGACTCGTCGATGGTTTTCCGCTTTCCCGGTACCGCCTGTATCCAGTGCCACAAGGATATTCATAACGGGCAATTCAAAGACAAGATCGACCGGCTGGGTTGTGAAGCCTGCCATCAGCCGGAATCATGGAATACGTTGATATTTGATCATAACAAAGACTCTGCGTTTCCACTCAAAGGTAAACATATGACGGTAGCTTGCGATAAGTGTCACCGTTCATTGACCGGAAGAAAACAGGATGTGAAATACAAAGGACTGATGACCGCATGTGAAGCCTGTCATTCGGATTTTCATTTCGGCCAATTCGCAGCAGACCATGGCGGAACTCAGTGTGACCGTTGTCATAGCGAGAACGGTTTTAAACCGGTTAGTTTTGATCATACGACACAATCAAGATTTTCACTTACAGGCGCACATGAGAAAGTTCAATGTGCAAAATGCCATCGTTCTGTAATTTTAAATAACGGCGTCTCAGCCGTCGTTTACAAACCCATAGATATAAAGTGTTCGTCGTGCCATGCCAATCTGAAATGAGACGTTTATGAAAAAAATATTTTCAATGATCCTGCTTGAATTAGCGACGTTGGCCTTACCGGCTTCCGTCCTTATGCCGCAGGAGCGTCAGGACACTCTCAAAATAAAAGCGGCTACTCAAAATCCGCACGGTATCATCTCCATTGCATGCGACGCGTGCCACGCAACGGGCGATTGGAAGATCCCAAAAAAGGAACTGGCCTTTGATCACAATACGGAAACCGGCTTCCCGCTGGAAGGCCAGCACCGATCCGGCGACTGCAAGGCCTGCCACGCCAATTATCAGTTCGCAGGCTCTAAGACGGAATGTTATGAGTGTCATAACGACATTCACAAAGGACAGCTAGGCAAACAATGCGATCAATGCCATACATCCAAAAGCTGGCAGCCTTTTAACTTTAAGGTACAGCATGACCTGACGCGCTTTCCGCTGACCGGAAAACATGCGACGACGGATTGTCAAAGCTGCCATAAGGATCAGCAGCAAAATGAATTCAAAGGATTAACGACCGTATGCTCCGGATGCCATATGGCAGAATATAATTCTTCGAAAAATCCAAATCATGTACAGTATCAAATTCCTTTGACCTGTGAGGCTTGCCATACACCGCAAGGCTGGTCGCCTGCCCGCATCATCGATCATACGCAGTTTGGATTCGAACTGACCCGGGGACACAGCAATATTGCTTGCGCCACATGTCATTCCAACGGGAATTACGCGGTTACAGGCGACTGTTATAGCTGTCATAAAAATGACTATGATCAATCGAATGATCCACAACATCTTAGCGGAAATTATTCTACAAATTGTCTTCAATGCCACACAACCTCTCCGGGATGGACACCGGCTACATTTGATCATGCGGTCAGCGCCTTTCCCTTGACGGGAGCCCATATTGCTGAGCAAGAAAAATGCATATCTTGCCACACCGGCGGATTCATGAATACACCGAAACTGTGTAATTCGTGCCACGCCGCTGACTTTGATCAGGCCAACAATCCTGATCATGTATCGGGTAATTACTCGAGAAACTGTGAGGAGTGCCATTCGACCAATCCCGGTTGGAAACCGGCCATGTTTGATCACAACGCATCGTCATTCTCTTTGACAGGCGGACATCTTGCCGTTCAGGATCAATGTCAAAAGTGTCATTCAGCGGGCTACAATAATACCCCGATTGCTTGTTATGATTGTCATCAGCAGGAATTTTTGAACACAACCGCTCCTGAGCATGTCTCGGGCAATTTTTCAACCCATTGCGAACAGTGTCACACAACCAACCCGGGGTGGAAACCGGCGACCTTTGACCATGGCACCACGTCCTTTACTTTAACAGGCGCCCATCTTTCCGTTCAAGATCAGTGCTTGGCATGTCATGCCTCCGGATTCGCCAATACACCGACAGATTGTTATGCATGTCATCAGCAGGATTTTGCAAATACCACGAATCCCAACCATCAGGCCGGAAACTATTCAACCAATTGTGTTGTTTGTCATACGACAAATCCTGGATGGCAGCCGGTCGTATACAACCACAACCTGACTAATTTTCCATTAACGGGAGCCCATTCAGCAATTCAAAATCAGTGTACCTCATGTCATATCAACGGTTATGTAAATACACCAACCGCTTGCTATTCTTGTCACCAGTCGGCATATAACAGTTCGACAAATCCAAACCATCCTGCTCTCGTGTTCCCAACTAATTGCGAGCAATGCCATACCACCAATGCCGGCTGGAGGCCATCAACGTTTGATCACAACACAACTCAGTTCCCTCTTACTGGAGCGCATATTACGGTTGCAGCTCAGTGCGTGCAGTGCCATACTACAAGTCTTGCGGGCACCGGCACAGCGTGTTATTCCTGCCATCAAGCAGCCTATAACGGTTCGACAAATCCAAACCATCCTGCTCTCGTGTTCCCAACAAATTGCGAGCAGTGCCATACCACCAATGCCGGCTGGAGGCCGTCCACGTTTGACCACAACACAACTCAGTTCCCTCTTACGGGAGCGCATGTTACGGTTGCAGCTCAGTGCGTGCAGTGCCATACTACAAGTCTTGCAGGCACCGGCACAGCGTGTTATTCCTGCCATCAGACTGAATACTCAACAGCAGCAAGTCCCAATCACGCCGCCAGCGCATTTCCAACCAACTGCGAGCAGTGCCATACAACAAATCTAGGGTGGACGCCGTCCACGTTCGACCACAATACAACTCAATTTCAACTAACAGGGTCTCACCTGACGGTTGCAAATCAATGTAACACATGTCATACGTCAAGCCTGGCAGGCACGAGCACCGCTTGCTATTCATGCCATCAGGCAGCCTATAACGGTTCGGCAAATCCAAATCATTCTGCGCTCGCGTTTCCGACTAATTGCGAGCAGTGTCATACCACAAATGCCGGATGGAGGCCGTCCACGTTTGATCACAACACAACTCAATTTCAGCTCACAGGCGCTCATCTCACGGTCACTCAGTGTTCTCAATGCCATACGACAAGCCTGTCGGGCACAAGCACAGCATGTTATTCATGCCATCAAACAGTTTTTACAAGTACTACCGATCCAAACCATGTGACAAATAACTTTCCGACGGATTGTTCCCTGTGCCATACAACAAACCTCGGCTGGACACCGGCTTCGTTTGATCACAATACCACGACTTTTCCGCTTACTGGCGCGCATCTGACAGTAGCCTCTCAATGCATATCCTGCCATGCCGGCGGATATGTAAACACACCGACGAATTGTTACGCCTGCCATCAGACAGATTATAATAATGCGGCAAATCCGAATCATGCATCTAACAATTTTCCAACGAATTGTACCCAATGTCACTCAACCATTGCGGGATGGACACCTTCAACATTCGATCACAATGCCACTCAGTTCCCTCTCACCGGTGCTCATCTAACGGTAGCCTCTCAATGCATATCCTGTCATGCAGGCGGATATGTAAGCACACCGACGAATTGTTACGCCTGCCATCAAACGGATTATAACCAAGCGGCTTCTCCCAATCACTCTGCACTCTCATTTCCGACGACATGTGAGACCGGATGCCATAGCACAACAGGATGGACACCGTCAACATTCAATCACGGAACCTACACGACTTATTCTCTGATAGGCGCCCATCAGGCCATCGCCGCTCAATGCGACAAATGCCACACAGGAAACCTGACCAGCGCCAATACCGCCTGCTATGCTTGCCATCAAAATGATTATAATAGTACCACAAAGCCAAATCACACGGGTTCCGGTTTCTCACAAGATTGCCAAAATTGTCATAATCAGAATATTTGGATTCCGTGGACCGTTAATCATGACGCTCAATATTTTCCCATTAATTCCGGAAAACACGGCGGGATATGGACAGGATGCGGCGGCGGCTCCGGTGATGGAGCAGGGTGCCATACGAACGATTCGGATTGGAGGCTGTATAGCTGTATTCACTGCCACGAACATAACATAACAGACACGAACGATCATCATAAAGAAGTAACTGATTATGCTTATACCAGCCAGGCTTGTTTGACATGCCATCCACAGGGAATAGCCGGTGCCGGAAAAATTAAAAAATTCGTCCGATGATTTTGATGAGAACTTCTACACCTAACATATTCTTAACCTACGTTCTGACTCTGCTGATATCTTTGATATGCGGGATCTCTGAGATATACGGACAGAGAGCAATTGCCGACGGAAAGATAACCTATATTGCAGAAAACTCCTGTTATACCGATATAGGTAAGGACAAGGGCGCTTCAAAAGGCGACACACTTTTCACCAAAGATCGTGGCCACGCACTGCTTATCATTCAAAGCATTTCGAGAAAGAGTTCTTACTGTTCAGTCATCAACACATCGTCCCGGATACGTTTAGGTGAGGAACTCATTGCTTATGTTGATGAACCTTCTCTGACATCCAAACCCGTATTGACAACAAGGGACACCCTTCGAAAAGCACCTACGGACCTGAAAGCGCTTTGGGCCGGTACGATTTTGCAGGTATCCGTAGATAATGATTCAAGCGAACGCAGTGCCAGAACAACTCGGCCCGTTAACCGCCCGCCTAATCAACTTTCAGGAAGAATTGCGCTTCAAAGTTTCTTTTCCCGTGATATGAAAAACTCTGACTACAATTATGCTCAGCCCGGCGGTGTGATCAATCTCGACCTCAACCGCATACAAGGAAGTCACTACAATATGAGCAGCAACATACGGTTCAGAAAGATGTTTTCGTCCACGCCTTCAAGATCAACCGATTACCCCATTCGGGTGTACGAATTATCCATTGAATACAATAATCCTGCCGTTCCATACCGATACTCAGCCGGGCGCATATTTGCGCCGGTCATCAACGGTGTCGGTAATTTTGACGGTGTTTTTTTCGGATACAAACTAACTCATGAATGGGAACTTGGCACATTCGGTGGAACGCAGCCGAACAACTTAAATTCAAAACCTGACATGACCAATTCTAAGGTTGGCATTTACGCAAATTTCAAGAGAGTATTCGCTCCGGCTTGGAGATGGAATACAACGCTGGCCTTTTCAGGACAATACGTTAACAGGAAAATTGACCGGGAATATATATATGTGCAGAACGATATCTCATTAGGAAAGAAAATAAATTTTTATCAGAATTCAGAGATCGGGATCAACCGCAGCGATCTTTCTAACAGGAAGAATAAAATCGAGATTTCCAATCTATACATCATGGGACATTATACACCCGTACAAGCCGTCAGCTTAACGGCAAGCTACGATGCAAGGGTCAACGTTTACCTGATACAAACCTATCGATCTATTCCGGACAGTTTATTTGACGACGCATTGCTTCAGGGCTTTCGCGGCGATATTAATTGGCGTACCACCCGAAATCTGACGCTTTCGGCAAGCAGCAGCATACGCGCGCGCGCAGGCGATACACACAAAACCTATTTGAATTCTGCCGGGCTTAATTATTATAATTTGCTGCGCTCTCAAATCAATGTGAACTATCGTTATTTTTTGACTTCGGCCCAATACACGAAAGCCAACAGTTCCAGTTTAGGATTGTCACGGCAATTTTCTAATTTGTACCTATCCACCACTTTCCGCACCTACTACTACAAGTTCATCTATCAACATTCCCAATATCGGCGAAATTCCATTACTCTCGACGGAAGCCTCGCCCTTACAAGGAAACTCTATTCGTCTTTTGAATACGAATATTCAACCAGCAAAGTCGAAAAGGCCGATCGTTTTTTTATTGAATTGAGTTACAAGTTCTAAACCGTCAAAGGCAATCAACGCTTCCACGCGTCCTTGATTTTTCTAAGATTGTTTAGTATATTGTGTCGTCCACCAATTCACACAATCAAAGCTTAATGGTTTACACCCCCACCATAATCGATAAACGATCATGGTCAGATCCCGACACTCATCCGTTTATACGAACGGATCAGCGGTTTTTCACGTATAACCAATATATTCAATGGCGTTTTGGGCAGCGAATTCACCGGGTCACCATCGATGCCGGATTCACGTGCCCCAATCGTGACGGAACCATCGCCAGCGGCGGATGCACCTATTGCAATAATGACGGATTTAGCCCCGCTTCACAATTATTTCGCGCTAAAGTCTATCTGAAACCGTCCGTCCCGATACAACAACAGATCGAAAACCAGATCCCTTTTCTGAAAAAGCGATTTCATACCGATCGCTTCCTGGCTTATTTTCAGGCGTACAGCAATACGTATGCGCCAATCAATGAACTTGAAATCTTGTACCATGAAGCCCTTGCACATCCCGACATTATGGGACTGGCCATAGGAACACGACCGGATTGCGTTGATAATGACAAATTGCAACTGCTCGAGAATATCGCTCAAAATCATTACGTCAGTATTGAATACGGCTGTGAATCCATCTACGACCGTACTTTGCAGTGGGTCAACCGCGCCCATGACTACAAATGCTTTATGGATACCGTCAATACAACGGCCGGCCGGCATATCGACATAACCGCGCACATTATTTTAGGATTTCCGACGGAGACCCGCGAGGAAATGGTGGCCATGGCCGATGCTCTATCCGAACTTCCTATCGATTTTATCAAGATCCATAATCTCCATATCGTCGAGAAAACCGCATTGGCGTCCATGTATCAATCAAATCCGTTTCATGTCCTTGACAAAGATGAGTATGTTGAACTGGTAACGGATTTCGTTGAAAGGCTGTCTCCCCGGATAGGCATTCAACGCCTTTACGGCGATGCGCCGAAAGATATGCTGATCGCACCCCGATGGCTGACCAGCGGCAATGAAATGGCAAAATGGGTTCAGGAAGAACTCGTTCGGCGGAATTCATTCCAAGGCTTCAAAGCAGCCGGAACTCAGATCCAGAGCATGACCGTGTAACTTAACGGCACGTTTATGTATAAGTTTTACATCCCTCTTTATCCTTTAAATAAACTATCTTCCAGGTTTTTAAAAAGGAGAATCCCATGTTAACTCAAAAAACGATCGAACGTTTATCGAAAATGGGTAATAAAGACTATTTCATAACTTCGCTTTACCTTCACCTGGACAAAAATAACAACCATAAGATCGCGCTTAAGGAATTGCTTAAGGACCGGCGCCAAAAGCTGGATTCTATGAAACAAGAAAAAAAGATACATCGTGACCAGCTCCATTCGCTCGAAAAGGATTTCGCAAAGATCGAGCAGTTCGTCCACCATGAATTCCTCCATAAAGATCATCATAAGGGCCTCGCTATTTTTTCATGCAGCGCAGGGAATTTCTGGGAAATGCTGGAATTGCCTCAGGCCGTGCCCAATCACCTGAATGCCGATTACGATCCTTACGTGCGCACCTTGAGCGAATTGTTATGCGAACACAGGAATTACGCTATTGTTCTAGTGGACAGCGCCAAAGCAAAAATTCTCGATGTTACGATCGGATTCGTTAAAGAATTTCTCAGTATTCAAAACGAAGTGACCCCGAAGATCAAATATGGCGGTATCGAAGGAAGCCAGGAGCGTAATATTAACCGTGCGCATGATGAAATGGTCCAAAAACACTTCAGACATGTCGCCGGCGAGGCTGAAAAACTCATTGAACAAAAGGATCTGATGTGGCTCATGATCGGCGGCAGACAGAATATGATATCCCAATTCGAATCGCATCTTTCACCCGCATCCCGAAAAAAGATCGTTGGCCATATTGTAGTAGAGCCCGAGGCGCCGTTAAACGATATATTGAAGAAATCGCAGGAAGTCGCTCAGCAGGCAGAAAAGAAATATGAGGCAGAATTGGTCAATAAACTTCGCGGCGAAGCCAATACCGCCGGCGGAAAAGGAATTTTCGGGCTGCAGCCGACGTTACAAGCTTTACGTAAAGGCGGTGTGAACACGCTGATCGTTGCCAAGAGTTATAAAGCGGCCGGGTTTGTATGTCATAAATGTTTTTTCATCGGCACGCCCGAGGAAAAAGGCCCCAAGGATACCTGTCCGATCTGTTCAGGCAAAGCGCATAACGTGGATGATGTCATTGAAGAAGCGATCACTTTCGCATTCATGCAGGGGTGTAAAGTCGAAAACACGTCGGATCACTCCCGGCTTAAGATCATGGGAAATATCGGTGCACTTTTGAGATATTAAACTCTAAAACAAAAAGAGGTTCAGCATGATGCGATGGGTTTTGTTCATTTGCTGCATACAATTTTATCTTGAAAACGTTTATTCACAAGAAGCGGGACACAACGACATTTTTCAAAAAGCCCAGTCGTTGTTCAATTCAAAGTGCATTACGTGTCATAATTCGGAAGACCTGGCGGCCGGAATGTCCCTCGAATCCGGAATGAGTTACAGAAGCCTGGTCAATGTTGCAAGCGGCGAGGATCCTGCGTTAAAAAGGATCGAACCCAACAATCCTGAAGCAAGTTATCTCTACAGGAAGATCATGCGTGATCCTGTGCACCTTCCTTTCAAAGAAGAAGGAATGCCGTTAGATGACGATAAACTTTCCGATGAAGAGATCGGCATCATCAGGGAATGGATTACGTCTTTTCCGAAATATATCTGGGGAGAATCAAAAACTGCGTCATCATCTGCTCCCGAAAGCGCTGCAACGGAATTCCTCGCTACTCAACTCATTGCGTTGCCAACTACTAATGTCCTCGGATCCAGGACCGCCGAATTCAGGATACTTCATCGCTTTGCATCGATCAACGGCGGAGGGCACCATACGCTGGGTAGTTTTTTCGGGTTGGATAACGGAGCCATCACAAGTATCAATTTGTCCATGGGATTGAACCGGAATACCGATGTGCTCATCCGACGATCTGGTGAAAATAAAGATATTGAGATGGCGGTAAAGTACGTTGCGTTCCGGCAGTCGGAAACGTTCGCCGTATCACTCGGAATTTACGCCGGATTGAATTGGATCAGCCGTGCCGATATCCATGCCCGGAACCGTCTTTCCCCGCTGGTTCAGGTTCTGGCAGGATCAAAGATCAATGAAAAATTATCCGTCCTTGTTGTCCCGACGATCGTATTCAGAAGCAACCATCAGCCTGTTATAATTAAACAGATCGATGATTCGACATCCTATCGCTACCGCGATACGCGAACAACTTTTGCTGTCGGACTGGGCGCGCAGTATTGTTTCATAAAAAATGCCGCATTAACCGGTGAATATATCCCCAGGATCAGCGGATATAAAGGAAACCGGTTTGCCGGCGATGTGCGCTACAACACATGGTCGTTGGGGCTTGCCTATAAGATCCGGCTCCACGTGTTTCAGGTTCTTATTTCAAATAACCAGTCTATACACACTTCCCAATACGTTCCGGGCAGTCCGGATAAAGCCGTGGCAATCGGTAAGTGGTTCGAGAAAGGGCCATCATTGCATTTTGGTTTCAATATCTATCGTCAATTTAAATGGTAACCGTGAATAAATATAAGGAAACAAGAATGCGGTACTTATTAATGATCTGCGCGGCTACGGTCTTTTCACTGGCCTCTTGCGGCGAACTTGAAATGGAAGGCAGTACCAATAATCTTTTAGTGCCGGTAACC
This sequence comes from uncultured Bacteroidota bacterium, assembly GCA_964535295.1. Lineage (GTDB taxonomy): Bacteria > CLD3 > CLD3 > SB21 > SB21 > SB21. Next base: position 16,848 of record CAZHUW010000025.1, read on the forward strand.
GTCCAAAATATTTTCACAAATAATTGTACAGGTTGTCATGCCGGCTCATCGTCTCCGGAAGGAATGGATCTCTCAGAGAATTATGCTTACGAGGCGATTGTGAATGTGAGTTCGCAGCAAGCCGCGCTGAAACGTGTAGAACCGGGGCAACCGGATAACAGTTATCTGGTCAGAAAGATCCAGGGAACCGCAGGGATTGACGGGGACCGGATGCCGGCGGACGGTCCGCCGTATCTGACCACGGCGCAGATCGATACCATCCGTCTTTGGATTACTAACGGCGCTTTACCGCGCTGAAACGTACATAAAAAAAGGTTGTTCCGAACTCCGTCGGAACAACCTTTTTTAAGTTCGCAAAAAATTATTTCATCAACACGGTCACAACGGTCCAATATTTGACCGGTTGTCCGTTCGACAACCCTTTTTCAAATACCCATTTCTTCACTGCCGCTATTGCCTCATCGTTGATCATCTGGTCAAAATCTTTATTGCCGATCTTCTTGGAAACGTAAACCTCCTCAGGAGTTCCTTCTACCCCAACCAGTACCCGAAGCGATACCGTACCGCTTACCCTGGCTTTTTTCGGCAGATCCGGCATAATAGGATTAACCTTTTGGATTGCCTTTGGATTATTATCCAGTTCATTAGCCATCTTGGTAGGGATAAAGCTTGCTGCCGCGGCGGTCTTGACCTCCTTTTTTTCAGCAACAACGGTCGCAGCGGCGGCGGCTTTTTGTTTCTCAAGTTCGTCGGTCTTCTTTTGCGCAGCCAATGCTTTTTCCTGCTCGATCTTGATCTGCTCTTGCTGCCGTATCTGGTCCTCAAGGAGTTTCAGTCTTTCATTTTCCTTGATCTGTTCTTCATTGATCTTTGCTTTTTCTTCTTTCGATGTTATATCCGTCGCAGAAGCAAGTTGTTTTGTCGTTTGCTCTTTCTTCTCGGCTAGTTTCTTCTTCAGATCTTCCAGTTCTTTTTCTTTGGCTTTTTTGTCCTCTTCCGAAGGCGCTGTTTCCGTTGTCGTGCTTGCCAAGCTTTGGAATTCAGAGTAAGAGATGCGGCCCGTGCGATAGACGGGAGTATATACAACAAGACCGAATTTCTTGTTCTCGTCATCATCGTGAATGGTCTTGTCGGCATTCGTATTGTCTCCCCAATCATTACGCTGGGCATAGATCACATTTTTCGTATGGTTATAGAGATTGTACTCCAGATTGCCGTAGATCGCATTCTTCCCGGCATTTTCACCGAGCCGTTCGTCCCCAATGACCGGTTGCGATACATCCTGAACCAGAATGCCGTAACGGTTGCCTGTGATCTCGTTGCTGCTGATACTGGGCGACGAACCGATTTTGCAATTGATCCCCGAATATCCGTTGTTCATAATCTGATTGCTATTGATCTTTGGCGCCGACATGACGTCGCATAATACGCCGTTCCAGTAATTGCCTTCAATACGATTTCTGAACAAACGCGGCGATGCGTTAATACAGGTAATACCGTCGTAGGCAAACTCAACGACGCTGTACGTTACGATACTTTTATCGTTATTGCCTTTTTTAAAAACGATCCCGTACCAATCGCCGGCCTGCGGTTGAACGTTATTTTTGATTTCCTGCCCCGGTAAACTGAAATTAGCAGACGTAAAACGGATCTCATATTTATCCTGGCCTTCCGCGCGCAGAACGCCTTCGATGATCAGCTCGCATTTAGTGATATCATATCCTCCCTGCTGGTCGTCAGCGGAAGCATTGAACCGGATGAGTGCGTTCGGGCGGATACGGAGCGTTACGCCTTCGGGTACCACCACATCCCCGGTCACGATGACCACGCCTTCCCACGTTTCATCACCTTTTAAGACACCGGATGTAGTGGCCGCAACGGCCGCGTGAACACTCAGGCTGAATATCATTAAAAAACGAATGAAAGACCGCATACGTTTACCTTCTGAGCTAAAAAGTTTAAGAATTAATAGGTTATTGTGTTGACGACTGAGACATCTCTTCTAATAGTTCCGATGCGCCTTTATTCAGCTGTTTCAGGATCGGATCGGAGGTGAGCTGAATATCGGCAAAATAGGCCGATTGAGATTTGGAGGCCTTTTTGACGGGTTTCGTTTTTCCAGCGGCCGCGCTCTGTTTTGTCATACTTTTCTGCTCCTTAGGTACATCGCCTAATTGAGTTTTAATACGTTCAAAAACCTGCGTTGCATCCTGCTTTACAGACTGCGGCGCTCCCATCAGTGCGGACGCCTTTTCTATTGCAGCCAGACGACCCAAAAGTTCCGTAATATCCACGTCGATACCGTCGCCAAGTTTTTTCAGCGCGGTCAAACCTTCATCAAAGACATCCAGAATATTTGAATCTAATGCCAGTGTGCCGGTATTGATACGTTCCGCGACGGACTCGATAGGTTTGACCACGTCCCCGATCTTCTGGAAACCAAGCATTTTGGCGGAACTGCGCAGACTGTGCGCTGATTTTTCAATATCACGCATGGCGCTTTCATGGGTCGGGTCTTGCCGCAAGAAAGCAAGCGAGTTCGTGATCAATTTAAAATACGTCGATGATTCTTCTTTGAAGATTTCTACTATTTCTTCGTCCACGCCTATCTTTGCAAAATAATTCTGGGTCGATTCTATCTTGGGTTCCGGCCGAACCGTTTCCGCTTTTTCCTGTGTCTGAGCCGATAAAGGCGTTTCGGTCTTAACTTGCTCCTCAGGTTCAGAAGATTTCGCTTTATCTATTGTCTTGGTCTCTTTTGCGGCCTCTGGAACGCCTTCAAATCCGCCTGTTGCGACGATCGCCGATGCGCCCGGGATATTGCCGATAAAAATATTCGGGGCTGACAATTTTGATTCCAACTGAACCAAATATTCAATGATCGACGTAATATCGGACGACTTGCGCTCGATCAGTTTCGTAATACTCTGTACCGTCGCCCGCACGACATCTCTGAGGGGATCCGTCATCTCAAGCTCTTTTTCATTACAACGTTCGGCGATCAGCTCGATCACGCCCGCTAACCCGCTTACTTTCGGCAGTCCCAGCATACGGGAAGAACTCTTGAGACTGTGGCTTACGCGTTCAATATCCTTGAGAGCGGATTCATCTTTGACCTGCGTATCGAGTTTGCCCAGTGATTTATCGAGTATATTGAAATACCCTTCCGCTTCCTGATTGAAAATATCCAATATTTCCGGGTCGATCGACCCGAAATTAGTTTCTTCAACTACGAACCGTTTTGTTTTCTCCGAATCGACCTTTTCATCGGCTCTTTTACTTTCCGGAGGTGTGTCCTCTTTGGAAACCGTCTTGGCTGAAACCGGCACGCTTTCTTTTTTTCCGGCAATTTTTTTCTTCCCGGTTTTTGAAGAAGGGCCAACAATGTTCTGCGGCTCAATATTCAGTTTTTCGGCAAAAGTAGGCAGTTCAAGTTCGCTCAGGTCAACGTCCCCGCTGGCCATCATGCTGACAAGATCCTTTGGAATGATTACAGTTTCAGCCCCAACCGGCTTCTCCTTTTCTTTCGGAAGCGTAACGGTTTTTGCTTTTGGAGGAACCGCAGTTTCCGCCTTTATTGTTTTTACCGGCTCTTCTTTTACTGTTCGGGGTTCAGCGGCTTTTGCTTCGGCCACCGGCTTTGTTTTAGCCGGGATCTCTTTGACTTCTTCTTTTAACTCGAACGGGTGGCTTTCAAGGGTTTCCTGGAAACGGTCTATCCAGTTCTCATTCGAAGCAAGAACCGTATCGGCAGTCTTCGTGGCCTCGTCTTTTTTGATCGTCTTTTCGGAAGATCTAGTTCTTGCAGATTCAACTCTGAATTCTGCCGGAGTTTCACCGGGTAACTCTTTTTGAGAGCCGAATTTTTCGAGCCGCATCTTGAGTTTTTCCCAATCCTTTTCCGGTATCTGTTCCCCTCGGATCAGGTCAGAACTGAATTTCAAAGTTTCTTCGATGAGGTGAAGCAGTTCGGGCGCAATCGCATTCTGAGAATCGATACAGGTCTTAAGCTGTTTTAAAATCAGATCAAAATGCCCGGTCAAAACCGAGAACCTAAGCAGCCGGGATCCGGTAAAAAGACTGCGAAAGGATTGTTGTATGTCTTTGATCGCATCATGATCGCTGCCGGATGCTTTAAGTTTTTCTACGGCTGCCTTTATCGTATCGAAGGTATAACCGGCCTCGTCTTTAAAAACCTGGAAATCCTCTGCATCGATCCCGGTAATGGACAGAGAAACCCCTGCTTCTTCATCCGTCAACGAGGATTGCTTTATTTCGGCTTCTACATCTTCAACTTTTACCTTCCGGCTCATTTCTTCAATCGGGATGTCATCAGCGGCCGGTTTGGCGGAAGAGACAAATTGATCATGGAGCGTACGAACTTCTTCAAGGAATCGTGCGTTGAGCGGGAATGTTCTATGGAGTTCGATCTCTTTGAAAAGAACGGCCATTTGCTGAAGCACCCCGAATGCGGCTTCGTTCATACCTGAACGTTTCCCGTCGGCACTGTCCGCAACATCGATCAGGCTTTTTTCAACCGCATGCATCAGCCGGCTGAAACGGGGTAATTCGAATATTTTTCCTATACGCTTGAATTCTCCGAAACTATCTGCAAGTTCAATCAGGTAACGTGTGCGTCCTAAATTGGTTCTCAACTGGGTCATGGCAGATTCGAGGTGTTTGAATTCCTCGCGAAATTCGCTGAAAAAATCTTCCGCATCGGAGGCAACGCCTTCATCTCCATCGGAGAGACCTGTTGGCGCCGTTCTTTTAACTTCTTCGGGACTATCAGTTTCATGAACCGTTTTCTTTTTTCTCTTGGAAAGAAAACCGATCATATCATCAACTTTTTTGAATTCCGACGCGCTGAGGATCTGCGGTTTGACCTGCGATTTTTCTTTGGCAAGAGTAGGCGTTTTTCCCGTCACAATTTGTTTTGGCGCAACGGGCGGAACTTTTTCTGATTTTTCTGCCGGAACTTCTGCCGTTTTCACCGGTTCCTTCATCTGCGCATCCGGATCAAATTCGATCCCTAATTTTGAGAATTCGGCAGCCATGGTCTTGAACTGTTCGCGGCTTTTCACGATCTGGGAAAAGATCTGGGAAAGTTTTTCCGAATCGGTCTCGATCACGGAGATCATCTGGCTCTTTTTGAAATCGGGCTGCTGAACTTTCTGAACGATCTTCTGAAGAAAACCGGTGAAAGCTGCCAAAGTTGAAACCGACGATAATTTGTCTACCCGAGAAAGATGATCAGGAGATTGAATAATGAAAACGATCACCTTTTTAATAAGATTATATTCCAAAGGTGTGAACCGGTGCTCGCTCATGCTTTTCACGTGCGTGAGAAGTTCAGATAAATAGAAATCTACGAATTTTCTGACTTTGGGATCCGTGATCATGGACAGCCTGTAAAGAAAAAAAACCCTAAACAGAACATTAGGGTTTCTTTTTTAGTTAATGGACAATGTATGAGACGTTTCTATTTTCCGACATATTCATGGACTTTTGACAATAGATCTTCGTCGTGAAAAGGTTTGGTCAAAAAATCATTGGCGCCGTTATTGATCGCCGTGTCTTTATCCTGCGGGGAATCTTTGCCGCTCAGAACTACGATCGGCACCGTGGCAAAATTTCCGCCCAATTCCCGTACGGCCTTCATCACTTCTAATCCGCTCATATCGGGAAGCATCATGTCGAGCAGGATCAAGCTGGGGTTCAATTCCTTCGCCAGACGCACGGCATCTTCGCCTTTCATCGCGCTGGTGAGCGCATAATGTTCATTCTCCAATGCGATCTCGACCATTTTCTGAATCACGATGCTGTCATCCACAACGAGAATCTTTTTTCCGGTTGCACCGGCCGCAGCCGTGGCAGCAGGTTTAGCTGTTGCGGCAGGTTTCGCTTCAACTTTCGGTTCCGCTTTCGGGGTATCCATCATCGCCGAAGTCAGATCGAAATCCTCTTTCTTCGGAGGCGGTGTTACTTTAGGTTCTTCTTTTACAACTTTCGGCTCTTCTTTTTGTTTCGCCGCTTCCTTTTTGACTTCTTTTACAGGTTCGGCTTCGATGACGGGTTCTTTTTTCTTAGTTTCTTTTTTCTTTTCGGGCTTTGCTTCGGCCTTTTTTGACTCTTCTTTGACCGTGACCCTGGCTGAAGGGGCTCCGCCGCCGGTGATCAGTTTTTCGCCGGCCAGTTTTTGGAGAATGTCTTCGACAAAATTCTCATCGCGTTCCACTTTTGCCGCGATATCCGCAATAGAACGTTTTCCATCCACGGAAAAAAGGATACGCCATTCGATCTTTTTTAACATGATCGAGTCAACTTTTTGACGCAAATCTTTGGCTCTTTCAAAAACTGGTTCCACGATTATACCTCATCAATGATTGTAGAATAAAAAATAATATTAAAAAATTGGGTCTAAGACATGCCTATTTTAATCGTAAACTTAATACAAATAAATTATTATGTCAATGATTTTTTTCAGCCTCTTTGCTGCCTTTTTTCCCGGTTCTTAAAGAATTGGATCAGCGCTTCCACGTAATCCGTACCCGTGGCCATGTCGATCAGATCCACTTTACTTTTCCGGAAAATGTCTTTTTGCGCTTTGGTGCGAGCGGCGGCCTGCGCCGCTACGGCTTCCCTTACTTTCGGCGATGAAGTGTCCAGTTCGATCAATTCGCCCGTTTCTTCGTCCTCCAGCGTAAGAATACCCACATCCGGCAATTCCTTCTCGCGGCGGTCGAATATGCGTATAGCTACAAGATCGTGTTTCTTCGCGGCGGCGCGAAGCGGGCGGTCATACTCCTTATCAATAAAATCGCTCATCAGGAACACAATGCTCCGGCGATTGAGAACGTGCAAAGCGTATTCAAGAGCCGCTGATATTTTTGTAGCGCGGCGCTGGGGTTTGAAGGTAAGAAGTTCGCGGATGAGCCGGAGAACGTGGGATTTTCCTTTTTTAGGCGGGGTGAATTTTTCCACGGTATCCGTAAAGATCAAAAGGCCGACCTTGTCGTTATTTTTGATCGCGCTGAAGGCAATGAGCGCGGCCATTTCGATCATCATGTCCATCTTCGTTTGTTTGACCGTGCCGAAATTTCCCGACGCGCTTGCGTCAAAAAGCACCATCAGCGTCTGCTCCCTCTCCTCTTCAAATACCTTGAGATACGGGCGGTCCATTCGCGCGGATACGTTCCAGTCGATAAAGCGTACCTCATCGCCGAATTGATACTCGCGAACTTCCGAGAACGACATGCCGCGCCCTTTGAATACCGTGTGATATTCACCGCTGAAAATATTATTGACGAGGCCGCGCGTCTTGATCTCAATGCGGCGAACTTTTTTGAGAATATCTTTAGTAATCATTTTGCCATTGGGTCATTGAACATTTAACATTGGACATTGAGCAATGTTTAATGATAAATGTCCAATGTATCTGCTCTATTTAAAAATCTCTTCCAATTCAATCAGATCATTGATCCTAAAATCCGCATCTCGGGTATCTTCAGCGGGTTTGAATCCATACGTTACGCCGCAGGTCATGACGCCGGCCGATCTCCCGCACTGAATGTCCTGCGGTCCGTCGCCGATCATGACGGTTCTGTTTTTGGCAGCTTTTAAAACGGAGATCGCATGCTCAATGACGATCGGGTTCGGTTTTTTGTCCGCTAGTGTATCTCCGCCGATAACGAGATCCAGAAACGAAGCCAGCCCCAGTCCCGATAATATTTTTTTGGTGAAGCGCTCGGATTTGTTGCTCACGACCGCTTTTTTCTTTGAGGAAAAATATTCCATTACCTCGAGTACATGCGGATACATTGTTACGTGATCCAGGCAATGCTCTTCGTGATGTTCATAATAAATTTTTCGCGCTTTTTCAACCAATTCCTCGGATACGGCTTCCTGCGTTCCAACCGCCCGGGCGAGCAGGGTCTTAATTCCGTCGCCGACGTAACTCCGTATCTGCGGTTTTTCCAGTTGTCTCAAACCCAATTCGGATAGAGTGAAATTCACGGAGCTCACAATATCATCCAGCGAATCCACCAGCGTTCCGTCGAGGTCAAAGATCAGCAGATCAACTTCCGTCACAGGCACACTCATTTCTGAAAAGTTAACAAGTAAACATAACCCATATAGATCCCAAATGCGATCAATGCGATCCCGGTTCCCATGGTGATCTTCTGCACCGTGTCTTCCGATATGGTCATGCGTTTCCAGGCAACGAACCTGGCCAGTA
>CAZHUW010000026.1:0-4777 GCA_964535295.1 uncultured Bacteroidota bacterium
AACGTAAGTATAATCAAAGAACAGAACTCTCAAACAGCGACAAGGCCAAGCCTCAGATATTCAGGCCATGTCGGCTAACGCGGCGCGGCTACCCGCGGTAGCTCGCACGCGTGGAAAATTAGTTAAGTTAGTACATTCTAAATCGTGAGCGAGCTATCGGCGAGCGAGTGCCACAAAAGCGTAGCATGTGGGGACTCCAAAAAGCACTCGCGAGCAAACGGGTAAGCCGCATGTTATGCGCCGTGACCGCCCGGCTCAAATCTCTAAACTCAAAATACAAAACGAAATCAAAGAACGATTACTTTACCAGTTAACTGAAATAGAACTACGGCTCGACCGCCAACATAGTACCGAAAAACCACAGCGATGAGTGCGAGTGCGTCAAACGGAACCCTTTAGAACTCCATAAGCACGAGCACTGATCGCGAGAGTAAAACAAAATCAGACTCAGAAAGTATCAACGAAGGAGCGTTTTCAGCGTGGACGAAGTCCTCGCTGGCTCCAAGCGGTCGAGCAAAGAGAAACGAGTATGATCAAAGAACATTACGTCTATTTTCCAAAGGGGCTAAGCCCTTGTATTTTCCGGTCATGGCGCATAACGAATGTCTACACGAAATTGCGTGTGTACGGCTTGAAGCCGAGGGTATGCGTAATTGCGTGTACGTTAATTATATGTTGTTTTGTTTCGGCCTTGAGAAAAATGCTGTTAAAAACCTGAGTTTGCGATACCATTTCAGCGAAAAACATGTTTGAGGCCGCCGTAGGCTTGCCGCAGGCGGGCGAGTTTGTTTTTCGCAACCGGTAAGCAAACGAGGGTTTAAGCATTTTTCTCACAGCCGATGTTTTCTTTGCTGCTTTCTTTTCAAAAAGAAAGCAGAGAGAAAAATTTGTTTTTAAAGCCTTCACCAAAAACACCCAAAAGGGTTTACGACTCGAACTTTTCATTGCTTTCTTTTCAAAAAGAAGTTGTTATGCTGCATAAACCGCCATTGATTCACTTACCTTAAATAGTTTCTCGATCGGGCTTTCGATCTGAGATAATTTACGATTGCTCACATGCGTGTAGATCTCGGTCGTCTTCGGACTGTGATGGCCAAGCAATTCCTGAATGTACCGCAGATCAACACCGCTTTCCAATAAGTGCGTTGCAAAACTGTGCCTCAATGTATGCACCGTTGCGTATTTGCGAACTTTGGATTTTTCCAGCGCCTGTCCAAAGATATACTGCACGCTGCGAATGCTATACCGGTCGCCCTTCATTCCTTCAAAAAGCCATTCTGCAGGGAAATAATGTTTGTAGTATTCACGCAACATTTCTAAAACCAAAGGCGATAGGATCGTATAACGGTCCTTCTTGCCTTTTCCGGCGCGAACACGCAGCAGCATGCGCATGGAATCGACATCCGTAACTTTCAGGTTAACGGCTTCGCTGATGCGAAGCCCGGCAGAGTAGATCAAATAAATGAGGCATTTGTGTTTCAGGTTGTCGATGACGGAGAATATCGCTTTCACTTCTTCCAGGCTCAAAACCGAAGGGAGACGGAGTTCCCGCTTCGGCCGTTCGAGGTGATACGTGCGCGGGGGCCTTTCAAGTACCGTTTCAAAATAAAATTTGATCGCGTTGACAGCCTGATTCTGAAACGACGTGGAAACATGCTTCGTTTCGATCAGGTAGTTGAGATATGAGAATACGTCGCGATCGGTAAGCGACGAAGGCTCCCGCGAAGCGAAATGCTCCAGGAACAGTTTCAGATGGAATTTGTACGCTTTGATCGTGTGGCCGCTGTAACGCCGCAGCCTCAGAAGTTTAATGATTTCGTCCATAAGGATGCCCCCATGCTTATGATAGAAGATTTGATAACTCCGATAGACCCGACAAAAATTAGATAAAGTTTTCCCAATTGTCAATAAAGAAAATGTTTCGGCATAAGGAAAAAAAATCCCGCCGGGATCTCCGGCGGGACATGGATCAGAATATTTGTGTGAATCGTTATTCTTCTACAACAGCTCCTGCATCGCGTTTGCGCTTGTCCAAACGCTCAATATGGCGGATGATCGAGGATTCAAATTGTTTGATCTTTTCTTCGGCCATTTTGATCTTGTCCTCTTTTTGTTTTAATGCATCGCCTTTCAATTGGCCGGATTTCTTTTTTGCCTCAAGGCTCGCTTTAGCTTTGGCAAGTTTATCCTGCAGCGAAGCCAGGCGGTTTTCCTGCGCTAAACAACTTTCTTCTCCAATGGCCACATTCTTATGAAGGCGCTTTCTCGCTTCCATGGAACGTTTCATGCCAAATTCTTTTCCGGAATTGCCGCCCTTATCTTTGCCGTACCCTTTTCCCTTTTTTTCATCGGGCTTGTTGCCTTTTTGTTCAGCGCTTTCGTCTTTAGTCTGTAAGGGTCCTTTTTCCTCCTCTATGGCTTTCTTTTGCTCTTTCTTCTGCTCTTTGCCTTTGTCAGCATTGGGGTTCTGCGTAAACCCGCTCCGGCCGAAGGCGAAAACCAGAGCTAATATCACGATCCAAATAATATTTTTCATGATGTTTTTTCTCTCTTAGGGTTAAGAATTTAGTCTTTTAAAAGATCATCCACTTCTTTTTCGGTCTGCTCGCCTTCTTTGGTCAACTCATCATTCGATTTACTCAGATCCGTATTCAGAGAATCCACCTTTACGGCTTCCTTCTTATCCATCTCTTCCGCTTGTTTGGCCTTATTGTCGCATGCCGCGAAAGAAACAAACAAGATCATGATCACCGGCAAAAGTAATTTTTTCATTTGATCTCCTGTTTTGTGGGTTGTTAGTTCGGGTTAGTTTAGTAAAAAGATATTGAATCTTTATTAATAAAAAAACAAAAAACGGACTTACTTCCAGGATTATGTCTGTTCAAAATCGTTGATTTATAAATGACTCAATGACCCAATGTCTCAAATTCCCTTCATTGACATTTACCGACATAATAGCCGAAGTAAAAACCGCGTAAACTGGAAACGTAGCTTTTGGAATTATACGTACCCGAACCCGCGTAATCCTGCGCCAGAAGCAAAGCGGCATACGCGCACAGGCCGGTCTTAGGTTCTTTGAAATGAACACCGCCCCATTTCAAACGGCATTCCGGAATACCGTAGTCGTTGTATGAAATATCCCAACTCGCATCGGTGATACCCACGCCGAGTATGACGGCGCCCGGAACATTCTCTTTGATGAATTTTTTGCACGTCTCTTCAAGCCCGGCGTCACGATAGGGGAATGTGGCCCGCATCGGCGTCAGGTTCCTGAAGAAAGCATCCTTGACCGTCGCGATCTGGGCCTGCGCTTTTTGCAGAAGCGGCGTTATGTCCGCTTCGCTCAAACCCGCGGCCTGATACGTCGGAAGTAAATAATTCTTCAACGAGGCCTGAAATTCCTTGCCGCCGTTGTACACGATATCGTATGTGCCGGCTTCAAATTTCTCCGAACCCGGATTATTCAGATCCGTTTTGCCTTCATAGAACCAGATACTTTTTCCCTCAGCGCCGAGATCCGTCGCTTCACCGATCTTCGCAAGGCTTTCAAATTGGCTTTTCAGATCGCCTTCCAGCATTTTGGCCATAAACAGTGCAAGGCCGGTGCCTGCTTTTTCCGCCGCGGCGCGGTAAAAAGCAGGTGAGTATTTCAATTCTTTATCCGTTTCGCCGGATAATTTATACCAACGGTCGTTCGGATCCTGCTCCGGCTGATCTTTGAATTTTGCGATCGCCTGCACAAGGCCCTCGAGCTCTGCTTTTATTTTCGGCAGATTCTGCAGGCGCTCTTCGGGACGATATCCGAAGTAACTATCATAATAAGTGGGCATGCGGTCTTTCAGCCGTTCGTCGCCGGCCGCCCAATTGATCGCGGAAGCCACCTCAAAATACGGATTCACAACTTCTTTAGTGAATGCCTGCTTACCTTCTTTGGCTTTTTCACGGGTTTCAACGTAGAGCTTCTCGTCGTCAAATTTGACAAATTCGTCAGTGTAGCCGTGGCGAACTTCCAATTGGCGATTCGCCTGATCGACCTTGGTTATTTTGCAATCGACCCACTGGTTCATGATCTTCACCTTCACGCGCTGGCCAACTTCGAAATCGGCTCCGGTCAGATTGAATACGATGATCTCGCCTTTTTTCACATCTTCGGGCACGAACCAGCCCGCGTCCGATCCGTCCTTGGCCGTAATGAGATATTTGCCGTCCTTGATCTCCTTGACCGTTCCGCTCTGATGCCATTCCAGTTTCGTTCCGTAGTCAACAAGGTCGCCAACTTTGAATTCCATGGCGGCAGAACCGGGCAGGCGGATCGAACTCTCCGGGAAGTCGTTGTATTTCACCGACTCGATGCCGATATCCACGCGATACGAACCTGCGCGCGCCGTCGTGATCTTTCCCGGATACCAGCGTTTGGAATACAGGACCTCCACGGCTTGGCCAACCTTATATTTCGTTTCGACCGGTTCTTTTTTTGCGGTTTCTTTCTTTGCCGTATCTTTCTTTTCGGCAGGTTTCTGCTGCTGCGTCTCTTTTTTCTTTTTGTCTTTCATCAGCTTGTCCAGCTGCGCTTCTGCGGTATTTACCGAAAAGAACAGCAATAGCAGGGCAACGAAAAATTTCATGATGCGCTCCTCAAAATTTATGTGATTGATACCGGTTAGTTAAAAAGGCAGGTGACGATCTTGAAGAGGAATAAAGAATGGAAAATATTTCAAATTGAAGAATCTGCCAAAATCGCACTGCCGTTTATCAAGCAATTGATTCCAGAGATCTT
>CAZHUW010000026.1:4877-24695 GCA_964535295.1 uncultured Bacteroidota bacterium
CCGCAGAATCGCGCGCCTTCAGGGCAATAAGGACGAATATCGGCAAGTTGACGGATGCCGCATGGCGGTAGGAGGAATTTTCCGATCTGAGGATTGACAGCTATGATCTGTTCCGTCTCGTCCACCGACGCGCGCCAGATCTCTTCCTGCGCGAGATAACATAATCGCATGGACATCTTGTGATGTAAATTCAGCAGGTCGGATGACTCGGTAAAACGGACCGACACCGCATTGGGCAAAAGGTACATTACAAATTCTTCCGGCGCGCCAAGTTTACGCAGGCGGCCCATGGCGTCCCACGTTTTTGACATCACCTCGTCGTAGTATTTTTTAACGCCGCTGTCCTGCTCAACCAATATCGGCGTGACGTAATCCGGTTCGTCCGTCGCATGCGCGGCCATCATCGGCCTTGATGCGGGCGTCATGCGGTGGCGCTGATCCTGGGAATCCGCCGCGTGGCTCAGTTTTTTGCGAAAGGTGTAATGCGGATGGAACAAAGTGCGGGATAATTTAGACAACGTGGTCAGGTTCAGCGATTCGCCGAAAAGCGTATTCTTCGACGGATCGAGAACCAGGCGGATCGCCTCGTGGTCCGATAACATATCCTTCGTCGCACCCAGAACTTCTCTTACGCTTTGCGCCAGCGTTGTTTCGTTGCCGTTTTTATGATCGACGAGTTTCGACATGCGCCCGCCGAGGCTGCGGTCAAATTCGCCCAAAAATGCTTTTTGTTTCCGGTCTTTATAATAATCCTGATGCGCCGCAAAAAAATGAAATTCCGGCGTATCTTCGAGTGGCAGTTCGTCCTGCAACACGACCTTATACATCGGATCAACTTTGATCAGTTCATGCACCATCTTCTCGATCACGACCTTCTGTTCCAGCGGCGTGTCGAACTGATTGGACAATCGGTAATAACGCAGCAGTGTGATGCCGCTGATCGTATGATACATATACGCGAAAGCCGCGACGGGAATGACGTACCGCGCGATCTCCTGGCATTTTTTCTTTATTTCGTTATCGTATTTTTCTTTCACCTTGAGGCGCGACGGAAAACGTTTGAAATAGGCTGCCTCCGTTACCGGGCGGAGTATATCGTTCATTTTACGATAGGCCGCCATCTGATAATCGATCGTCTCTCGGTAAACCGAAAGCGCTTCACCTTCGAGAGGAGGGATCAGGAAATTACCTTCTTTGATCTCGACATACCGCTGGCTCACTTGTTCGGAATTATAATAAGGATGGCTGTGGAGGAAACTCCAGATGAATTGTCGCGAGATATTGGCCAGCTCGAACTGGAAATACGCATGCGAAAAGACCGTATGATGCCCGGCTTGGTACACGCTCTGCGCGAGCGGAAAATGTTTATCGGTGATCTGATCGTCCCGCACAATGCCTTTGGAGGAATAACAAGTCCGCGCGGTCGCGATCGCATTCTGAAAAGGCGTAGAGAAGGATTTCGACAGTACTACGTGAGGTTCGGGGGAGAGGAGGTTGTGCAAGATGTTTTTGAATCCCTATTTGTTTTTATTGAGTCAATTATTCATTGAGTCATTTGGTCATTAGAAAACCGAAATCCGTAATTCTTCCAATGACAAAATGACAAAATGACTCAATGACCAAATCTTATGAATTACTCCACTTCGGCTTTCGCTTTTCATTAAACGCTTTCAGCGCTTCGAGACGGTCGCGCGTCGGTATCACGTCGTTGTAACATTTGTTCTCGATCTCGAGCCCTTCTTTCAAAGTGGTCTCGAGGCCGCGGCGAACGGCTTTTTTCGCAAGGCGCACCGCGATCGGCGCATTGGCGTTGATCTCGTGCGCAAGTTTGACCGCTTCGTTATGAAGTTCTCCCGCGGGCGCGACGAAATTGCACACGCCGTGCTGCAGCGATTCCTGCGCGGTGAATACGCGCGCGGTCAATATCCACAACAGCGCATTGGAATAGCCGATGAGGCGGGGAAGCCTTTGCGTGCCGCCGGCGCCGGGAATGATCCCGAGCGAGGTCTCTTTCAGGCTGACCTTTGCATCGCCGGAAAATATCCGGAAATCGCAGGCCAGCGCGAGTTCGCACCCTCCGCCGTACGCTATGCCGTTGACCGCGGCAATGGTCGGGATGCGGATATCGCCGATCCGGTGTATCGTGCCGCCGATGACATTCTTTACAAATTTTTTGACGTCCGCCTCGCTCATGCCCTGGCGTTCCTTCAGGTCCGCGCCGGCGCAGAAGTTCTCAAGCTCCGAGCGCAGGATCAGCACGCGCGCCGACTTATCCTTTTTGAGCGCATCGCAAACCGTTCCGAGTTCGCCGAGCAATTCTCCGTTGAGCGCATTTACTTTCGGACGGTTGAGCCCGACGGTGATGATGCCTTCGTCGTTCTTGTATGTAAGGTGCTTGAAATCCAAAATAACTCCTAAAACATTTTTCATTTAACATTTAACATTTATCATTGATCAATGTTCAATGTTCAATGTTAAACCCGGTGCATGGCTTTGAATACGTCTTCGTGCTGAGCGAGAACGCGGATGTTCAGTTTTTCGCTGATGCGCGCCATATTCTCCTTGATCACGCCGAAAGGGCAGATCGCATTTTTGATGTCCACGAGCATGATAAGCGTGAAAAACTCCTGCATGATCTTCTGGCTCACGTCGAGTATGTCGCAGTTGCAGTTGGTCAGTTCCTGCGAAATCCCGGAGATCACGCCGGGCTGATTTTTCCCGAACGCCGTCACGATGATACGGCCTTCCGTCTGATTGAGATATTTGAATGTGCTCGGATGTTCGGTCACATATTTCGATTCTTCCGTTCCGAGACGGCGGATCGTTTCGAGCACGACTTTCTTCACGGTCTCGTCATTGGCGCCCGGACCCAGCTGCTTTTTGGTTTCCTCAACGATCTCGCGGATCTTGTCTTCAGTGATGGACATGAAAAACTCCTCGTCTGTTTTGACTATAATAAAAATCTAAAGCCAGAATTCAAAGGCCAAAAAATCATGATGAATAGAACACGGATAACGCAGATCAAACGGGTTTACACGGTTTTTTTTAATGATTTTTATTTTGAATTCCTTATATCGGTGAAGATCTGTAATATCAGAGTCATCGGTGTTCCATATTACCCCGTTTTCAATTGTATCCTCATTGTCGTGCCTTCGTTGATCTTGCTTTCTTTGACGAAAATCTTCCCTTTATGGTAATCCTCAATGATACGCTTAGCCAGGCTGAGGCCCAGGCCCCATCCCCGTTTTTTGGTAGAGAATCCCGGGCGGAATATATTATAAAAATTCTTCAGCTCGATCCCGCGTCCGTTATCCGAGATATCGAGGCAGACGGAATCGTTCTGCAGGGACAAATGCAGGCGGATCCGTCCTTCATTGGTTTCGATGGAATCCACGGCGTTCTTCACAATGTTTTCCACGACCCAGCTGAAAAGCTGTGCATTGATAAACGGCGCAGTATTCGTTTCATAAAGTTCTTCGATCGTGATCGTCTTTCCCAATTGCGGCATGCGGCTGCGGAAATATTGCGCCAGTTCCGTCAACAGCGGAACGAGGTCGTGTTGTTTCAGATCCGAGGCGGAGCCGATCTGCGAGAAGCGGGACACGATGCGGTCCATCCGTTTGATATCGATATCCATCTCATTAAGAATACGCAGCGTCGATTCGCGCCCTTCGGCTTCTCCGCGCAGCAGTTCCGTCCAGCCCATCAGCGAAGATAACGGCGTGCCGAGCTGATGGGCGGTTTCTTTGGCCATCCCGACCCAGATGGAACGCTGTTCACTCCGCTTGATATTGCTGAATCCGATGTATCCGATGAGAATGAACGCGCCGACCACGCAGATCTCCACGATCGGCAGCCACGCCAGCTGCCGTATGAGCTGGCTGTCGGTGTCATAGTGAATATAACCGAGCGGCGTATTCTCATACAGGATCGGTATCGGCGTATTGTCATGATCCATTTCCGCCATGACTTTCCGCAGTTTCAACTGTGATTCTTCGGTCAGCGTATCGCCGGCGATGCCCTGAATATTCCTCCAGGAGAGGATCGTTCCGTCCGGCGCGGTGTTGATGATGGGGAATTCGATCCGCTTGATGATCTCGTCAAAAATAAAACTGTATTCGCCTTCCGGATCGTCCTGCCCTATACGCGCGATGATCTGCGTGTAGATCTTGACGATATGCCGCGAATCGTCGCGCAGGCGTTCCACGATATACTGCGTATAGGCCAGCACGCCGAAAACGATCACCAGCGCGAGTACGAATAGGGCGCTTTTGAAATTGACCGTGAGATGGTACGGATTACGTACGATCCGGATCTTTTTGGTGGTGTCTGCCATACGATGTTTTTATTTAAACGGCTGGCGCTGCCGTATCAGCAGCGCATTCGAGATCTCTCTTTCAATACCGTCCGACGGACGATTGATCACGTTGTCCCGGATCATCATCGTCGTGGATCCGCCGCCGTCGAGATTCAGCGCCCGGGTGCAGCCCAATCCGATCATCCAGTCGGCGAGCTCGGCCAGCGTCATGCCGGCGCTGTAGTTGGCCTGATTGCCGTCCACACAAACGAAATATAATCTATTGGTCGAATCCGCGATACCCACGGCGGTTCGCGCCGTACGGTTGGCGTAGAAATCCGATGTTGCTTCGGGGTTTCCGGTAATAAGATTGACTTGATTATTCACCAGAAATGGAAATCCGCCGATGACGGTCCTGATCTTGTCCTCGCGCAGGTCGGCGCGGATCACCAGTTCCAGGATCTGACCGACGAACATCCGACGGACCAGCTTGATCTTTTCTTCTCCGTGAACGGAGACGACCACGGTGGAATCGGTGATCGGGTTATTCCCGGATACGCTGTCCACGGCCATGACGATGCCCCGCACCGTATCGCCGATGGACTTGCCCGCAAATTTGGCTCTTATCGTGACCTCTGCGCCGTAGGTATTCGTATTGGTCTGAGGTCCGAAAAATCGGTTGTACATAACGGCTTCATTAGCCTGCCGCGGCTTGTTAAAACCGCTGATAGCCATGTTCGTAAAGGAATTGATGATCATCGTTCCGCTAAACGTGATCTGCTCGATGAAGACCTTTTTGTTTTGCGTGATAACAAGCGCATACCAGGGATCGGCAGGATTCTTCAATATCTGTCCGTCGTGCACCATTGCGCCCGACGGGTATCCTTCTTTGGAGAAGAAATCGCCGTTGACCGCGCCGATGACATCTTCCTGACCGGCCTGCCGCACGATCTGCGACAGAAGACGGGTGGCGCGCAGGTGGTGCTCGGCTTTGAAAGCGTCGATCTCGATCAGAGGATTATTCAGATCTATCTCAAAAATATGTATGACGTTCGGAACCGCGCTTTGCCGGATCATCGTATAACGGAACCCTTCGGCGACGGTTTTCGTCTCGCGCACGTCCTCCGCCGTACAGGAACATACGAGTACCAGCGCAGCTAAGAAAAATCGGATCACGTGCACTCCCGTGTATCGTTGGTTGCCCGAAATATTCGCCATAAATTGCCTTATTTTCAAGGTCTTTTTGGAAGGCGCCGGCGTGACGGGCCGATCTCAATCCCGTAATATCAGTTGCAAAAAAAAACGAATTGTATTATGTTGAAAGTGATCCAATAAACATAAAAAGGAGAATCAAATGAGATCGGCGATGTATGCTCTTTTTGCAGCGGTAGTTTTAAGCGGGAATGTATGGGCCGGCGACGGCGGGCAGGGCGGATATTTCGGTCCGGCGGCTGTCGTTAAACAAGGCAAACTTATCATCGGCGCCGAAGGCCAATATTTCATGAAAGGTCCCAAAGCCCTCGGGGTACTCGGGCACGTGCGATACGGGCTCGCTCCGCGGTTTGAACTTAACGGGGATGCAGGCGTCCTTCGAGGCGAAACGTATTTTGGCGGCGGTGTCGAATATCAGGTTTTCTACGACGGAGCAGGTTCAGTAGGTCTGACGGTGCGCGGGGGCGGTTTTGCCAATACCGACGGGATGGGCAGCGGCCTCGATCTTTCTGCAAACATAGGCAACCGCTTCGGCTCCTTTTCTCTTTACGGCGGATTTGATACCAAATGGATCATGGAACCGTCCAACCGTGACCCCATCTTTTATATTACAGGCGGGATCCATATTCCTTTCAAACAGAAAGTTGCCTTTGTAGGTGAAATCGGCGCGGACATCAGCGATCAAAGCGCCTCCTATCTCAGCGGCGGCGTGTTGTTTTATTTTTGATAGAAATTGAAATTTTTCCCATACAGCCCCGTTCTGTATATCCTGAGCGGGGTTTTTTGTTGACTGAAGAAATTTGACCGCAAGGCGCGCAAAGAACACCGGGGAATGTGTTTGTTCATTCTTTTTCTTTGCGTCCTCAGCGCCCGTTGCGGTTAATGATATTAACAAAGGCAGGCTGCTTGTTCAAAATACTCAATAATCTCGCACACGGGCGCCCGTTCAATTCCAGTACGGAAGTGCGCATTACGTACATCTGTACGCAGCGCTGTTTACAGTGTGTGATCCCGTTCAAGAATACGCATACCATGACGCTGGAGGAATTCCGCCGCGTCATGGCCAATCTGCGCGAATACGGCGCGTACGTCGGATTCATCTCCGGCGGCGAGACGACGGTCGTAGAGGAACTTCCCGAAATGATGATGGAAGCCAGGCGTACGTTTCAATACGCCACGACGCTCGTCACGGGGTTGTATAACAAACCCGAAATGATCGAGCCATCCGCAAAAGTGTGCCTGGAGAACGGCATGCATATCCAGACCTCGTTCGACGGCTTCGGCGCGATCGGCGACGAATTACGCGGCTGCAAGGATTACGATACGACGGTGACGGATCGTATGAAAATGATCAGCGATATGCGCCGTTCCATTCAGAAAAAATCTAAAAAAAGATCGCTTCTTTACGCCAATACGGTGATCAGCGATAAGAATATCGAACAGATCCCGGACATCATCGCGCATGTGAAAAGCCTCGGATGGAAATCGACCATCGGCCTGTATCATACGCTGACCTTTTCCACGCGCTACAACGATGATATGGTCGTTCGTCCGGGCGAGCGGCTGAACAAACTCGTGCATTTTCTCAAAGGCAATCCGGATATCATGAATCTCGATACGTTCGTTGAAGGTATTGCGCCGTACGTTGACAATCCGAACCTCAATTGGTGCCCGTTCGTGGAATCGAAGTATCTTTCCACGCGTACGACGATCATGGAGAACGGCGATGTGCATTTGTGCAAGGGTAATCCGATCGGTAATGTTTTTAATCAGAGTCTCAAGGATATTTTTTCGAGTTACGAATATCAGCGCCGTCTGGATGAATACAGCCGCTGCGAAGGATGCTGGACCACCTGTTATACGCAACGTTACCTATTGGTCAGACCGAAGTCGGTCTCGCAGGCGGTTACTAATATCAAGAAGCTGGCGAACACGCGAAAAATCGATCTTTGAAAACTGCTGAGTGACACAAGTAATCCCTAAGAACTTTGCGTCCTTTGCGGTTAAGTATTTGTAGCCCAGCCGCATTGATTAAGAAAATTATTTCAATTATATTTTGCCTGAATGAAAAACGGATCCCGTTATAATGAATAAACGATTGACCGTCGCAGTTACCGGCGCCAGCGGCGCTCTCTATGCCGTTCGGCTTTTACGTTACCTGATGATGTACGAATTCGAAGTGGATTTTATCGTGTCGGATGCAGGCAAGATCACCTTCAAAGTTGAACTGGATGCCGATCTCGGCAAAGAAGATATTTCGGATTTTCTGAAAAACCGTTATGGCGCATCGGTGATGAAAGGGCGCATCAAAACGTATCCCAACGATTCCATTTCTGCGCCGATGGCCAGCGGATCCGGACGACGGCTCGGCATGGTGATCGTTCCTTGCTCCATGAAGACCATGTCCGCCGTGGCGCACGGCGCGTCGGGCAATCTGATCGAACGTTCCGCCGACGTCGCACTAAAAGAACGGTTTCCCCTGATCGTCGTGCCGCGTGAGACGCCGATGAACAGCATTCAGATCGCGAACATGCTCAAACTTTCGCAGGCCGGCGCGATGATCGTTCCGGCCATGCCGGCGTTCTATCAGCAGCCGAAGTCGCTGGACGACCTTGCAGACTTTATTGCCGGACGCGTGCTGAATCTGCTGGGGATCGAAGGACACGAACTTTTTAAGGACTGGGGAAACTGAAAATCACTTGACGATGAAAACTTATGTTAAGAAAGAAACGCGATTCAGAACCTGACCCGATAGAAGAAAAAACAGCAGAACCGGTCCCAAAGGAATTTACAACCGTAAAAATGGAGCCGGCCGTCGAGCCTCTGCCGGATTCGACCGTCAATATGACCTCAAGATTTCCCGTTAAGCCCAAAAGATCACCCGCTGCCAAAGCGGCGTCCGGAAACGCATCAAGCCCGTGGTCGCGCGCTTTTCACTTTTTCGGCGCCGCGCTGGTCACAACGGTTATCGTGATCGGATTTTTTGCCGTCTATTTCAGCCGCGATCTTCCGTCCATTGCCCAGCTGGAAGTATATCAGCCGAAACTCTCGACCAAAGTCTATTCCGTGGACGGGAAGGTCATCAAGGAGTTTTTTAAAGAGCGGCGAACGCGCGTGCCGTTCAATAAAATACCCAGGGACGTGGTCAACGCCCTGCTGGCCACCGAAGATCACAGGTTCTATAACCACTGGGGCGTCGACATGATACGGTTCGTCAAAGCCGCGATGGTGAATACCGCCAGTCTCAGTTCCAAAGAAGGTTTCAGTTCGCTCACCCAGCAGCTTGCGCGCAATCTTTATTTCGATCCCGAAAAAAGACTCTCACGCAAGATCAAAGAGATCCTGACCGCGATCCAGATCGAAAAGACCTATTCCAAGAATGAGATCATCGAAATGTACCTCACGCACATGTTCTTCGGCCTTGATGCATACGGGATCCAGTCGGCCGCGAAGAATTTTTTCGGAAAAGATGCGGAGGAACTCACCCTGGCGGAATCGGCTTACCTGATCGGCCATCTGCAGGCGCCTTCGTATTATGTGAGGAATCCCGAGGCGGCCGACCGCCGTAAGATCGTTGTCCTGAAGCGTATGCTGGACTGCGGCTTCATTTCGAAGAAAACCTATGACGAAACAAAAGTTCAAAAGGTTGTTTTGACCGCAAAGCGGGACGAGGAGATCGTCGGCCTCGCGCCGTATTTTTCGGAGAACGTACGGCAGGAATTGGAAGCCATGCAGGACAGTTTAAAATTCAATATTTACGAGGACGGGCTCAACGTATACACCACGATCGACACGCGCGCCCAGCGCGCCGCGGAAGACGCCTATGCGCAGACCGTCAAGGAAAGATTTCTCGGCCTGGACCGTTTCGGCGCCAGCGTGGTACGGGATAACGCAAAACCGTACCTGACACGGTATCTCCAGCGCGAGGGCGTGGATGCGGAAACCATCGCGTCGCTTTTGAAGAGTCCGCGTAAAGTGGATTCGTTATGCAAATTCTACGGCACCGTGCAGGCGAGCCTCGTATCGATCGATCCGACCAACGGGCACATCCTCGCCATGATCGGCGGCCGTGATTTCAGTAAGTTCAAACTCAATCACGTCACGCAGATCGCGCGCCAGCCGGGCTCGACGTTCAAGCCGTTCCTCTACACCGTCGCCATCGACAACGGGTACTCGCCCGCGTTCAAACTACTCAACCAGGACGTCGTTCTCATTATGGATGACGGCAAGCGTTGGACGCCGCAGAATTATGACGGCAAGCGCGGCGGGCCCACAACCCTGCGCGACGCATTGGCGCGTTCGCTCAATCTCGTGGCGATCCGGCTGATGCAGGAGATCGTTCCGCCCCCGCAGGTAGTTGCTTACGCCCAGAAAATGGGCATCCAGACGCCGCTTATGCCCGTCGATGCGCTGGCGCTGGGTGTTTCGGATGTGATTCCACTGCAGATCGTTTCTGCGTACGGCGTTTTCGCCAATAAAGGCATTAGGGTAGAACCGGTATCGATCCTGAAGATCGAGGACCGCGACGGCAACATTCTTTATCAGCATATTCCAAAATACAAAGAAGTTCTCAGCGCGGAAACCGCCTACATCATGGCCGACATGATGAAATCAAGCATTGAATACGGAACGGGCAAATGGGCGCGTTCATACGGATTCGACCGGCCGGCCGGCGTGAAGACCGGCACGACGCAAAAATGGTCGGACGGGTGGTATATCGGATTTACGCCGCAAATGGTGACCGGCGTTTGGGTGGGGTTTGATACGTATGAATTCAATCTCGGGAGTAAGAATCCCGGCGAAGTTACCGCCGCGCCCGTCTGGGGGCGCTATATGGCGAATGCGCATAAGGACATGGAACTTCCGGTACTTGATTTCGAGATGCCGCCGGGTGTGGTAAGGCTGGAAATATGCGAGGAATCGGGCCAGCTTGCGAATACAATATGCCCAAAAAAGATCAAAGAAGTATTCAATGCGAAATTTCAGCCTACGGATAATTGTACTTTGCACAGCGGCACAAAATCCGGTAAAAAGAAAAAAGGCGTGGGATTTTGAAAAAGCATAAACCGCAAAGAGCGCAAAGTTCGCAGAGTTTAAAATATAAACGATAAAACCTTCTCTGCGATACTTTGTGTGCAACTTTGCGTCCTTTGCGGTTAGAATATCATCAGAAAAATAATTTCAGGAGAAAACATTGTTTGATGTAAACTCTCAAACATTCACGACCAAAGCGGAATGTTATAAAAACATCAATTCCCAGCTTCAGCATCTTCTCGAAGGCGAGCGCGATCTTATTGCCAACGCATCCAATGCCGCCGCGCTGCTTTTTCATATGCTGCCGGAAGTGAATTGGGCGGGATTTTATTTTAATAGGCACGGGGAACTGGTGCTGGGTCCGTTTCAGGGAAAGCCGGCCTGTGTGCGTATTGCGATAGGCAAAGGCGTTTGCGGAGCCTGCGCGCAGAAAAAAGAAACGATCGTGGTGCAAAATGTCCATGAGTTCCCCGGCCACATCGCCTGCGACAGCGCTTCCAATTCAGAGATCGTCTTACCCATCATCAAATTCAACCGCCTGATAGGGCTGCTGGATATCGACAGCCCGGTACCCGGGAGGTTCGATCACGAGGACAAGGCAGGGTTGGAAACATTCGTTAAGATCTTTTCCGAGCACACCAATCTTCTGCTGTAAAAAAAAAGCCCCAACAAGTGTCAGGGCTTTCTTACGAGGTAGGTAGTTACTCAATTACCCGTCACATCGGGATATTTTGATCTCGGCAGAAACCCATTTAGTTCCCGGCATCGCGTCGTAATTCATCCCGTTGACGCCCCATAGAAGAGATTTCCCGCATCGTCATGAAGCGTTTTGCTGGAATTTCGCAAAAAAAAAGGCGCCCGTAAAGCGCCTTTTCGTAATAGAATTAATTGGAATTATTTTGATGCCGCCGATTGAGAATGAGCCTTTGCTTCACCGCCACCCCCGTCCGGCACTACCGGTTCACCGGAATCTGCAGCGCGGTCACTGGTTTGACCCCAGGCCGCATACAATAAGGCGTTTTCCCAGAGCCGGAAAAATTCGATGTGCGGGGCAAACTGGTAATCAAATTCAGCTGGAAACGCATTGATCGAAACGATTCGCCCGCCGGGTTTGTTATACGCGGCTAACCAGTTCCCGTTGTCGTAACTTGCGACCAACTCGGCGCCCGAGCGCACCGAATATCCGGTCGGATGGTAATAGTTGATCAGAGTATCAACGCCATTCATTATAGGATGGTTCACATTGATTACAGTTGTGTCAAAAAATGGACTGTTACTACCCAATGTTCCGATTACAGGCTCAATCGACTCCAGCTTGCCCCAGTAACCGTTGCCGCGGTAATAGTAGTAAAAGGAAGCAAGAACCAGATTGCCTCCGTCAGTGACATATTCATGAAGCACGTTTGCAACATTGCTGTCATTGTTAGAACTGCTGTTTGCAAACAACAAGATGACATCAAAATCGTGCAGTTCTTCGTGGGTGGGAGTCGAATCCGCAATATCCCAAGAAGAATATTCAAACCCTTGCATATTAAGCGGAAAAACTTCAGCCACACGATTGAAATCATTTTGCGGACTCATGACAAGGACCTTAGTTATTTCCGGAATACCGTTACCGTTTGAACTACTGCACCCGCTGCCTGCAAAAGCGACCGTGACAACCAGCATTGCCGCAATTTTAAACACTTCTCTCCTCATGCTCATTCTCTCCTTTTCATAGTAAGTAATGTAATTAGTAAACTGGAATGACACATGGTAATATTTGCGGAACCCATTGTCAAGGTGAAATTGTCCATAGACCAAAGAAGCATTATGTGGTTTTATTGAAGTGCTTCATGGCCTCGCGTTTGGCCAGATTGGACATGCAGGCCGCATGTTTTTTAACAAACTGTTTGACCCATTTCGGATTCGTGTAGGCGTATTGCCGCAATATCCACCCGATCGCTTTTTGAATAAAGAACTCCTTTTCATCGAGCAGCAACAGGATCGTTTCTTCGAGCAAACGAATATTTGTAAGTCTTTTGTGGCGCAGGTGCGCCAATAAAGAAGTCCGTCTCAGCCACATATTTTTCGAATGCGCCCATTTTTTAAGCATGACCTCATGTTTCCGGTTCTGCATCACGAGCTCGCCAACCAGATGCGAGGCGATCGCATCGACCGTATCCCAATTATCCGCCGATCGGAGCATGAAGGTATACAGCGGCATGGCTTGATCGGTCCGGAATACTTTATAATGCATGGCGACATCCATAGCAAGATAAAGTTCTTCCCTGAATTTTCCATTCCATAATTCTTTAACAACGATTTCGTAATCCTTGTATGACGTGAGATCAAATTGCTTCCGTGCCGATTGCCATATCTTTTTGCGCTGCGGCATGGGGATGCCGTAAAATGCCTGGAGGTTTTTCATATATGCTTTCATCGGTGCGGCCTTTGCTGGATCGGCGGCTTTTT
Source organism: uncultured Bacteroidota bacterium (assembly GCA_964535295.1). Taxonomy (GTDB): domain Bacteria; phylum CLD3; class CLD3; order SB21; family SB21; genus SB21. The sequence goes on from CAZHUW010000026.1 coordinate 17,875, forward strand.
GCAGTTCGCTGCGCAGATAGGATACCATCGGATGCATATTATCGGCCCTTATTTTTTTTCTCGGCAAACGACTTTAACTTATCCGCAAAAAGGAATTTCCATCCTTCTTCGGTCGCATTCTGTGTCTGATCGGTGACCGATCCTATAATAGAATCGGAGACTTTAAGAAGGGTCCGGTTCTTACCCGCACTTTCCAGACTCAATCGAAAAAGCGTAACCGCGGGTCCTGCGAACGGTGGCGCGAGATAACCGGCTATATTAATGAAACGAAGCGGTTCGATCGCGATCACCGTTCCCCAGATCACGCCGCCTTTCGGGCCGGCCGTTTCGTACATAAGCCCGCCTAATTTTGCCTCAAGAACGAATTTCTTAGACTGCGGCATGGCAAAGAATTCCTTCGGCCACCAGCGGTGAATGTTCCTGGTCAACGCATCCCAAACTTTTTTTGGGGTTGCGGTGATCACTACTTCAAGTTCGCTTTGAACCACTCCCGCTTCTTTTTTTTCATTTGTCATTTTGTGCCTCCGGTGGTGAGAAAAAAACAAGCTCCGAAAACAGATGTTTCCGGAGCTCTCAAAAAGATTTGATTTTTTTCTTATTCTTTTACGATCATTCCGGTCAATAGCCCGGCCACACCCATTTCTACGATCGTCCCCAGGAACCAAGAAAGAGCGATGTTATAAGGAAGCGGTTGAACGGCATATGTGCCGTAACCCATGCCGATACCGTAGCTCACGCCGAGGATCAAGCCGTATTGCAATCCGATCATCATACTCTTGGGTGATACGAACTTGGCGTATACCCATACAAAGATGAATGCCGAAACCGCGCTGACAAAGAACATCAGCCCCATTTTCATTTCTTCCATCGGGCGCCACATCGAAGCGGATGCCTCATACGCTTTCATCAAGAGCATATTGTGAATGACAAAATCGAGAACCTGCCACGCGACAAATACGGCAACAAATGCAAGTAATAGTTTCTTCATCATGACACACCTCCTGTAAACGGGTTTAAGGATCAGTGAATTATAGGGGAAACATTACATGAATTCTCGATCGCGCCGCTTGTGATCCTGTGATGGGAAAAATTTTGCACGGCCAATCCGTCCCTGATCACAATGATCTGCGGCGATGCGTGCCGGACATTGAAATGTTCCGCCAGGCGATTGGAAAAAACTCTTTCTTCGATCACCTTTACCATGTATACCGGCACATCCGGATGCATTTGCGTAAATGACAGGACTTCCTTGTATGCAAAGGAAGATAACGGACATGAGGTACTGTGTTTGAAAAGAACGGCGTTTTTAGATTGAGTAAACTGTCGATAGGACGATTCGTCTGAAATTTCCGTGATCATGATACATTGCCATTACCGTTAATCCGCTCCCATGTGATGCAGATATGAAACTAAATAAAAGATAAGGGCTTCAAAGTTCATTGTCAATTTTTAAGTGATCGTACTGAAGCCGCCTATTTTTGAGGACGTAAGTTAAATTCTTTTTTCGTCAGTATATGCCCGTTGACAACGATCGCCAAGGTGTGGTTGCCCGCAGTATGTTTTCGGATCGTCCGATCGCGGAACGAATGCGATCGGGTAAATATGTGGGAGTTCCTTCCGATCAGTTTTTTCTCTGCTATTTTGAAGATCTTGGTGGAAACCTTCCCGCTGCCGGTAAGAAAACCGATCGTATATTCAATACGCAATTTCTGTGTTTTTGGCGTGTAGACCGAAAAAGTCAAACTCAGTTTTCCGCCGATCTTTATCGATGCCGCGTTCAGTTTGAGTTCATGAATCTTAACGCCTTTGGGTTTTCGAAGCCCGAAATATTCAAGCGCTTTGGTATTTCCTTTTTTAAGCAGCGTGCGGCAGGCATGTTTGATCAGCCGATCCGTTTCCGGGCTATGTCCCTTCCATCGTGCAGCGATCTTCAAAACAAGATCCGGGTGGTCTTTGGCGATGTCATTAAGATTATTAGCCACGCTGCGGCGAACGAATTCCGACGGATCGTTTTTTAAAGCGTCAAGGATCGGAAGAACCGGCGACGGATCCTTTTTGAATTCCGGCAGACCCATGGCCCACGGCAGGCGGGGACGGCAGCCTTCGCTGGCGAGCCGGCGAACATGTTCGTGCGGATGATGCGCCCATGTCAGCATCTGTTTCATCATCAGATCGGGGTATTTTACGATGAAAGGGCGAACGGCAAATTCCGAACTGCTTTCGACAGTGAATACTTCCAGCGCCGGAATGGATGCTGCATAATGATCCAGGCCGTACACTTCAACAAAGTCCGCTAAACAGATATTGGCGAATCCCACATATTTAGGTCCGGTCATGCGGGGACGCGCTTTCATCAGGATATCCAGCGCAGACGAATAATTCTCCGGTAGTGTTTTACCAAGACATTCCGTAATGTGCCGCATACGCTGTTTAAGTTCGCGTCGCGGCCACGTCTTGTCAAAGACCAGCGAATTAAATTTCGCCGCGGGGAAATCAGGATATACTTTCGAGATCTCTGCCGACAACAGTTCAATATATTCTCTGCCGTAAAGATGTTTTAGCGCCTCTGCCATAGGTGATGGATCCTTTAGTTTTCGATCTTGAATTGAGGGTTTTCGATCACACCGAAAATATTACCGAACGGATCCAGCACTGCGCCAACCAAAATGCCTTCGCCGACATCCTGAATATCATGATGCAGCTTCGCGCCGAAATTCAAAAGTCTCTGCAGAGACGCTTTGGCGTCATCCACGCCCAGATACACTATCGTATTATTACCGATGACCGTGGTTGTTTCGGCAGGAACGAGACCCAGCTCGAACCCGCCGACATTATATCCGATGTAAAAAGGCTGGTCAAAATAGGGTTCAAATCCCAGTGTCTTCGAATACCATTTTTTTGCGGCCGCCATATCCGGCACGTAGTAGGTCAGCGTGCGCAATCCGTGAAAGGGTCTGTTTGTTTTTGACATGAGGGTTTCCTTGTTTGTCTAAGGTTTTTTGATGCCGAGAATCCGGTCCAGCCTTTTTTTCTGGCGCAGATGATGACGAAAATGCATCTCGATCAGATCAAACCATTCGTGCGCATTCAGGTATCCGAAAGCCGGATGTTCGGCCTTCATGGTAACCGAGGCCGAGGACACGTTCTCCGCCGTAACCTGCATCGCCAGAATAAGCTGCTGCAATCCCTCCCGCATGGCTTCGCGGCCGGCGGGTTGTTTCGGTGTATAGGTTTCTGAAGGCGGAACTTTGATCTTTGTATTAGGAAAACTGCCGGTAAAGAATACAAACTTTCCGGGAAATTTTTTACCGCCATTCATTTCTTTTCCACGCCCCTCCAAACAGGCCGCGATCATCTGCAGGTGGAAGCGGTTCGTTCCGTTTACTAAATGGTTGTATACCTGTCCTATAGACCAACTGTTTTCGTCCGGCTTTTGCAGAAAGTTCATATCCGAATAGGTATCCAATGCCCGTATCCATTGTTGCGCAACGGATTCGAACTTCTTTAATGTTTTTTGAGTGTCCATCTCTTCCTTTCTAGTAGCTTACGGGTTGAACATGGTCAAAATAAATTATGGTGTCCATCATCGAAAAAAAAGCCTGAAATTCAGGCATGGTATTGACGTCTTGAGCGGCTTTTTGCGCATCGGCCAGCGACTTCCAAAGGCATTGATCGACAAATTGCGTTCTTGCATCCTGAGATTGAAACGTCTGAATGGAGATGAACCCTTTGAGATTTTTCATCAAAGCGTGAAGTTCATCCAGCCGGAGAGTATAAGTATCGAGATATTGCGGTTTGATCTTATAGACCACCACTTCCAGAATTTCATTCGCATTCTCTCTTGCCGGATGACCAGCGCCGGTGATAAACAGCATAAAAACAGCGATCAGAAAAATTTTCATGGTACCTCCTATGTTTATGGTCCTATAAGATAACAAGCGGAGGTGACACCATTATGTCAGTAGGTTCATGGAATATTTGCTTCCTCTTTCAATCTTGCCTTGACGTCTTTTGGAAGTTTTGTCCAGTGAACATCCATCAGAACGGCTTCCATACCATAGAGGAAATTCAACGTGACATTCGGAAAGGTTCGTTTTAACTGAATATAGGCGTTGACAGAACCGATCCGTTCAAGATCGGCGCGTGTAAATATCCCGATCTTATTTAATCGTACGGTGCTCTTAGGACCGATACCGATCGCATCAGGATCTCTTAGCGGTTTTCTTTTGTATTTTTTCATTCTTTAAATGTACTGTTCGATCATGACAACGTTATGTCAGCAGTGTGATCAATAAAAAAAGGCTGTCCGGTCGTACCGAACAGCCTTTTAATTAAGCCCAATTCTTTTATCTGCTGCCGCCGTTCTGCGGACGTTTCTTGTCAAAAATCTTGCCGGTCACTTTCTGGACAGGTTCAGGAACACTTACAGTCTTCCCGGTGCGTGTTCCGCCCCAAGCTGCATAGAGTAATGCATTTTCCCATGCACGGTAGAAACCTTTAAAATTACCATTATAATCACTTGGTTCTGCTGGCCAGAGGGTTAACGCAACGATTCTACCGTTTGGTTTATTATATGCCATAAGTATTTCTCCGTTCTTCCACCATGCAACTGCTGTGGCCCCGGCGCGCAACGAATCATATCCTCCGCCATATTCACTGTAGATGGTATCGAGCCCGCGGGTCAGAGGATGATCAATCCAAGTTCCTGTTGAATCGTAGGAATAAGCGTTTCCATTATCAGGAATAATTGGGTCAATAGTCTCAAGAAGCCCAAGAGCGTCTGTTCCATAGATTGCATCGGAGTTGTGTTGGTAGATAAATGTACCTTCAACCAGGTTACCTCCCTCCATAACATATTCATAAATTCTATCTCCGATCGAATCAGCAATGTAATTATTACCGTTCTCAAAAAGTAGGATGACATCAAACTCCTTCAATTTTTGCAAAGTCGGAATGCTGTCGACAATTTTCCAAGTGGAAAATTCCAATCCATCCATGTGCAGAGGAAAATTTGTTTGGATCCAGGCATTATCGCCATCATCGTTTGAAATGATCAGTATGTGAGTGAGATCCGGAATGACCACTACATTTCCGTTTTCATCCGTACCGCAGCTGAATAACACGGCGCTAAAGATCAGGCAAGATAGAATAATGCCTCTGAACGATTTCATACAAACCTCCGGTTTTTTTGGATAAAGAAGAAATGATTTATAGTGGAACTGTCTGTAGGTTATAAATTCTTTGCTGCGAAGTCAAGATTTTTTTGGCAGTTAACGGGTGGAACGGGTTTGGTCCGGTTTATATTGTCGAACCAGTTTTTGCGCCGCCTGATATAGAAGCTCTTTCAATATTGCAGGTGTAATAACTTCCACATTCTCTCCATACGACAATAGCCAGCCGGTGAGCAGCTCGACCGAAGGAACCATGAATGTCATGATCACGCCGTCTTCTACAGGCTCCTGATTGACAAGGCCGTAGTAAAATCTTTCAGTGACGTATGCCGCGACGGGATGTTTGAATTTGATCCGGACCTCCTGCAGATTTTTTGTTTCGCGGTCCTGTTTTAGATAATTTTCAAGCGAAAAATCACTCCGCTCCGCGAAGGTCTCCTCCTGCAATGCAATGCTTTTGATCCGGTCCGTTCGGAAGTCACGGTAATCTTTTCGCAGCCGGCAATACCCGATCAGGTGCCAGTAATTGGAATAATATACCACGCCAAGCGGCTCAACCTTTCGCCGGGTGAGTTCATCCCGGTGGTTTGAAAAATATTCCAATGATAGAACACTCCGGTTAACGACGGCATCCTGGATCACCGCGATCACATCGTCACGGAACCCTTCTTTGAAACGAACCGTGCGGGTTTGGATAGCTGTGGAAGTACGCAGTTTTTCCAGATATTCCTTCTTTTCGTACGGCAGCACCGCCAGGATCTTGGTTAAAGCCGATTCGATATGAGGTTGCAGTGATCGGTCGGTGAAATGACGTGTGAGTTCCCCGCCCATATACAATGCACTTGCTTCTTCCTGCGTGAACATGACAGGCGGCAGATGGTATCCTTCAACAAGACTATAACCTTCTCCCGATTCTGCGGCGATAGGAACTCCGGCTTCATTGAGCGCTTTCATGTCTCGGTAAACGGTTCGGAGCGTAATGCCGAAGTGGCGCGCGATGTCTTTGGCGCGGACGATCTTGCGGCTATGCAGTAAAAGTACAATGCCGATCAGGCGGTCGGTGCGGTTCATACAAGTTTTGTGTTGTGATACGGCGTGAACTTAAAAAAACAAACGGAAAAAGGGAATACTTTTTTAAAGGTCGAACTTGCTAACGCCGCCGCCATCGCTTATCTTTACCAAGAGTTCTTTTGTAATTTTAACAACAGGAGGAGAGTATGATCACCAAAAAACTCGGGCACATTTTGCTCGGTGCTTACCTGATCCTTATCGGACTTTTGCCGCTTTTAGGGCTTGGCACACCCGCGCTTCACACGATCCTTGGAATCGTTGCTATCGCTGCCGGAGTATTGATTCTGTTGGATAAATAAACGACCTTTTACATAAAAAGCCCCTCTTACAAAGGGGCTTTTTGCCGGCGCTGAATTTCTCAAAAAAAAAGCCCCGACGAATGCCGGGACTTTTTCCACAAAAGAAGGCCTTAGAAAGTTACACCGAATTTTAAGATCTCAAAATCGACAATGTATTTGGTCCCGTCAAGGAAACCACTGTTGATGCGATTATTACCCGTAAAATAACGCCCGATACTCAGACTGGTGCCCCAGTAAAATCCGCTTTTGGTGAAATAACGGTAACCGATACCGAACATCA
>CAZHUW010000027.1:0-24577 GCA_964535295.1 uncultured Bacteroidota bacterium
GTGTAGTTGACAAAACGCCGGGTTCCTGCGTAGATCCATTCTTTGTCAAATCCTTCAAGGAAATAAGCGTAACCGTTCTTTTGTGAATTCGTGTAATCCAGAGCGGCAAATTCAAATGAAAAATCTTCATTGTGGGGCAGTACGATCTCCTTCCGGTTATCAATCGTCATCATATCCGTATCGAGCAACAATTTATCCGAACGGCTGTAGCGTTTGAAAGACGTGAATACCAGCGGCGGCTCATGACGGTTGTCTTTGACGTCCCCCGGCTTAAAGGCGTTAAATCCATGGGTTCCGCCGAAATAAAAAGTGCCGCTTTTCCCTTTATGATAAGAACCGAATTTGAATTCATTATTCTGCAATCCGTCTTTCTCATCGTAGTTCTTAAAGGTCCCTTTTTCACCTGAAGGCGTAAATCGAGAGAGACCTTGAACGGTGCTGAGCCACAAATTTCCTTCTTCATCTGGCAGGATCCCGTATACATAATTGTCCGGCAAGCCGTCGCGTTCATACAGGCGAACAAATATCGCCTCACCGCGTTCATTGGTAACCAGCTTATTTAATCCGGAATTGGTTCCGATCCAGATATTTCCATTCTTATCTTCGCTGACAGAAAAAACAACATCACTTCCGATGCTCAGAGGATTACCCGCGTCGTTCCGATACCTTGTCAGTTTATTATCGGCAGGTTTTCCATCCTCATTGAGGGCCAATCGGTTCAGGCCACCGCCGAAAGTTCCGACCCACAATACGTTTCGGCTATCGACAAAGACAGAACTGACGCGATTCTCGCTTAAACTGTTTGCATTCGTAGGATCGTTTCTGAAATGACTGAATTGTTCTTTATTGCCCTCACGCGCGATCCGGTCCACGCCGCCGCCAAAAGTACCGATCCAGATACTGCCGAAGCGGTCAATGGTGATACTGCTGATATCGTCATGACTGATGGAATTAGGATCATTAGGGTTCTTTCTGTAATGTGTGAATTTTCCTTCGTTCCGCGGATCATATTTATTAAGTCCGCCGCCTTCGGTTCCGATCCATATAGTGCCGTCGGCATCTTCTGCAACCGTTCTCACTTCATTATGGCTCAAGCTTGACGGATCCGTTGGTTGATGCCGGTAAGATTTGAACGTTTCTTTTTCAGAGTCAAATCGGTTAAGACCTTCGTGCGTTCCGATCCACACGATTCCTGACCGGCTCTCATAAAATGATCGGACAATATTATTTCCAAGACTGTTGGGTTGTTCGGGAGAATGTTTATAATGTTTGAACTTACCGAGTTTAAGATCCAGTTTGTTGACACCGCCGCCGCCGTATGTTCCGATCCAGAGAATGCCGGATCGGTCAACGTACAGTGATCGTACTTCGTCATTACTCAGGCTGGACGGATCGGTAGGGATATTTTTGTGAAGTATGAAATGAACCCGTCCGGAGTCCAATACGTTAAGGCCGTCGTTGGTGCCTATCCACAAACGGTTCATCGCATCCACACACAGGGAAACCGGGCGGTCGTCGCAGAGGGAATTCGGGTTTTGCGCCTGATGCCGGAAGGATGTAATCTGCAGCGAAGGTTTGGACAGTTCTATCGCGTTAAGCCCGCCGCCATCCGTTGCGATCCAAATGATACCAGCGCGGTCTTGGGTAATGGCCGTAATGGTTTCGTTCGTTATGCGATTGGCATGACCGGCATCGCTGCGAAATTGCGTAAAATTGCCGTTGGCGTAAAGATTCAAACCTTTTTTTGTGCCGATCCATACACGTCCGTTCGGCTCGACGAATAAAGAAGTTACCCAGCTGTTGCTAAGCCCGGATATATGATCGATCTTGTAATCTTTTTTACCGCCCGTCTCACTGACGGTCAATTTATCAAGCCCGTTCCTGGTTCCGATCCAAATAGAACCGTCGGGATCCACGGCTAACGCATTGACCGTGTTGTGGCTGATGTGGACGGGATTGACGGTATCGGATAAAAAATGCGTAAATTGCCCGGTATTGCGATCATACCGGTTGAGTCCTTTATTGATGGTTCCGATCCACAAATCGGAAGTCCCGTCCTCGCAAATAGCTGTGATCCAGTTGTCGGACAACGAATGGGGGTCCGTAGGAACGGTCTTATAAACGGTAAAAGAGTAACCGTCAAATTTATTCAATCCGTTGCGGGTACCGAACCACATGTACCCTTTGCTGTCCTGCAAGATTGAACTGATCGTACTCTGGGACAATCCGTTATTGCCGTTGAGATGATCAAAACGAATGGACGCTACCTGCGCGTGAGCCGAAGCGAACCCGAATCCGATGCACAATACCGTGAGCATCATATACTTAAATTTCATCGTAATGTTTCTCCTTGTTCCTTTTTTGTGAGTTCCTCTGTCAAGATACCGGCAGAGGCAGTGAAAAACTGAAAATAGAGCCTTTTCCTTTTTCACTTTGAACCCAAACTCTTCCGCCGTGCATTTCGACAACTTTTTTTACGATCGCCAAGCCCAGACCGGTACTGGTTTCTCCGCCGGTCGGCCGCGCACTCAATTTCTTAAAACTGACAAAAACGCTTTTTAAATCTTCCTGGCTGAAGCCCTGTCCCGTATCTTCCACATGCACTATGACCGCCCCGTCCTCCCGCAGGCAAGACACCGTCACTTTTCCGTCCGGAAAAGTATACTTGATCGCGTTACTAATAAGATTATCAAGCACCTCCGAAATACGGGCCATGTCGGCCATCACCTCGACGCGGCCGACGCCGGCATTAAAAACCAATCGGATATTCTTCTGCGCGGCATTGCGTTGGTGCAACTTTTCGCGTTCCGTCAGAATCTCAACCAGGTTGATCATTTGTTTATTCAAATTTACGTTCCCGGATTCGATGGCCGAAATATCCAGAAGTTCCGCAATCAGCCGATTCATGTGCTCGGATGCTTTGATCATCGATTTCAGATCGCCCATAGTTTCCTTCGGATCCAAGGCGTTGGCCTCAAGATCTTCCAGCATGATTTTCAGATATCCGTTGATGGTCCCCAAAGGATTTCTGAGATCGTGCGCAGCGATACCCAAAAACTCATTTTTCTTGTCATTGAGGGCCCTCAGATCTTCCATCAGGCGTGTTTTGATAAATGCGGAAATAAAATGTTCCTTAAGACTGACCAATATCCCGAAGTTCTCGTCAGAGAACGCGCGGCGGTTCGACATGTTGTCAAAGACCAAATAACCTTCGACGGTTTCGGCGATCTTCACCCTAATGATCATCATGCTCTGCGAAAACTGTTTCGGATTCATACGTTCGGAACCCGGCCTGTCTTGCACGTTGCGAACGACAAAAATATCTTCTGTGATCACTTCGGCATCCCTAACGTATCGGGCATCGGCCTCTTCCGGAGTTAACGTTACCAATTGTAGAAGATTCAGATCCCATCCCGCGCAGGCAACGTATTTAAAAACGCGCTCGTTCTTGTCAAAGGTCAGGGCCGCAGCCCGTTCAACATCATTAATCTCAAGACTTTTTTTGAGAATGGATTGTAAAAGGTCAACAAAATTGAATTCGGAATTGATCGATTTTACGATCTCATTGATCTTCTCCAATTCATCTTTGCTCCTTTTGAGTTGGGCCGTTCTTTCCGCAACTACTTTTTCCAGAACAAATCTCTGCACTTCGACCTGTCGCATACGTATGCGGTAACCGGTATAGCCCACCACTATGAGCAAGAGCGCCGTGACGGTTCCAAACCACCACGTTTTCCAAAAAGGCGGCGTAATGACTATCCTTATGACCGCCGGAGTTTTGCTCCAAAGATTGTCATTATTGGAACCGCTAACTTTAAACACGTACGTACCCAGATCGACATTGGTGTAGGTTGCATAATGCCGGTTACTCGGATGCGTCCATTCGGGATCGAATCCTTCCAACTGATACTGATACTGGTTCTTTTCCGGCATGGTAAAATCAAGAGAAGCGAATTCTAGCGAAAAGAAATTATCATAGTATGAAAGTTCGATACGATCCATATCCTGCAATGACCGTCCAAAATTTGCCGTCTGATCAAATTTCTTGAATTGGGTGATAACCACCAGCGGCGCATACGGATTGTCTTCCACACCGTCCGGATCAAAGAAAGTGACTCCTCCAATACCTCCGAAATACATGCGTCCGCTGGTGTTCTTATAATAAGCTCCCTGGCCGAAGATGTTGCTTTGCAGTCCGTCATGCACATCGTATTTCCTGAATGAATTCCAATTATAGCCCGCTTGTTTACTCATAGGCGAATGCGGCGAATGTATGTTGAACTTACTAAGCCCTTTATTGGTACTAAGCCACAAATTTCCTTTTGAATCGATGAGAATACCGTGAACGACATCATTAGGCAGCCCGTCATTGGTCGTAATGCGCTCGAACTTTTGTGTCCGCATGTCAAAACGGTTGAGGCCGCCGCCCTGCGTCCCGATCCAAAGAATATTTTCATTGGAATCTGGGGCAATCGACAAGATATCATTACTGCTAATGCTCTGGTTGTCATTAGGATCATATTTGTAATGAACAAATTGGCCCGACTTTTTATTGAACTTGTTCAATCCGCCGCCGTATGTTCCGATCCAGAGATTGTCGGATTCATCGGCTATGAGACAGCGAATTTCATTACTGCTCAGCCCGGCGGGATTATTCGCATCGTATTGATACGAAGTGAAATTCCTTGTAACCGGGTCAAATCGGTTCAATCCTTTGTAAGTTCCAAGCCACAATATGCCGTCCTCATCTCCGTGAATGACGCGCACACGGTTATCGCTGATCGTTGCCGGATCTTTAGGATCATGAACATACGTCTTGAACTTGCCTGTTCTCGGATCCAATTGATTCAACCCGCCTCCGCTTGTGCCGATCCACATCGTGTTCTGCCGGTCTCGGTAGATGCATCGTGTAAAATTACTGGAGATACTATTCGGATCGGCAGGATCGTTGACGTAATGCGTAAAGTGATCGCGGCCGATATCGTATTTATCCAATCCTTTGTCGGTGGCAATCCAGAGAATATGACCATCAGTTCTTTCCTCCTCATAGATCCCCCACACGCGGTTATCACTGAGACTGTTCGGATCGGCTGGGTCGTTGGCAATGAGCCTGAATTTTGGAGGTTTGAGATCCAGCTTGTTCAACCCCCCGCCGCGCGTGCCGATCCACATGTTGTCGGCGCGGTCGGCATAAATGAAGCGGACATCATTGTGACTCAGGCTGTTGGAGTTGTATGCCTCATTAACATACCGGGCAAAACGCGAGGTTGCCGGATCGAATTTGTTGAGCCCTCCTTCTAGCGTGCCAACCCAGATGAATCCTTTTTTATCCTCATAGATTGAATTGATCAGATTGTGGCTCAGGCTTGAGGGATCGCCTTTTTGGTTGAGGAAGCGTGTCCATTGAAGCGTTTCAACGTCCAATCTGTTCAGACCGTTCTGTGTTCCGACCCACATCCGGCCCTGATGATCTACCATCAGGGATCGAACAAAATTATGGCTCAGAGAATTCGGATTCTTCGGATTATTTTTGAATGTGATGAACTTCACTTCGGCCGCCGAAGATACGAGTTTGCAGAGGCCGTCGCCGGTGCCGAACCACAGATTTTTGGTAGAGTCTTCGGCAATAGCCCACACACGGTTGTGGCTGATCGATGCAGGATCCGACGGATCGTGTCTAAAAACCGTGAACGTTTCCCGTTCAATATTGAAGCGGTTCAATCCTCCGCTATAAGTGCCGATCCATATATTGCCTTTGGAATCCTCAAAAAGCGTTTGTACGCGGTCATCGCTGATGGAGGCGGGATTCTGAGGGCGGTGCTGATAATGGTGGAATTTTCCAGTTGCGGGATCATAGCGGTCAAGACCGCCGCCCCAAGTGGCGAGCCACAGAAATCCGTAACGGTCCTCAAGAATAGAGCTTACATTACTGTTGGCGATGGAATTGGAATCAAGCGGATCATGAAGAAAGGTCGTGATCGAATATCCGTCATAGCGATTGAGCCCGCCTTCGGTAGCGATCCACAAAAATCCTCTCCGATCCTGCAGAATAGAATATACCGTCCCGTGGGACAATTCCTGTTCGAGAGAAATGCGATGGAATTTCAACCGTTCCTGCTGGGCTTGTAAAAAGCCGAATGGAAGTATCAACGATCCCGCCAGGAGTATCCGTAATATTAATGACCGCATATTGATGCTAGGTTTGGTGAACCGGCAGAGCCGCGGGCAATCTCAACTTACAATTATCAGGTTCAAGAAGTTCCTCTTTTTACCGGAATAATGAAGAAATTGCCGAGCAAACGTAATTTCCGAATATGAGGAACGACCCGTTTAAGAAATGAGATTGAAGAAGCTGAGGTAATGTAAAGATAGGCAGGTTGATTTTCAATAACTTTTGAGAATTTCTATGCCTGAAGGATTCTGCCCGGCACTAGACGGCGACAGCTTTTTTCAGTTCCTCCTCGAAATCGAGGATCTCTTTAATGTTATTAAGGAACCAGGGATCGATATAGGAATGTTTATGAATTTCCTCCACAGACATGCCTAACTGCATCGCGTCGCGGATCGCAAAAATTCGTCGGGCATTCGGTACGCGCAGTTTCTTGATCACATCCTGCAGCATCACCGGACGTGCCGCCGAATCGGGCTGATCAATTCCGGGCGTGTCTTTCCCGTCGGCTCCCAGACCGTAACGTCCGTTCTCCAGCGACCGAAGGGCTTTCTGAAGCGATTCTTTGAAATTGCGGCCGAACGACATCGCCTCTCCGACCGATTTCATCTGGACGTTGAGGGTCGTATTGGCACCTGGAAATTTCTCGAAATCCCAGCGCGGGATCTTGGTAACAACATAATCGATGGTCGGCTCGAACGAGGCCGGCGTTTTCTTGGTGATGTCATTCGGGATCTCATCCAGTGTATAACCGATGGCCAGTTTCGCCGCGATCTTCGCAATAGGAAACCCCGTTGCTTTGGATGCGAGGGCGGAACTGCGTGACACGCGCGGATTCATCTCGATAACGATCATGTCGCCGTTCGCCGGATTGATGGCAAACTGGATATTGGAACCGCCGGTCTCAACCCCGATCGTACGAATGATCTTCATGGCGGCGTCGCGCATCTTTTGATATTCTTTGTCCGATAAGGTTTGCGCCGGAGCTACCGTGATAGAATCGCCGGTATGCACACCCATCGGATCAAAATTCTCGATGGAACAAATGATGACGACATTATCTTTATGATCGCGCATCACTTCCAGCTCGTATTCCTTCCATCCGATGACCGATTCTTCAATAAGCACTTCATTGATCGGGCTGGCTGCGATGGCCTTGACGATCAGATCGGAATACTCGTCGATATTATAAGCGACGGCGCCGCCGGTACCGCCCAGAGTGAACGACGGACGCATGATGATCGGATAATCGAGCTGTTCCTCGGCCTCCATGGCTTCTTTGACGTCTTTGACAAAAAACCCTTTCGGCACTTTGAGCCCGATATTCTCCATCGCCGCTTTAAAGAGTTCACGGTCCTCTGCGGTTTGAATAGATTCAAACTTTGCGCCGATCATTTCCACGCCGTATTTATCCAGGATACCCTGTTTGACCAGTTCCACCGCTGTATTGAGCGCGGTCTGCCCGCCCATGGTGGGTAAAAGGACATCCGGCCTTTCGCGTTCAATGATCTTCTCGACCATTTGCGGTGTAATGGGCTCAATATAAATGCGGTCGGCGGTTTCCGGATCGGTCATGATCGTTGCCGGATTACTGTTGATCAGGATGACCCGATAACCTTCTTCTTTCAAAGCGCGGCAAGCCTGCGTACCGGAATAATCGAATTCGCAGGACTGCCCGATCACGATCGGCCCGCTGCCGATAATTAATACTGATTGTATGTCGGCTCTTTTTGGCATGGTCTCATTTAACATTTCATATTTAACATCTAACATTGATCGATGTTAAATGTAAAATACTTGAAGTTCATTACATAAAATACGCGTAAAAAGTAATCGCAATCGCGGTGGCGCCTAATCCGGAACTGAAGAACCAGAGTTCTTTCCGTTTGGCGATCATGGCGATCGCAGCCAGTATGATCGAGATCTGATAAAATCCTTCGGCGTAATCATACATGTTCTCAATTTCAGAAGCCGCTTCGGAAAGTTTTTCGTGATTTTCGGCCGCGGCTTTGATCTCGTTCTTCTCAACTTCGTATTTCTCTATTTTCTTGTCGAAGTCATCGAGCTTCTTCTGTATTTCCTTCTTATAACTCTCGGCCAGTGCGGGATCCGCTAATTGCGTCTCGAACATCTTGCGGTTTACTTCATATAAGGCCTGTTTAGTGCTTTTGGCCTGGAAGTATGCCCACTGGTTATTAGCCAGGCCGCGGTTAATCATAATATCGTCATTGGCATTACCGCCGAGAATGGACGATATCGAGAGAAAAACGGCTATAATGGCCGTAGTCAATGCAACATGTTTTTCAAGCTGTTCTTCTTTAGGATCTTTTTCCTCTGCCATGATACTTCCTCCTCAAATTCGTTTATCATTCACAGAATCGCCGCTCTAATTCTCCTCATCTGTAAAACTAACCGGCCCTTCTGCAGGCACTTCCAGTTTCAACGCCGACGCGTCGATTTTGATCGGTTCTTCATGATTACAAGTCATACACAATAGATAGTCGCCTTTGCGTTTGGTGATCTTCTTGACCATGAATGCCGCGTCGCAATGCGGGCAGCGGGTATTGACCGGTTCGTTCCATAATATAAAGTCGCAATTTGGATAGTTGGCACAGCCGTAGAAGAACTTCCCGAAACGCGATTTGCGCCTGACGATCTGGCCGCCGTCCTTGGGACAAATAATATCCGGTACAATATCGAGGATCGGTTTCGTCGTTTTGCATTTTGGGTAGTCGGAGCAGGCCATGAACTTGCCGAATTTACCGATCTTGATGACCATCGGGTTACCGCACTTCGGACACTTTTCGTCCGTCACTTCCGGTTCCGCAGGAGCTTCACCATTCTTTGAGAGTCTTTTGATATTTTTACAATCCGGATATCCGGAACACGCCATGAATTTGCCGTACCGTCCCCATTTGATGATCATAGGCTTACCGCAGAGTTCGCACAATTCGTCCGTCTTTTCCTGCATCGATTCTTTGACCTCGGCCTTTTTCGACTCAACCAATTTCATATTTTTCACAAACGCATGATAAAAGTCATCAAGAACTTTCTTGTAGGAAAGCTCTCCTTCTTCGATCTTATCAAGTTCCTCTTCCATCTCAGCCGTGAATTTGACATTAAACAGATCCGAAAAATAATTGCTCAAAATATGATTCACCGATTTACCGAGTTCGGTCGCAAATAGTTTACGTTCTTTCAGCTCGGCATATTCACGTTCCACAATAGTGCTGACGATCATCGCGTAGGTGCTCGGACGGCCTATACCCAGGTTATCGAGTTCTTTGATGAGCGAACTTTCCGTAAAACGCGCCGGCGGTTTTGTAAAGTGCTGCTCCGGCTGCAATTCAAGCAGATTCAATTTATCGTTGACCTTCATTCCCGGAGGAAGCAACGCGTTAAGTTCCTCATCGTCGCCGTTATCTTCTTTTTTATCGCCCTCGTCGCGTCCTTCTTCGTACACCTGCAGGAATCCGCGGAATTTGATGATCGAACCCGTTGCGCGGAACAAATATTCATCGGCTGCGATATCGATCGCCGTCTGATCCATGACCGCCGGCATCATCTGCGATGCCACAAAACGGTTCCACACTAATTCGTACAACTTCAACTGCTGCGGCGTGAGATATTTAGCGATCGCTTTAGGAGAATAAGCCACATTCGTAGGGCGGATCGCCTCGTGCGCGTCCTGCATATTCGCTTTTTTGTTTTTGAATTCGTTCGGGCCGGCGGGTAAGAATTCCTTACCGAAAGAGGCATAAATAAATTCCCGTGCCGATGCGATGGCCGTGTCGGCCACACGCGTTGAGTCCGTCCGCATATACGTGATCAAACCGGTCAGACCCTCGTCACCCAATTCAACGCCTTCATAAAGTTGCTGCGCGATCATCATCGTCATCTTGGGAGAAAACCCGTTTTTGCGTGAAGCTTCCTGCTGGAGGGAACTGGTGGTGAATGGCGCTGAGGGGTTCCGTTTCGTTTCGCGTTTTCGGATATCTTTTATGATAAATTCCTTTTTCCGGATATCCTCCGCGTACCCGTTTGCAACCTCGCCGCGGTCGATCACCGGTTTTTTCCCGTCCACTGCATGCAGCGAAGCCATGAAGGTGTCGGACTCCCTCGTCTGAAGCTTGGCATGGATGGACCAGTATTCCTGTGTAACAAAAGCCTCGATCTCCGCTTCGCGTTTGCACACAAGCTGAAGGGCAACGGACTGCACGCGTCCGGCGGAGGTACCGCGCCGGATCACGGTCCAAAGAAAAGGACTGACCTTATATCCCACGATACGGTCCAGCACGCGCCGCGCCTGCTGAGCTTTGACCAGTTTGTCGTCGATCTTCAGCGGATGCGCCATCGCCTCTGCAACGCCGGATTTAGTGATCTCGTTGAAAAGGACGCGGGAGATCTTCGGATTATGTTTCTCGATCTCACCGGCAATGTGCCATGCGATCGCTTCGCCTTCGCGGTCGGGATCGGTCGCGATAAAAACTTCCTGCGTCGAGGCCGCCATGGTCTTGAGTTTGCGGATCACATCCTGTTTGCCGTCAATAATGCGGTATTCGGGTTTATATCCGTTCTCAACATCGATGCCGAGTTTGGTCGAAGGAAGATTTTTGATATGCCCGATAGAGGCTTCTACAACAAAATTACTTCCGAGATATTTATTGATCGTTTTGGCTTTGGAGGGCGACTCGACGATCACGAGGGATTTTTTGCCGCGTTTGATATTCTCGTCGATCTTGATATCGATATGGTCTTTAACGGTCTTGGTTCTTTTAAACCCGCTGCGTTTTCCTTTTTGGAATTTTGCGGGAGCCTTTGATTCGACCTGCGCTTCCGGTTTTATTTCTTGTTTAGGTTTGGCGGAACTTTTTGTGATTTTTTTCTTTGCTGGCTTTTTATTCGACATCAAAAAACTTTCGGGAAAATTGATACGATACGTATTAAAAAATTTTTCTAATTTATACAAAAAAGGTGCAAATGCAAGAATATTTATTCCGGCCGATCTTCCAAAATAATAATTTGAATCAAAAAAAGAGAGTTATACATTACCAATAATCTTTATCGTCCCGTTAACCGGTCCTATGAAAATCAACAGACGTTACACACTCATCGCAATCGTTTCTACTATTTTAGTTTGCGCCGTTCTGAATCGGTTGTACGACTATTTATACGATTCCGATGCTCTATCAGCCGGCGATTCATCTTTCATTTCAGACACGACGCGGGCGAGGATTCTTTTTCAGCAGGGAGAAATTCTTTATGATCGAAACCAATTTGATAGCTCACTCTCCTGTGTTTCGATTGCAGCAGAAATATACAAAAAGGATAGTTTGTGGCAATCCTATGTGAATTGCATGAATTATGTAGCTGATAACTATCGCCGTTTGGGGAAGTACGATACAGCGTATACTCTGCTTTCGGAAAATATCGATTTGAGCATACAGCGTCTCGGCGAAATGAATTCAGCCACGGCAATGGCGATCAATAAACTGGGGCTGTGGTACCGCGATAAGGACGAACATGAAAAAGCTATGAACTGTTTCAATCGGGCGCTTTCGATTCGACTGGTAGTTCTTCCGCCGGATCACATGGACATTGGGTGGAGTCATAATAATATTGGCCTGATAGCTTACCGGTTCGGTGAATTTGATGTCGCACTTCGTCAATACATGAAAGCTTTACCCATCTTCAAGAAAAGTCTTGGCAAAAAAAGCGTCGATCTGGCTCAATTATATGCCAATATTGGATCCATATATAATATCACCGGATACTATGACAAAGCGCTCGAATATTTCAACATAGCGTTGGAAATGCGAATTGAATTATTAGGCGCTGAGAATAGCTCCATTGCTTTATTATACAATTCACTTGCCTCGGTTTATTTAAAACAAGGTGATTATCCCAAAGCGTCCCAGCTTCTAAAACGCGCCCTCTCTATACAACTGCTCCGGCTTGGCGAAAAACACCCTGAGACCACTTCTTCTTATTATAATCTTGGTTTTGCTCACAGGGGTAACGGCGATCACAAAGAGGCATTAAAAATGTTTCAAAAGGCACTTGCGATCAGGCTGCAGGTATTTGGCTACAACCACTCATCGGTTGCTTCCGCATACGATGAGATCGGAATGGAGTGGCTGGAACAAAATGAAAACGACAGCGCAATCGCTTGTTTTCAAACAGCGTTTGACATCCATAACAAACGGGCCGGCACAAAGAGCTTTATGCGTGCTTATGAATTGAGTCATATCGGCTCCGCATATGTCAACAAAGAAGATTATGCGCGAGCCATGGAATATTATAAGGAAGCATTGGAAATTAATCTGAAGTTTTATGGAAACAAACACGAACAGGTCTCCAAGACTTATGCACACATCGCGCAGGTCTACCTGAAGAAAAGCGATTATACAATGGCAACCCGGTATATCAAACTTGCTGTCGAATCTCTTGTATGGAAAAGCTCAAGGGATTACTCAAAAGCACAAGCTGTCAATTCTATGAATCTCTTTATTGCGCTGGAAACGCAGGGAGATATTGAAATGCAGTACTTCGAAGCCAAAACTCATGACCCATTAAACCTTCGGGAAGCATTTGCATCCTACGAATCCGCATTACAACTGACGGATAAGATACGACGGGAATTCACCTTGCAGGAATCAAAACTGATGCTGGGCCAGAGAATGAGTAAAGTTACGGAGAAAGCGATTGACGCCGCCATCGCTCTTTTTTCAGCGACCCACGACAGTTCCTATATCCAAAAGGCATTCCTCTATTCTGAAAAAAATAAAGCTGCAGTACTTTCTGAGGTTTTAAGAGACGAAAATGCAAAATCGGCTGCGGGTATCCCCGACACTTTGTTATTATATGAGCGACAACTACAAGCTCGTATTGGTTCATACAACAAAAAGTTATATATAGAACAAACCGGCGGCGTTTCCAGCGATAATAAGATACGAAGACTGCTGGATAACATATTTGATGCCACTACGGAATATGAGAAACATATACAATATATTGAACGGCAGTATCCTCAATATTTTGAACTCAAATACAAACCGGTGAGCATTTCGCTGGAAGAAGTTCAAAAAATTCTTGATGATTCAACGGCGTTGATTGAATATTTTGTCGGAAACAAAAAACTTTTTGTATTTTATGTTGATAAAAAAAGTTACATCTGTCATGAATCCACATTGGATTCAACAATATTTGATCACATCCGCTATCTAAGACAAGGTATAGAAAATCAAAATTTTGAATTATACAGCGGGTCGGCCGTTTTTCTTTATGAATCTTTATTGAAGAATTTGAAGATCACTGGGATCAATCATTTGATCATTATTCCTGACGGGCCGTTAGCATCCGTTCCATTTGAAGTCTTATTAACAAATCCCTCTAAAACACAGGAATACTCTGATCTTGATTACCTGATCAAAACTTTGACTATCAGCTATGCCTATTCAACTGCTTTGTTACTACAGAAAGACTCTTTCCGAGAAAGCTCTCAAAAAAACCTGATCGGTTTTTCCCCTTCTTTTTTCAAATAACACGCCTTTTTACTGGTCCCCGGTCAAAACAATGTTCATTTTTTTAAACTTTTTTTATGCAATTTTCCTGAAAAAAGCGTCTTATTGACGTGTCATTTACTTGTACCAAACTTAAAAGGAGAATTGTCATGAAAAAGTCAAACATTGCCGTATGGATCTTTTTATTAATTGCTCTTGGAATAGCCGCATGCGGAGGGACAGAGACAGTAGTCAGCAGTTCAGATAACAATACGGCGGTAAACACGGTACAAGCCGACGATAATACCGATCCGATTCGATTGTTTGATAGCCCGGAAGATCCAAATGGAGGCGGAGGGGGCGGTAAGTAGGATTTTAAGTTCTTTTCCTATTCATCGATTTCCTAAGCGCAAAATACGTAACCGGCAGAATAACGGCGACAAAACCAAAAAACCAATACCCACCATCATCTCCGGGCGCACTTACGGGCAGCGAGTCGGTATTACCGATGACCACAAGTCCCGCCCAATAGTAGGGATTGGATAAGACCGGGTCGCGGCTGTTGATCAGGGATAATTTAGCGTTGCGCAGGGCAGCGTCTTTAGACCTGCCTTGCGCCAATCCTTCGTAGAATTTATTCACCACGATCGATGTGGCCTTATCGTCGATCGCCCAAAGGCTCATGACCACGCTGGGACATCCGGCATACGCAAATCCGCGCGCAAGGCTCATCATGCCTTCGCCCTTGACGCTTTTCCCTATCCCTGTCCGGCATGCGCTAAGCACCGCCATATTGGCGTGAAGCCGCATGGTATACAATTCATACAGGTGGAGAAACCCGTCCTCATCTGAGCCCGGTTTTTTTGAAAAAACAAATTTGGAGTACAGGGGTTCTTTATCGTCGAGAATAACGTGGGTGGCAAGATGAATGATACCGAAACGTCCCGCGTTCTCTTTGAATGCATCTTCGGTTGCGTCGCTTCGGAGATACAGGTCGCTTTGTACGATCTCCGCAACGCCCTTCAATTCCTTCTCAGACCACGGCAAATCGCGTAACTTAAGCGTATCTCGCCCGCTTCCATCAGCTTCATCCTGACCGAAAACGATTTCCAAATTACCGGTTATCCGTACCGCAATCAGAATGCAAAACAAAATCCTTTTCATTCCTGTCCGATCCGATTTACCAGCGAGTCCGCCGGAGGAGCGAAGTACCCTCCGCCTTGCCTAATCGTCTGGAGTAATTCCTTAGCCTCTTTGATCTTATTCAGTTTCAAATAAGATAAGGCAAGATACCATCGCGCCGCATCCGCGATACGGGTGTCCTTTGAACCTGACGCTTTTTGAAGATGCAAAATGGCCGTCTCGGCTTCACCGCTCAATATCGCGCTGATCCCGAAGTATAGATTAGCCGCTTCATGTTCCGGGGTGTCTTCGAGAAACCGATCAAGCTTTTCTTTTGCTTCGGCATAATTCTCCAATTCGTACGCCGCCATCGCATCTTCCAAAAGAGTCAACCGGCTTTCACTCCGAGATAAGGGGATCATGTTGGAATACGGCCGGATGAATTCATCTGCCGCCCTGGAGTTGGGATCGCGCAGCATCCAATAACCGATACTGCTGAATGATATCAGCACGAGCGCCGCTGCGGAATAATAGATCAATTTATTCTTTCGTATGCCGGGATTATAGTGTACGTATTGTTCTTTAACCGCCTGGCGCAAAGCGCCAGTATACTCCTTCAAGTCGCTTTCGGACCTGAATTTCCTCGCGCCGGCTAACGCATTATAACATAGATCGCAATCCGTAATGTGGCTTTCAAAACGAAACCGTTCATCTTTGGCCAACGGATAAAAGAGATACCGTATTATATCCTCTTCCGTGAGACAGGCGCTGTTACGCGCATTCGGCGAAGGATTCTCAGCGTTATTAGTTTTTGCTGTCTTCGGCATATATCCCCCTTTTCTTGAGATAGATCTTAAGGTTTCGCCGCGCATTTTGCAAATGACTGCGGACCTTATCCATATCCCATTTTTTTAATTCCATGATCTCATGGTAACTTTTCCGCTCATAATAAAAAAGCATCAGACATTCCCTCTGATCGGAATCCAGAGCGGCTACGGCTTCCTTCAAAATTTCTTTCTGCAAAAGGCTGTTGTCATCTTCAACTGCAATAAGACGGTCAATTTCCGGAAATTGCATAAAATGTTTTGAATCCTGTTCATTGATATCCAGAAAATGAATATTCAAACTCTTGTTCGATCTTAATTTATCTACACACAAATTTCTGGTGACCACATAAAGCCAGGCCTTAAAATCCTCGACGTCATGCCTCGTTAACTCTCTGGCAATTTTAGCCAGCACTTCCATCGTCGTGTCTTTGGAGTCATCCGGATTCGAGAAATACTTATTACATAAAAAAAGAACGAGATAGGCATAGCGGCTGAAAAGTTCGTTGAGATACCTTTCATCGTGCGACGACTTGTATCCCTGGATAATCTCCGGATCCGTCAGATCCCTGAACCGTGTAACCTCAAAATGCATAACACGTGCGGTTTGATGCAGTCATGATTGAAATTATAATGAAATACCCTAATAAAAACCAACTATAAAACAATGTTATTTAACAGGTTGCCCATCTCTGCAAATAAAAATGCGGTCCGTTTATGCATTTTTAAAAAACTTTACGTCTTATTAGCAAAAGAAGCCGAAATAACCTACTGAGAGGGCCTGTTCATCATGTTGCCAGAGACAAATGAAAATACTTTTTCCGCCGGTATAGAACGAAGAGACAGGGCGCCGCATGATTCCAATGAAATTTATCCGCCATACGAACTCGATGAAATCCTGTTGACATTCGGCGATATATTTGACTGCATCAATAACGACGGCACGATCAAGCCGAAATGGGAATTGGATCAAATGGGCCTGGCCTATCTTCCTTTTACGATACCCTTGGCGGCCTGCCCGTCGGTAGAAGTGGATAAAATATACTGCCATAAAAAATTAGTTTCAACTATTACGAATGTTTTTCGGACCATCCATGAACAAAATCTCAGGCGATTCATCAGGTCATATGGCGGTTGTTTTAACTTTCGAAGCAAGTACAATGATCCGCATTTATCCACGCACAGCTGGGGCATCGCGATCGATCTTAACCCGGAAACGAATCTGCCGGGTATGCGCGGCGACATGCATCCGGAGATCGTGGAAATATTCCGTTCCTTCGGATTTGAATGGGGCGGGAGCTGGAAACGCAAGGATAAAAATCCCATGCATTTTCAATGGTGCACGGGATACTGAAAAAAATAAATTTTCGTGGGTCTCTGGGTAGTCATACGATCAGCAAAGGCCGGTCCGGTTTCGGGATTGAAATTCCGCTCTGTCATTTCTCTGTCGGACCGACCGCGCCTGCCGCTGATTAATATTTCGCTACGGACAACGGGTCAATTCACAAAATAAATAATAAGCTTAACCCACCTTAATCATGACAGTTAATTCAACCCACCCGCAATCGACCCGGGTCCGGTTCATTACCGGCATGGTATGTTCTAGACCCGGGATCTATGTTTTCGAGCGGTATACCGATCATACGACCGAACCCATTCCGGCAATCGATGAAATTTCCATCACACTTAAAAACGGAAACGTCTTCCCTCCAATTCGTTCCGCAGGAAAATCCGCATGGTGGAAACTGGAAAGGGCGATATGACGAACTGATTTCCTGAACTACGCATAAAATGAAAGGATACCGTCATGCCAGGAAAACGCGAAAAAAGGATCCTCAATTGTATCGATTCACGGAATACGGAAAAGGACTGGGGAATTGAAAGCGCCCTGCGGTCGGGTGTACTTGCTGCGAAAACCGTTCCGCGTTCAAAAGATCTGCGGGAGAAGTGGTGGAAGATCGGTAACCAGGGAGACACGGGATCCTGCGTGGGCTGGGCCACGGCAGATGCGGTATTGCGATGGCATTTTGTAAAAGCACGAAAGATCAGGAAGGACGAGCCCATGTCGCCGCGATACATCTGGATGGCATCCAAAGAGACCGATCAATTCACCTCCCGCCCTACAACCTTCATCGAGTCGGAAGGAACCAGCCTCAAAGCTGCCTTGGATATTGCGCGCAAATTTGGCTCCGTTCGCGACTCTGTCCTTCCGTTCCGTTCCGGTAATCTGTATCAGGGTGAAGAAGATACATTTTACGCCCTCGCTGCCCGGCTTAAGATCACGAGTTATTTCAACCTCGGCCGCGATCCCTATAAATGGCGGCAATGGCTCGCTTTTCATGGCCCGATCCTGACAAGACTGGAAGTGGACGATACCTGGCAAGACGTTTCCTCAAACGGTAATCTGGATGAGTATCACGCCGACTCCGCAGACGGAGGCCATGCCGTTGCTTTCGTAGGATATACTGCGGACCGTTTCATCGTTCGCAATAGCTGGGGAACGAGTTGGGGTGACAAAGGATTTGCCTACGCCTCGCTGGAATACGCCGAAGCGGCCTTTACGGAGGCATACGGCGTGGCGGTGGGGTAACTATTTATGAAACAAATATGGAAAACGCATAATTAAGGAGAAAAAAATGATTGAAGAAAATGGCGCTGATTGGGCGGTGTCACCTAAGCAATCGTTTTGGTGGACGATCGGGTTATCATGCGGGCTGTTGATTGTTTCGACTATCTGAATCTACAATAATTGGGGACTTACAGTATCCATCACTGTCGGCGCCTTAGGTGGTTTGGTACATGAATTTGCCCAGAGCGGCGGGAAAATTCTTTTCTTTGAAAAAGCAGAAGACGGCATGTATATGGGATCTATCGCGGGAATGGTTCTGGGTTCCGTAGCCGGAATATTAGTTGTGCAAGGTGAAATTGAAAAAATTCGGATGGTAACGGACTATGATTATACCAAACTTTCTATCGATGTTTTTCTCGCAGGTCTTAGCCTGAAAGGCGTTACCGAAGCGGCGGCAGGAAACAAAATAATGCCATCGAAAAAACAAGAAACCAGCAATGAAGAACCGCCGGCAGTAGGTTAGAAATCAAACTGTTTTAGCAAAAAAACTTAGAAGGCATCTATGGCATTCCAGCAAAAACACACCATAACCAAACAGTATTTATCAGCAAATTCCAAACGCAGATCAGGGTCAAAAATGCAGCCCGGTGTTAAATTCATCGTGGCGCACGATACCGGCAATCCAAACAGCACCGCCGCCGGAAATGTCAATTACTACCAGGAATCACGAAATGAAATATACGCCTCCGCTCATCTTTTTGTTGACGATAAGGACATCATCGAATGTATCCCCGCTTTGACCGGTGATCCTGAGAAAGCCTGGCATGTATTGTACGGCGTCCCCACAGATGACAAGCTTTTCGGTCATAATGCAAATGACGCCGCCATCGGTGTCGAGTATTGCTATGGAAGTAATATCGATGCCGACGAAGCTTACCGAAAGTACATCTGGGTTATGGCCTATGCTTGCAACCAATTCAACCTTGACCCCGCTGCTTCTATTGTCGGACATTTCTTTTTGGATCCGGCCCGCAAATCCGATCCGGTCACCGGACTTGCAAGAAGCCGTAGAACCTACGAACAACTCCTACGCGATATTGTCAGCGAATATAATGTATGCAATGGATCTCCTCTTCCGGCGTATAACTTCATCCCCCAACCCGGTAGTGTTACGGCGGTAGCCAGACTGAATATCCGTCAAAACGATCCTTCCACCCGCGCGCCTGTGGTACGAAAAGCGTCTATCGGAGAATCACTCGCTGTCATCGGCTATGTTTCCGACGGCGAAAACATCAACGGTAATTCAAAATGGTTTAAAGATCAAAACGGTAATTACTTTTGGAGCGGGGGTTGTTTGTGATCCCGTCCTGGCTAAAAAATATTTTCAAATGGGGAAAGAAAACCATGTCACAAAGAACCTTGTATTATGCGACCAACCGAAAACATGAGGGCAGTGATCGTTGGAATCCCAAAGGATATGGGATCAATTTCAGCAATGAGGGTTTGGAAAACCTCAGGTTCGGTGAAATTACGGTCAACGTGAACGACACCGACATTCAACCGCTTTTGGATAAATCCGTAGGACCCTTGGGTAGAGGCGATGGCGAATCATTATCTGAAGTTTTCAAAAAGGCCGCGGAATCGGCGCAGATCCGCGCATATGAAGAAGACACTAAAAACCCCCAAGCGCTGAAACTTGGTTCCACAGATCTGTTCAACGCCATAAAAAAGCGTATGGCCAATGCAACCGATGTCTTGATCTACATTCACGGTTTCAACGTTTCATGGCACGATGCAGTTGGGAGCGCTTTGGCATTGGAAGAAATGCTGAGGAACAGCCCCGTAAGGAAAACGGGCGAAGATGTAATGGTCGTACTATTTTCGTGGCCGTCCGACGGGCAGATGATACCCTGGATGTCCTATAAATCCGACCGCTCAGAAGCAAGCGCATCCGGATATGCATTCGCGCGGGGCGTCCTGAAAGTAAGGGATTTTATCATCGATATGAGACGTAATCGTGAAGAATTCTGTAATCGAAACCTCCATCTCTTATGCCACTCCATGGGGAACTATGTTCTTCAAAATACTTTGTCGAGACTCTATGAATACACTTTCGGCAGTTCTTTTCCCCGAATCTTTGAAAACATTTTCATGTGCTCACCGGATGTAGATGACAATGTTTTCGAAAATGGACAACCTATGAACATGCTGCCGGAACTCGCATCTGCAGTCAGCATCTACTATAATCGTGAAGACAAAGCTCTGAAGATATCCGACTATACCAAGGCTAACCCCGAGCGGCTCGGCACCAATGGAGCCTCACGCCCTCAGTCATTGCATAACAAAATCCATCAGATCGACTGCACACCGGTTGTAACCAAAAGCTTTACCGAACATAGTTATTATCTCATCGGCAACGTCTGCGCCGATATCAGAAAGAGCATAGACGAGGTTGCTCAAGACCGCGAACGTCCGTGGCGGCAAGCGACCCATCAAGCCAATGCATGGATTATGAAAAAAGACAACGGCTGACGACACAACCAGGAAACGAAAAATGAAATCACTTTGGTGGCTCTGCGCAATTCTCTTGACAGGCGTGTTCTTCAAGAGTACGGATTGTCTGCAGGCACAGAAAATCAAAGACTTCTCGATTCCGGGGGCAACTTTTCATGTGCAATTTATTAATGCCGACACGGTGCTTGTTATCGAAAGCCACGCCGGCGGCGGCTCACGCACACGGCGGATGCGTTACTACGCAGATAACGCCAATGACTCCGACGATTCGCTTTTCTATTTTCAACTTGCGCAGCGTCGAACGATCGAAAACGTTTTTATCGAATCACTCAATTTGATGAAACTGGAGAGTTTTAACGCTATCCTTCTCAAGCTCAATCTCCCGCATCCTTTGCGGTTCAATGATTGTATTATTTACAACACGGAATCGCCTCCGCAGTATCAATCAGAAAAACCCGAACGTATCTTCAGTAAAACCGTCGAGATCACTAATTGTATCATCCGGGAAAATATCGATTTCGCTAACTCGACTTTTGTGGACAGTTTCGTTATCACCAATACACGCATCGGCGGTATGCTCGATCTTAGCGACTGTAAATTTCGAAAACCTGTTATCATCGATGCTTCAGGAATCTACACGCAGCTCAGCTTGTCTAACTCCCGCACATTAACTTCATTCGAATTGACGAACTCATTTGTTTCCGATTTTGATGCGCAAAACTGCTTGTTTAATTTATCATCCGGTTTTGGCGGAACTGTTTTCTCCGAAAGGCTGTCCTTGTTTCATGCTCGATTCAGAGGCAAAACGGATCTGTCTAATACTAATTTTTCACCTTCAATGAGTTTTTACGGAGCTTCTTTCAGCGGTTATACTTATTTGTCTATGATCACGATCCGTCAGAACGAAACAAGTCGCGCGCAGCGACAATCGTTCGATCCCGATATACTCCTGAGTAAAGCAAACATTTCGGATACGGTCAACGCGGATGACAATATTTTGAGCTATGGGATGGATCTGATCTCGCTGAAACAAATATGGTTTGATCTTGATACGATGGAACCCATCGATGCGGAACGGTTTCTGAATTCTCTGATCCAATATGTAAATTCAAATTCCAATGCTTCCGAAGGATTACGCGAGGAATCGCTGGCGCGGCTGAATTACCAAGCGGTACAGTTGAAACGCTCCAACACGGAAAGTTGGTTTGAACGCGCTAAACTCGACTTTCTCCAACTCGTTGTTCGCAATGGTTACGGCGGCGGCGGGCAGTTTGTCATTTCCTGCCTCCTTGTTACCTTGTTTTTTTCGGTTGTTTACCAATTAAAATATCCTGCAGACATCGCGGCCCTCATTGAAACCGATAAACAGGAAACAAAAAACTTGCCTGCCCCGGCTGGCGGTACAGTTCGCAAATTCCATACATCATTATTGAAAAGCATTCTGAACTTTGTCCAATCTATGTGGTTTAGCGTCTATGTTTTTCTATCACCGAAATTTCCTTCCGAGATTTTCCCGCGTACCCCTTCATTTCAGTTGGTCGCGTCCTTGGAATGGGGCATGGGGATATGTATGATGATCATTTATTTCGTCTATATCGCAAGCAATTACGGCTTTATAAGAAGCTTATTGGGTTTTTAAAAAAAGGAGGGTATATGAAATTCTCTATCCTATCCTGGAATATCGAGCACTTCAAAGGTAATGAAGCGCGCGTAAAAAAAGCCGCGGATCATATTAAACAATTCGATCCCGACGTATTCGGGCTACTGGAGATCGAGAATATGGATGTGCTCAATCTGATGAAAGATCATTTTCCTGATTATAATTTTAATATCACCGACGGGCCGGAAACGCAAGAAATTCTGGTATCTTACCGGCAAGACAAATTTGATCAGGTCGCATTTACGCAAAAAAGGGAATTCAAAGCCTATAACCCCTACCTGCGTCCGGGCGCCCTGCTGACACTTCGAAGCGGTTCGATCTATTATAATATTCTTTTCCTACACATGGACAGCGGTACGGATGCTCCCGCGTTCGGTAATCGCGTGGAGATGTTCGATCACGTTTGGAAACTAAAAAAAGCCATCGATAAAATGGCCTCCAAAAGCAATCTCGTTGTTCTTGGCGACTTTAATACCATGGGTATGCAGTATCCTAAAAAGAGCCAAAAGAACCCTGCGTTTTCCGGTTTGGCTGAGATCGATGCCGTCGGGATCTTCGCTGCCAAGTCGAATATGGTTTTGTTGGAAAAAGAGCACGATGCTACCTGGACCAGTACAACGATGACTTCCGATCTCGATCATGTGCTTGCGAGCGATCATCTTATGGTCGCCAATGCAGGTAATAAGCCGGACGGCACGCCTTTCCAGGTGCGCGTCAGCGGATGGCAGGAGTTATCCGGTTCAGCAAAGAAAACTTTCGTGGATACCATTTCGGATCATTGTTCGCTTTATATCGAAATTAAATAAAGGCCAATCAGGAGATTTTGGCTATGGATATTGCAACACAAATTCTTGCTCTGGTCGGCGCCGCCTCCACCCTCTTTGCATTTTTTACAGCCGTGATGGAATACCGAAAGTCTAATTTCATCAAAAGATCGGAATTTCTTGAAAACCTGATCTCTCAAATGAATGCGGAAGACAAGAAGGTCGCACTGGAGTATCTGGATGATTTTCTTCTGGCGGGATACGAGAATCTAACCATTGTATTACGAAACCATTTAGACCAAGAGGTCGTGGATCCTACCGAACAAAATATTCGCCGCTCTTTCGATGCGCTCTTGGATTTTTTTGCACGCCTCGACTATCTCGTTTCCAACGGTTTGGTACGAAAGACCGAATTGCACTATTTCGATTATTACATCAAACGCGCCGTTGACAATCCCGCCGTTAGGCGCTATGCCGTCATTTATTCATTCAAAAGCCTGCCGCGTCTGGGTTATCTGATGGGACACATCGACGTCGCAGACGTTCGATTCTGGTCTTTACGTCAGAAGTTAAAATACATGCTTCACCGTACCGTCGGTTGAAAAAGCTGAAAATGTATCTGCTCCATATCGGAGTAGTATAACCGAATCCAATAACCAAAAGAAAGGAACCTGAACTATGCCCGTGAACCGAGTAAGCGCGACCCTGTCGCAACCTGACAAAGACGCCATACTTGCGGCGCTTCAGACCATCAAACAGAAACTTCCGTTTCTTGTCGATCTTACTGTCGACGAGAAAAAATCGCTTCCGAAACTTGGCGACAAAAGCCGCGCATTCGTGGACAAAGCGCTGGAACTGGCCGTCAAAAACCCCGGATTCCTCCCGCGGGATTTTGACATTGAGGAATTCAAGCGTGACGTTGCTATCTTTGACGCGCTGTATTCGATTCAGCAGTCTATCACAATCCTGGCAGAAAAAGTAGATGACACGTACGTTGCGGCTGGCAGCGAAGCCTATGCCGCCGCTCTGGTTGTCTATAATTATGCCAAAGGCTCAGATATAGGAACCCAAGGCCTTGACGAAGTCGTAGATGAACTCGGCAAACGCTTCGCAAGAAAGATCAAGTCGCAAAAAGCCGCCTAAGGCTTTAGTTTAATCCACCACGCAAGCTCATACCTTGCGTGGTGATGTTTTTTTTAGCAGCTTTGACTATTCTAAGTAATTGTAATTACTAAACTATGACAAAATTTCAGCTTCTTGTTAAATCATTGTCAGTTTAAGAGACATGGTTGTCAGTTTAATTGAGGGCGGTGTCACTCAGAGCGAGGATGTTCCCCCCTGAAGCGAGGATCGCCTCACTTGGAGTGAGAACGGCCTCTGTTGGGATGAGGATCTTCTGGTCTTGCTTGAGGATACGAACCCGTCGAGTGAGGAGGGTCTTGATTCAACTGAG